>DASQVO010000028.1:0-10544 GCA_035640715.1 Streptosporangiaceae bacterium
CCACAGGCGAGGCAGTGCCGACTTCAGCTGCGTGGCCGTCGTCACGCATTTCCTCTGCCAGGGAATCATCCGCCTCAGCGAAGGAGACATCTACGCCCAGGGCGTCCCGATCAACGAGACACAGCCCGCTGCGATCGTCGGCGGCACCCGCGCGTTCATGGGAATGACGGGCCAGTTCACCCAGCAACAGAACCCGGACAATACCGGAGTCTGGACCATAGAACTCTGTTGAACAGCTTGTGCCCTGAGTTGCTAGTTCGTCGGCAGTAGCGGCGAGGGTGTGGAGGATCTCGCCGGCGGTCTTGGTCCAACGCGAACAACCTAGGGCTCGCAGACGAATAAAGCGTTGGCTTGATCCCTCAGACGCCCAGGTCACCAGCCTGACATGCCGTCGGAACCTACGCTTTGTTCCGAGACAACTCCTTAGGGTCGGCGTTCCATTCATTGATCACTTGCGGGTGTCGGCTTCGAACTCGGTGACGCTGCGGCGCGCGGGGTGGCGTAGCTTGCGGTAAGCAGCCGTTTTGTAAACGACCCGACTAGTGCAACGTACCAGGCCGTTGACCTGGGCCGAGGTGATGGGTCTGGCATTGGCTCCAGGCTGCTTGGGCACGTATTCGGCACAACGAGGCCGCGCGTGCCTCTCCGAGTCGGCCAGCCAGTGGCCATATTGGGACTGCTTCGGCCCGCAGATCACCTCACCAGAGTGACAAGAGCGCTTCGCCATGGTGAGTTTGTATTGCGGGGCAGCTGTCATGGCTGATACGGAGACAGTGAGCGTTTTTCATCCTGATCTTGGCGGGCCTGTCACGGTCCGGTGACAGTGCGGCGTGTCGCCTCTGGGCATGCCGAAGCCCCTGGTAGATGAGGCGATCGACCAAAACCAGCTCAGACACCAACTCCGCTGCTGTCCCTGGCGCGCCGGGCAGCTCGCCAAAGCCATCCACGCCCTGCAAATCCGCGAAGCCAAAACCGATGAAAAGACTCACTGAGCGGAGGCCAGGTGACTGTGCTCGTGGGCGAGCAGCGTACGTGCCCGGGAACCCGTTCAGTCCGGTACCGGACCCGGGCACGTTGTCTTCGGAGACGTTTGCCCGATGTCGTTATTGGCATCCGGTCGCGACGGATGTCCCTTCAGTGAGAGAAGCCAGCAGTCCTGCCCACGCCATTGCCGACGGCGCCCCCGACCGAATTGTCGTAGCCGGTCCCGCCGGTGGTGATGAGATGGTTGCCGATATATTTGTCACCTTTGCCCAAGGCGATGATCCCCCTAGCAGACCCGCCCACGCCGATCGCGTGGCCGGGGACCCGGGTAAAGCGAGCGAGCCGGGCGATGCCGCCGCCGTTGAGCCGGTAGGTGTCCGCGGTGGTCTTCGCGGTGCGGGTGGCGCCCGCCAGGTGACTGTGGATCGTGCCCGACCCTGGCCGCTGCGCTAGACGCGCATGCAGCTCCCGGCTGCCCATCGCCGGGCCCGCGACCGCCCGGCTGGTGTGAGGTGCGGCCATGGCGGTGGCCGGGGAAACCGCCAGGCCGAGCAGGGCGGGGATCGCGCTGGCCGCGGCGCGCTTGAGCATGACGTGCATGAGGACTCCCTATCTATGAGGAACGGTGAAGGCGGCACGCCGTCGGCGCCTTCACCACGTCATCGCACGCAGCAACCCTGCCCGCTGGCACAGCCGCGGCGCCGACAGTCTTTTCGCCAGGTTCTCTACCTGCAGCTCCAGGCATCAATCACGGGACCGGCAAAGTCGTTCGTGATCTTCTCGCGCAACGGGAGAACAAGGAGTGCGGGGCTGGCAGCCATGTGATCACCCCGTACAAGGGCACGAACAAGCCCGCCGCCCAGAAAGACGCCAACCGCGCCCACGCCCGGCTACGCAGCCCAGGCGACCGCGCCTGCGCCCAGCTCAAGATCTGGCGCATCCTGCGCAAACTCCGCTGCTGCCCCTGGCGCGCCGGGCAGCTCGCCAAAGCCAGCCACGTCCTTCAAGCCCGCGAGGCCGGAGGATGAAAAAGGTTTGCTGTATCTGGTGATGTGTTTCCGGCCATGTGTTTCTATCTCTTGCCATCGCTTCCTTTCCTTGCCTATCTCTTCCTATCGTTTAGCGGTCGGTCTGTCTACTTTCAGGTCGGTCCGCGGGGTGCCTGGCGCGCCGTTTGCAAAATGGCTGCGCGCTGGTTGAATGGCGCGCACGCCGCCAATGGGCGGACAAAGAGACGCCCCCCGCTGCGGGAACAGCGGGGGGCGTTAAGCGGCTTAACTCATGGAGTAGGAGTGTCGCCATGGCAAAGTTTACAGGGAAGCCGTCCAGGGATTACAGGACCAGGTCGGAGCCCTGGCAGTCGTGGGGATGGACGGCGAGGTACGTGGTCATGCGGTTCACCCAGGCTGTCCCCGCCGCACTCCTCATGTTGCTGCCGGCGTTCCTGCGTCGTTGACGACGCCGTAGGCGGCAGCTCGTCGCGCCGTAGGACTGTGACGTCTACACGGCTGCGACGAGCTGCCGCTTGGCGAAGGCGGGACCCGGCGGGTTCGAGCCGGCAGCCTGACTGGCTGGGGTGCACCTGAGGTGCAGGAACCGGCGGACGGTGGCACACGCTGTCGGATTCTGGCGGAACAACGAACAGCAACCGAAAGCCGCTTTACCTGGTCAGAGCGGGTATTGGCTGATCATTAGGTGGCGCCCCCAGCAGGATTCGAACCTGTGCTCACGGCTCTGGAGGGCACTGATCGTCACGCTTGTGGCCTGGGAAAACAGGCAGGGATGCGGGGTCCTGGGGTGCCAGTGGGGTGCGCGGGCTTCCTGGCGTGCCCGTGGCAGGAGCCCGGCGGGGCCAGTCTGCGCGGCCCTCAGACGGCCGTAGAGCGTCGAACAGGCCGTTGCCCATCGGGTCTTCTCCTGCCCCCAACGGGAACGCGCGCCGTGAATCGTCCCGCCTCTCTGGCGCTAGGATCACGCTGACTGCTGTGCGCGCCCGTGTGTTCGTCATCTCTGCGGCAGGGGAATGACAATGGCAGAGCAGGAGGTCATCCGATGGCACTACCACTCACCCAGGACCCGGCACAGCCGTTCACGTTCGCGGACCTGGACGCCATGCCCGACGACGGCCGCCGCTGGGAACTCATCGGCGGGAGCCTGGTCGTGAGCCCGGCCCCGTTCGGCGCGCACCAGTGGTGCGTGACGCGGCTGGTTACGGCGCTGGATGCGGTCTGCCCCAGCGACATGATGGTGATCCCGGCCCCCTATGACTGGCGGGTGGAGTCGACGGGGGAGAGCTTCCAGCCCGACGTGACGGTGATCCGCCGCAGCCACTTCGACCCCAATGGGCCGCTGCGGGCAACCCCGCTGCTTGTGGTCGAGATCATCTCTCCACGTGGAGAGGCCCAGGACCGGATGCTCAAGCGCGCCCGGTATGAGGCGCTAGGCGTCCCCGCTTACTGGATTGTTGACCCGGCTAAGCCCTCACTCACCGAGCTTCGTCTGCCCAGCCGCGGCCGGTACACCGAGCGCGCGACCATCGCGGGGGACGACACCTTCACCACTGGTTACCCCTTCCCCGTGGAACTGACCCCTGCTGCGCTTGCCTGGCGGGGTTGACACCCGGCATGGGCCGAAGACGGAAAGGCGAGGAGCGCGGGTGACACCTAGTTGATGCCGGAGCCGGGCCGACGGTGGCCAGAGCCTGGTTTCGGGCCGGATTCGTTTCGTGGGCGCAGTGTGTGGCTGTGCATGACACATAAGCTGTGCCTATGCCGCTGCCCCCGCGTGTTAGTGATCTGACCAGCTTCGACCTGCTGTTGAGCGTGGCGGAGCTGGGGAGTATCGGGCGCGCGGCGGCGGCGCACCGGATGTCGCAGCCCGCGGCAAGCGCGCGGTTGCGGCACCTGGAGCACGAACTCGGCGTTTGCCTGCTGAAGCGGGAGGCACGCGGTGCGCGGCTGACGACCGTCGGTGAGCTGGTGGCGGGTTGGGCTCAGCCGGTGGTGGACCGGGCCGCCGATCTCGAAGCCGGGATCGCGGCCCTGCGGGTGGAGCGGCACACGCATCTGCGCATCGCGGCCAGTCTCACCGTCGCCGAGTACCTGTTGCCCCGCTGGTTGATCGCGCTACGGGCGGCCGACCCCGACACGGTGACCGCGCTCAGTTGCGGGAACTCCACCGAGGTCGCCGTGCAGGTGCTCGCCGGGGAGGCCGAGATCGGGTTCATCGAGGGGCCCAAGGTACCCGCGGGCGTGCAGGCCCGTGAAGTCGCGCGCGACGAGCTGGCGGTGGTGGTCGCGCCATCCCATGAGTGGGCGCGGCGGCGCCGTGCGTGTGC
This sequence comes from Streptosporangiaceae bacterium, assembly GCA_035640715.1. Taxonomy (GTDB): domain Bacteria; phylum Actinomycetota; class Actinomycetes; order Streptosporangiales; family Streptosporangiaceae; genus DASQVO01. Next base: position 4,322 of record DASQVO010000028.1, read on the forward strand.
CACGGAGCTGGCCACGACGCCGCTGGTCAGCCGGGAACCGGGCTCCGGCACGCGGCAGGCATGGGAACAGGCGGTGCGCGAACAACTCGATACCGACCTGGCCGCTCCGGTCCTCGAGGTGTCCTCGACCACGGCGATCAAGGCGGCCGCGATGGGCGGAATCGGTCCCGCGGTGCTCAGTGTGCGCGCGGTCGCGGCGGAGCTGGCCGCCGGAACGCTGGTGCGACTGGCGGTGCCCGGCCTGGATCTCACCCGGCGGCTCCGCGCGATCTGGCCGACCGGGCACGATGTGCGGGGCCCGGCGCGTGACTTGCTGGCCATCGCACTGCGGAGCGCCGGCTGACGGCCGCCACCCGGGTGCCGAAGCCACCCGCGACGGAACGGCCACGGCGTCCCAAGACAGGCCCGAGCCATAGGCCCAGGTTATGCATCCATCGGGGATTGGCGTCTACTGGATCTCGGGGACAACGCGCAGAGTGGCCTTATGACAGGATCGACGAGCGCCCCGACGGCACCTACTTTCGAGACAGACCGCAAGGTCGTCAAACCCACCCCCGCGGAGCTGATGGAGGACACCGGTACGGGCCTGGACTACGGGACCCGACCGGACCGCATGCCGGGCTACCTCACCCCGAACGATCGCTTCTTCATCCGCAGCCACGCGCCCACTCCACGCTTGGACGCGGCGACGTGGACACTTCAGGTCGAAGGCAACGGGGTACGCGAACCGATCGCCTACACCTACGACGATCTGTGGAACCGATTTCCGCTGGTTTCCGTGGTGCGTACCATCGAGTGCGCGGGTAACCGCCGTGTGCTGTTCGGGGAGGAAATCGGGCGCCGGTTCACCGGCACCCAATGGGGGCGCGGTGCGATCAGCACCGCCGAGTGGACCGGCGTCCGGCTACGCGACCTGCTCGAACCGGCCGGAATCACACCCGGCGCACGCGAGGTCATGCCGGAAGGGCTCGACGAGATCCGGGCCCGCCGGCCGATGCCGCTGGCCAAGGCGTGGGCCGACGACACCGTGGTCGCGCTGGCCATGAACGGGGAGGTGCTCCCGGCCGATCACGGATTCCCGGCCCGCCTCGTGGTGTCCGGGTGGCTGGGTGCGGCCAGCATCAAGTGGCTGGGCCGGATCGAAGTCTCGGAAGACGCCCTGTACGTGCCCTGGAACACCGAGGACTACGTGCTGATCGGACCGGACTTCCCCGCGGACGAGCCCGCGCTCGGCCCGGCGATCACTGCGCTCACCGTGACGAGCCTGGTGGAGCTGCCCTGGCCGGCGCGGCTACGGCCGGAACCGCAGACGATCGGAGGACGAGCGTTCGCGGGAGAGAACCGGGTCGCGAGGGTCCAGTACCAAATCGACGACGGTCCCTGGCAGGACGCGCTGATCACTTCACCGGTGACGCCGGGGGTGTGGGTGCGCTGGCAGTTCGGCTGGAATCCGGAGCCCGGCGAACACACCGTCCGGGTGCGCGCCACCGACGACCAGGGCAACACGCAACCGGAGTCCAGTTCGTGGAACGAGTTGGGCTATCTCCACCATTCGGTAGTGGCGCACCCCGTGCGCGTCGAATCCGCGGCGCGTCGTGGGGGCCGGGAAGGCAAGGCCCGCGGTCGAATCCGGCGCGGTGGCGGGCCTGTGAACTCATGAACCCTGAACGAGCCGGCCGGTCACGAGCAGGAGCCGGACTACCGGTTCACGCTCGCCAACGAGCGGACCTTCCTCGCCTGGATCCTCAACGAGTACGAACATGCCGCCTGAACTGCACGGATGAGGTTTTCGGCAAGCGCACGGTGCTCTAACCAACTGAGCTACGCCACCACCGCTTGCCCGCTCAAGCTACACCGCATCGGTCGGCGCGGAAGGGATTGATCCGTCGCCGAGCGGCGCCGGTAGGGGCGCCGCTTGCCCGCTACGGCCTTGACGGTGTACCGCTTTCACTTGCTTCACGCCCTGGTCCACGTCATCCGGCTCGGGCCACCGGCCGCGGCTGCTATCGGACCGGATCGTGTTCTCGGGCGCGCAGGCCGCTCAGCACGATCTGCAGGGTCTGGATCACCCGCATGAACGCCGGCCCGCACCCCTAACCCAGATGTCTCTCAATCTGATCGGCTGCGTAACGCAAGGCGCTGACAATCTCAGCCGGGCTCATCGTCGTGGGGTAGGGGTTGAATGTCTCGACAATCGCCCCTGCCACCACGTCCATGTTGCCTGCGTCGGCGGCGCTGACCGGCAGGACATTGACTTGTATGCCGACGAGTTCCCAATGACCGTCGGGCTGCTGGACGATCTGCGGGATGACTCCGCTGCTCCTGAAGCCCGGCGTCATTTCTACCCTCCTGATCGGAGAACGTGGCGTGGTCACCGTAGTGGCTGGGGTGCACCTAACCAACGTGAATGTGGAGAGATCTTTCCACCGGCTGGGAGGTTTCCACGGTTGCAGGCCCGGCCTCGAGGTCGGAGGGAAGGCGAATGGTCACGGCAAAGGTGCCGCCCGGCTGGCTCGCCGACACCGTAGCCAGGGCCTGCTGGCGGTGACCTTGGGTCACAAAAACCCTGAGGTCGGTGAAAGGCCTGGCGGGCGGCTCGTGGTTGGTGCAGCGTGCGGTCTGGTACCCGTACCCGTAGATCCGCAACTGCTGGCCCGGCGAAACCGCGATGGCGTCCCGCCGTGTCAGCCCTGGCCCAGGACGCCCAACGCGAGCGTTGGGGACGGTGGTCAGCCAGGGTGCCACGACACTCGCGCTACCTCTGCTGGTCATACCGATACAACCGCACAGCGCTGGCCTGACGTATTGAGTGGAGCGGGTGAGGGGAATCGAGCCCGCACTCTCAGCTTGGGAACTCTATGGCGCTGCCCGCCTCCGACCTGGCGATTCCGTGACCTCCGGGGACCTTGCTGGTTTGACTGTTAGCGACCGTGACTGCCCGCAGGCACTCCTCTTATCGGGCACGCAGCGGGCACGGCGGCCTCTTGGTCCCGAACTAGCGGCGCCGCTTGGACGCCGACCGTCCGTTTTTCAGGCCTAGCGAAGGCCCAGCTCGGTCACAAGCGCCGAGCGTGGCGGGTTGCTTTAGGGTGCTCTTGGTAGGGGTCGGTTGCAGCCGTTGCTATCAGCGGCTGCCCGTGGTCGCCGCGGCTCCGTACACTTGACGGCATGACGACCAGGGAGCGGCTGCATCGCCTCGTTGACGACCTCAGCGATGACAAGGCGGCGGAAGCCCTTGCGCTCTTGGAGAGCCAGCTAGCCGACGAGACCGAGGCTGGTCCGGTGCCGGAGTTCTTCGGCATGCTGCATTCAGGCAAGGGAGACTTGGCCGCGCGGTCGGAGGAGATCCTGCGTGCCGAGTTCGGCCGCCGTTGATCAGTCCGGCCGCCGTTGATCATTGTTGATACCGGTCCGCTGGTCGCGGCTGCCGACGCGGACGATCACGACCACGCCCGCTGTGTGGCCATGTTCCAGGCCGCCCGCCGCCCGTGGCTGGTCCCCCAGCCGGTGATCGCCGAGGTCTGCTACCTGCTGGAGCGTGAGCGTGGCAGCCAGGCCGAGGCGGCGTTCCTGCGAGCGTTCGGGCGCCGCGAGATGACACTCGCCCCGCTGACCATCGCCGACACCGATCGGATGGCCGAACTCGTCGAGACGTACGCCAGCCTTTCCCTCGGCGGAGTCGATGCGGCGGTGATCGCCATCGCCGAACGGCTGAACGTGGCAACAGTCGCCACCCTGAACCGGCGTGACTTTACCGTTGTTCGGCCACGACACGTCAACGCCCTGACCCTGATCCCAGAGTGAGTGCCACTGACCGGCTGGTATGCGTTTGATCACCAGCTAAGAAGATCGTCGGCCGGACAGTGCTGACCTGCGGCCGGGCAGGTCAGCGGGGCTGGCGGCCTGCCCGCGAGTAACCGTGAGATCCCCCGGATGACTGCCTGATCGGGCACGTAACGGGCACGCCGCCTGGCGTAGATGAGCGTCCATGTCCTCACGGTCCTGCCGCAGTTGCATGACCTATGCGCCTGTGCAATGCCGCTTGCCATGGGCTCCCGATACCGTAGCCGCTGTGGAGATTCCGGAGCTTGCGGACCTGATCTGGCTCTTTGAGGACGAGCCTGCCTCCGATTGCGGTGAGGCGTGGCCTGTTGGGCTTCAGTCGTTCCGTCTCCGCCGGGCCGATCGGGAGGTGCTGTTCTCCCTGGATCCCCTGGCCGGTGATGCGAACATCAGCCTCTACGTGGCCGGGCAGGAGATGGTGTCGATTGGCAGGCTCCGACGGGTCGAGAAGCTAACCGTGGTGAAGAAAGAAGGCTACGAGGGTCTGGAGCTGGTCTTTGTTGGAGCCAGGCACGACCCGGTCGTCTTGCAGACCCGGCCGGTGATCCGTCTCTCGTGGGATGTGGCCCCCCTCGGGACTTGGTAACCCGTTCCTTTTCTTGTCCGTCTTCCTCGCAGGCGCCGAATCCTTGCGAGTGGGTGCCGGGTCTAGGCTCGGCGTAGCCGATCGCGAAGCGACGCCCGTAGGGCGGCCTAGACGCGGTGGCCGCGAGCTGGACAATCGTGAGCCGAGGAAGACGGCCCACGCCTCACCCGGTGTCGCCAGTGCGACGATGAGCCGGGTTGGTCAGCTGCTGCTGCGAGTATGGCCCGGGGCGCCGCGCAGCGGCGCCGCCTTGATCAGATACGGCTCAATTCGGCAGTGCAGCAGGTCGATGCAGGTCGATGCCGAGTCAGAGCAAGTGGGTACCGTCGTGCTGGCGGACGGCGGGCGTAGTGCCGGTGCGGAGGGCGTCGAGAATGCGGACGGCGTAGGCCTCGCTGGCGAGCTGGCCGATGGCGTCGGGGTCGGCCCATTGGAAGGCGGCTACCTCGTCGTTGGTGGTGAGCTGGCCGCCGGTGATCTTGCAGCGGAAGACCAGGGCGATGATGCCGCGGGTCATGTTCTTGTACACGCCGGTGAGCGCGTCGGGTTCGATGTGGAGGCCGGTTTCCTCGCGGACTTCGCGGCGCAGGCCGTCGTGGATGGCCTCGCCGAGTTCGAGGACGCCGCCGGGGGGCTCCCAGTGGTGGTTGTCGCGGCGCTGGATGAGCAGCGCGCGGCCGTGGTCGTCGGTGATGACGCCGCTGACGCTGACCGAGTGCCGGGCCGGTTGGCTGTTCATGGGTTCACCTTACGGGTACCCTACGTCTCTAGACATGCACACGAGTTGAGGAGTGCGCCGATGACCGGCGACGCCGTGCTGACGCAGGCGGTCGATCCGGGCAGTGACCGGCCGGTCTATAAGCAGATCGCCGATCACCTGCGGGATGCGATCGCCCGCCGCCTGGCCGAAGGTGAGCAGCTCCCGTCCGAGGCGCGGCTGATGGAGCACTACGGGGTGGCCCGGATGACCATCCGCAACGCGCTGCGCCTTCTCCAGGATGAGGGCCTGGTCACCGCCGAGCACGGCCGGGGGGTGTATGTGCGGGCGCGGCCGCCGGTGCGGCGGCTGGCCTCCGACCGGTTCGCCCAGCGGCACCGCAAAGAAGGCCACGCCGCGTTCAGCGTGGAGGCCGCCCAGGTCGGCGCGACCCCGCAGGTGGACATGCTCACCGTGACGGAGGGAACGGCCCCGGCGGAGATCGCGGACCGGCTGCGGCTGGCCGAGGATGCCCCGGTGGTGGTGCGGTCCCGCCGTTACCTGCTGGACGGCAAGCCGGTTGAGACGGCCGTGTCCTATATCCCGGCCGACCTGGCCAAGGGCACGCCGATCACCGACCCCAACCCCGGGCCGGGCGGCATCTATGCCCGGCTGGAGGAGCAGGGCCACACCCTGGAGCGCTTCACCGAGGACATCACGGCCCGGATGCCCACCCCGGAGGAGGCCCGGCTGCTGGCGCTGCCGCCCGGCGTGCCGGTGTTCCGCCTGGTCCGGACCGCCTACGCGGTGGACGGCCGGGCGGTGGAGGTGTGCGACACGGTGATGGCCGCGGACGCCTATCTGCTCAGCTACGAGCTTCCTGCCCACTAGCACGCTTGACACCTTCCGCTCAGCTCCTCTATACAAGTAATAGCTTCTCTAGACGAGTAGAGAGGCAGTGCTTAGCCCAGCCAGGGCGGCCAGGAGCAAAGGACAGGTGATCGAGATGGCGTTGCAGGGTGCGATCCCGGTGGAGTTCGGCGTGGTGTTCCCCGATGGCGCGTACGCGGCCGGCGTGTTCGAGGCGGTGCGGGACT
>DASQVO010000029.1:0-17117 GCA_035640715.1 Streptosporangiaceae bacterium
GCTGGCGAGCAGCCCGCCCTGCAGCGGGATCAGGCCGAGGATGCCGGTGGCGACGGCGCGCTGGACGACCGCCGGGGCGGGGTCGCGGGCCGCGGCCAGCTGCGCTCTGCCCACGTCGGCCGCGTACGCTGCCGTCAGCACCGCTCCCGCGATGCGGCCGGCCCGTCCGTGCGCGCGCGGCCTGGCGGGCGGAATCCGGCCTGCGACGGCGGCCAAGGCGGCGGTGGCGGTTACCGCGGCCGTGCCTGCCAGCGCCGCGCAGGCAACGCGCCGGGCCGCCGGGCCACCGTCCACCTCATGGGCAGACATCGCCGTGACCGCCACGGTGTGCCCGGCGACTGCCGCCGCGGGAACGACGGCGGCCATCCCACCGCCGCCGAGAAGCACGTTCAGGGCGCGCGCGGCGGCCATCACCGATGGGCCCGCACGGGTGCGCTTGGCGCCGAGATCGTATGCCCACACGACGGTGGCGAGCGCTCCGGCGGACCGCAGCGCGGCACGGCCACCGGTGAGCCATGCCAGGCCGACACCCGCGCCGGTGAGGATCGTGGCCAGGCAGAGGGCGGATCGGGCCCGTACCCGCCCGGAGGGGATGGGCCGCCACGGGCGGTGCTCGGCGTCCTCGTCCCGGTCCGCCCAGTCGTTCAGCGCCATACCGGCCCAGTAGAGGCAGACCGACGACCCGACCAAGCCGGCCGTGCGGCGGCCGGACTGCCACCGGCCGGCCGCTGCTCCGGCCAGAACATCACCGGGCACGGACAATGCTGCCGGGAGCCGGACAAGCTCGGCCGTAACCCGCCAGCCCGGCCACCATGGCGCGCCATCCCATCGCAGGCTCATCGCGGCGCTCCCGCGGCTTCAGCCCGCACCGCCCAGCTCTGCAGTGCCGCGTACTGCGCGGCCAGGCCTGGTTCAGCGCCGCCCGCCGGGTCCTTGAAGAAGAACCCGAACGCGGGGACAGGGCCGGCGTCGCCCAGTTCGTGGGCGCGGGCGATCAGCCGTGCGAGGTCGAGCACCAGCGGGGCGGCCAGCGCCGAGTCGCACCCTTGCCAGGTGAATTGCATGCTCATCCGGACCCCGAGGAATCCCTCGAACGACACGTGGTCCCAGGCGGTCTTCCACTCCCCCAGGTCGGGCACGTAATCAATGTGCAGCGGAGCGCTGACGCCGTAGCCGAGAACGCCGGAGAGCACTGCCGACTTGGCCGCCACCTTGCTCGCGGCCACCTCTGGGTCCGCGAGATTCTCGCCGTCTCCGCCGCCCAGGAGGTTGGTCCCGGCCCATGACTGGACCCGCAGCGCACGGGCGGCGAACATCGGCGCGAGCGTGGCTTTGAGCAGGGTCTCGCCGGTCTTGCCGTCGTTCCCGGCCCACGGCAGCTGCTCCGCCACGGCAAGCTGGCTGAGCGCGGGCAGCCCGGCGGCTACGGCCGGGGTGAAGTTGACGTAGGGGCAGCCCGCCCGTAGGGCGGCATAGGCATAGAGGCCGGAGGTTGGCAGCACGGCCGTTCCGGCATCGAGGGCCCGTTCCAGCTCCTCGAGCGAACGGGTCGCAGGATGCGGCGCCTGCGGCCGTTCCGTCGAGGCGACGTTGACCACCACCAGCTGGCTGAGCCGGTGCCGGGCGGAGAAATCCCGCAGGTCAGCCGCGAGCGCCGCCACCACCCTGCGCTGGGGGACGCCGGCCTGACCGGTATGGCCCAGCCGGATCTCGGCATCGGCCGCCTCAAGCTGGCGGCTCACCGCGGCAACAAGCTGGGGCGGCAGCACACCCGCGTCCGCGAGCTGGCCGGCCCGCTTGGTCACGGGGATGCTGACGACATCGTGGCCGCCGAACACGAGGTCGCCGTAGCTGGCGAGACCGGCGCGCGCGATGTCCGGGAGCTCGGTGACACAGCCCGTTGGCGCCGCCCGCCCGGAGCTTAGCGCGGCCGCGCCACAGATCGCGGTGGTCGCGACCGAGCCGCGGGCGCCGATGAGCCATACCCCCACGCGGCGGGTCATGATGCGCTCCCCTCCACCAGCGTCCACTGGCCGCGGCTGGCCGCGCTGCGTTGCACCGCGTCGAGCACAAGCTGGACCTGCAGGCCGTCGGTGAATGACGGAGATGGGTCCTCGCCCACGCCGAGTGCCTCCACGAAATCCTTTACCTCATGGACGAAGGAGTGTTCGTAGCCCAGCGCGTGACCGGGGGGCCACCAGGCGGCGGCATACGGGTGGCTGGGCTCGGTGACCATGATCCGCCGGAACCCCTGCACGGCCGGGTCCTCGGTCGCGTCGAGATACTGCAGCTCGTTGAGCCGCTCCACATCGAACACCAGGCTGCCCCTTTCGCCGTTTACCTCAATCCGCAGCTGGTTCTTGCGCCCGGTGGCGAACCTGGTCGCCTCGAACGTCGCCACCGCGCCAGCCTCGAGCCGGGCGAGGAAAAGCGCCGCATCGTCGACGGTGACCGGGCCTCGTTCCGCCGCGCCAACGGTGGCGGACAGGCCGCTGGATGCCGCCGGGAGCGGCCGGTCCTTCACAAACGTCTCGGTAAGGCCGGACACGCCGGTGATCCGCTGGCCGGTGATGAACTGGGTGAGGTCGATGATGTGCGTGCCGATGTCGCCCAGGGCGCCGCTGCCTGCTTCCTCTGCTCGCAGCCGCCACACCAGCGGGAAGTCCGGGTCCACGATCCAGTCCTGCAGGTACTGGGCGCGGACGTGCCGGATCGTGCCGAGCTTGCCGCGCGCGACGAGGTCGCGGGCGAAGGTCGCCGCAGGGAGCCTCCGGTAGTTGAATCCCACCATCGAGCGGATTCCCCTGCGTGCTGCCGACCGGGCGGCGCCGGCCATCGCGCATGCCTCCGCCACGGTGTTGGCCAGCGGCTTTTCGCATATCACGTGCTTGCCTGCTTCCAGGGCGGCGAGCGCGATCTCGGCGTGGCTGCCGCCCGGGGTGCAGACGTCCACAAGCTGGATGTCGTCGCGCTCCAGCAACTGCTTCCAATCGGTCTCGTAGGAACTCCAGCCGAGCCGGGAGGCGGCCGCGGCGACATGCTCACGGCTGCGCCCGCACAGGGCCGTCATCCGCACTGACATCGGCAGGTCGAAGAACCGCCCGGCGTTTCGCCACGCCTGCGAGTGAGCGGAACCCATGAACGCGTAGCCGATCAGGCCGACGCCCAGTTCGGGCAGCGCCCTGCGTGCGGTATCCCGGCTGGCCATGACTGTCCTTCCGTCAGGATTCGAATCCGAGTGGCAGGTATTTGTCCACGTTCGCCTTGGTGACGGTGGCGGAGTTCAGCATGATGAACGTCGGCACCTCGCGCTCCGTGAGGTCAGCCATGCCCTTTCCCTGGGAAATAAGCCGGGCCAGCGAGATGGCTGATGACGCCATGGTCGGCGGATAGGTGACGGTGCATTTTACGACCGTGTTATCGGCTTTGATCATCCGCATCATGTTCGCCGAGCCGGCCCCGCCGACCATGAAGAATTCCGAGCGGTGAGCCTGATTGATCGCAGCTAGGACGCCGATTCCCTGATCGTCATCGTGATTCCACACCGCATCGATGTGCGATTTTGCCTGGAGGATGTTCGACATGACGTTCTGCCCGGACTCCACTGTGAACTGCGCGGCCTGCCGGATGCTCACCGTGTAGCCGAAAGCGGAGAGCGCGTCGCGGAACCCGCGGCTGCGGTCCTGGGTGAGCTGGAGGTTGTCGATTCCGGCCACCTCGGCGATAACGGGGCTAGTCTTTCCTTGCTGCTTTAGCGTGTTGCCTATGTATTCCCCGGCCGCCAGGCCCATGCCGTAGTTGTTGCCTCCGATCCAGGTCCGGTACGCGCGCGGCGTGTCGAATACCCGGTCCAGGTTGATCACCGGTATGCCGGCGTTCATTGCCTGAAGGCCGGCCGGGGTAAGCGCTTTGCCGTCGAACGGGAGCACGACGATCGCATCGACTCCCTTGGTGATAAGCGTCTTGATCGATGAGATCTGGGTGGCGACATCGTTGGTGGCCGCGACCGGCTGGAATGTGACGTCCGAGTACTGCTTCGCCTGGGCTGCGGCGTTCTTGCTGATCGCGGCGATCCAGCCGTGGTCGGCCTGCGGTGCGGAGAAGCCGATCGTCACAGGCTTGCCTGGCTTGTCGTTGTTGCTGACGGCCTTGGTTTGAGCTGCGCTGTTGCTACTGCTGGTGGTGTTGCTGGTGCAGGCGGCGAGCAGGGCACCGGCTCCGGCGGCCGCACCGCCGGTGAGGAAACGGCGGCGGGGGGTGGCGGCTGCGCGCGATCCGGTCATGACGAGCTCCTTTGCGGCTGGCGGGCCGGTGATGCCCGCCGGATCTTCTGTGGCCTTTTCAGGTGGTACCGCGGCGCTGCAGCAGCACGGCGGCGACAATGATCAAGCCCTTGGCGATGTTCTGTACCTCACTTGCCAGGTTGTTCAGGACGAATATGTTCGTGACCGTGGTGAAGACGAGGGCGCCAAGGATCGAGCCAACGAGCGTTCCCTTTCCACCGGTCAGCAGGGTGCCGCCGATGATCACGGCGGCAATCGCGTCGAGTTCGTAGAGGTCTCCGTGGGTGCTGCTGCCGGTCGTGGTCAGGGAAATGATCATGATTGCTGCGATCCCGCAGCACAGCCCGGAGAGGACGTACAGCAAGGCGGTGTGCCGGCGGACGTCGATGCCAGCGAGCCGTGCCGCCTCCGTATTGCCACCCACGGCGAAGGTTCGCCGGCCGAATGTGGTGCGGTTCAGCACGATCCAGCCGACCAGCACAACCGCGGCGAAGATAATGACGAGGAGCGGGATGCCGAACACGTTGGTGGTCGCGATGTTGTTGATCGACTGGACGGTAACGAGCTGCGTCTTCTTGCCGGACATTGCCTCGGCCAGGCCACGGGAGGCGACCATCATGGCCAGCGTGACGATGAAGGGAACCAGCCGCCCGTACGCGATCAGCAGGCCGTTCACCAGGCCGGCGCCCATCCCGACGAGCAGTGCGCATACCACCATTGCCCATGCGCCGTATTGCTGGCTGGAGAGAGTGGTCGCCCATACCGAGGCGAGCGCCACCAGCCCGCCGACAGACAGGTCGATCCCGCCGCCGATGATCACGAATGTCATCCCCACGGTCACGACGCCGATGATCGACGAGCTGACGAGGATGTTGAGCACGTTGCTGACGCTGAGGAAATTGCCCCCAGAGGTCACCACTCCCGCGATCGCCAGCAGCACGAGGACACCGACGAGGCTCAGGCTCCGCAACTCCCAGAGCCTGCCAGCAACGCTCGCGGGCAGCCGGAGGCCGAGGCGGCCTGCCGCCGGTGCCTGCAAGCCCTCGCGGGCGGGCCGTCGGCCGAGTCCCTGCGCGGCAGGTGCGTCGTCTGTCCGCTCCGTCATGCCGCCGCTCCTTCCATCACCATGTCGAGCACTGCCGTCTCGGTGAGCTGCGCTGCCGGGCCGTCATGCAGCAGGCGGCCCGCCCGGACCACCAGGACCCGGTCGGCCAGCCCCAGAACCTCGGGTATCTCGCTGGAAACCAGCAGCACGCCGACACCGGACCCCGCGAGCTCACGGATCAGCCGGTACAGCTCGCCGCGTGCACCCACGTCCACCCCGCGGGTTGGCTCGTCCAGGATGAGCAGACGGCAGTCACGCAGCAGCCAGCGCGCCAGCACCACTTTCTGCTGGTTGCCGCCCGACAGGGTGCGCACGGCCCGCCGCGGGTCGCTGGGCCGGACATCGAGGTCACCGATCGCCTTCGCCACGTCGGCTAGCTCGCGCGAACGGGCGACGAACCCGCCCCGCGAATAGCGGGCCAGGCTGGATACCGAAACGTTCCGGTAGACCGCCTCGTACAGCAAGAGCCCCTGGCTCTTGCGCTCCTCAGGGCACAATCCCATCCCGGCCCGCACCGCGGCCGGTACCGACCCGGGCCGCAGCCGGCGGCCATCCACGAGGATCTGTCCCGCGGCCGGCTTGCGCGCACCGTAGACCGTCTCGACGATCTCCGAACGGCCGGATCCGACCAGGCCTGCCAGCCCGACGATCTCCCCCGCATGCACGGTAAAGGAGACGCCGGTGAATTCGCCGGGCCGGCTGATGTCCCGAACGGTAAGCAGCTCCCGGCCGGTGTGCTGCCCGGCGGGCCTGGCAGGGAACGCGTACTCGGTGTCCCGGCCGGTCATCAGGCGGACCAGGTCGGCGGTCGGGGTGGATTTCGCGGGCAGTCCCGAGGCCACGGTCTTGCCATCCTTGAGCACGGTTACCCGGTCACCGACAACGCGGATCTCGTCCAGCCGATGGGATATGTAGATGATCGCCACTCCCTGTGCGGTCAGCTGGGCGATGACACGGAACAGGTTGTCCACCTCGCCGCTGTCGAGCACCGCGGAAGGCTCGTCCATGACGATCAAGCGGGCGTTGTGGGAGAGCGCGCGGGCAAGGCTGACGATTTGCTTGCCTGCGGCGGACATCGACCCGACGAGCCGCGTCGGGGAGATCTCTCCGTGACCCAGTCGCGACAGCAGGGCGGTTGCGGCCTCCGCGGCCGCCCGCCGGCGGCTGAACCCGAGCGCCGAGTGCTCATGCCCGAGGAAGATGTTCTCCGCCACCGTGAGGCCGTCGACGAGGTCGAGTTCCTGGTAGATGGTTGCCAGCCCGGCCCGAAGCGCGGCCAGAGGGCTGGCGAACGACACCGGCGAGCCCCGCCAGCTGATCTCGCCCGCATCCGGTTTGTGCGCACCGGACAGAACCTTGATCAAGGTCGACTTGCCCGCGCCGTTCTGGCCGAGCAGGCAGTGGACCTCACCTTCCTGCACGTCGAGGTTCGCGCCGTCCACCGCCCGGACACCCGGGAAGCTCTTGACCAATCCTGTGACTGTGAGCAGCGCATTCATGATGCCGCCTTCCGCGACTTTCTACCAGGGGAAGCGGATAGCTGTTTCAAATTAGCGTTGTTTCGCCATAGAAAGCAAGACTTATAAATCTTTGTACGACTTCTTTTCTCTTGAACAGTGGAAAGTGCTGAGCTCTCGGCTCTCACCACCGCAGCCGGTGCCGGCCGGGCAGCGGAGACCCGGGAGCGCCCCGGATCCCCGGCTGCCCAGCCGGTCACCGCGCTCACGCGCCCACGGCGGGCTGCACCTGCACCGAGGTGTGGGTGACGGAGGTGCTGCCGTTTGCGTAGGTCACCGTCAGCGTCGCGGTGTAGCGGCCCGCTGACGCGTAGGTGTGCTGTGGTTGCGCGTGCGTAGTTTCCTCATGAGCCCTCTCCTGCGTGTAGGTCCGGGCAGGTGAATACGGGGTGGTCAGCTGGCCGGATGGATTGGGGGGGCCGCCCGGGTCGCCCACGCCGTGCCGCCTTCCGGGTTCGTGGCGGTGACACGGCACCAGAGGACCTTGCCGATGTCGGCGGCGCTGGGCGTGTACTGCCGGGCGCCCGATACCTGGACGGTGCTGAGCTGTGCGGCCGTCGGTGAGGTACCTGGGGCAACGTTCGGCGAGGGATTGCTGCGGAGCCAGGCGTACTGGTACGTCCCGTTCGCCATGTTCTCCCACTCACCCCTGGTGCAGGTGAGCATCTTGCCCGTCTGGCCGGAGCCGGCCACCTCGGGCGACTCGGTGTTCGCCGGCGGAGCGTTCAGCTCTTTGACCCGGGGAGCGCGGTAGAAAAGGCCGGTCTCGTGGTTCTGAATCCCCACGTACCCGGCAGCGAACTGGCGCGCCGTCGACGGCGGGTCACCATTGCGCGACGAGCGCCAGGGGATGGCGTTGTCGTACTGGTTGATGATCCGGCCGTCCACCAGGATCGTGTACTGCTGGCCCACCAGCCGGATCTCCATCGTGTGCCACGCCCCCTTGGCGCGGTCGGCGACATGTGAAGAGGTGGCGTCCAGGTTGGCAAAGTTGTAGACGGACCCCGTCTTGATCGGGTCGCCGTTGGTGCCGTCAAGCACCTGGATCTCCTCGCCGCAGTAAATCGCGTACCAAGCCATGGCGCTGAGGGTGTCGCCGTTGGCCGCACCGGTCCTGCCGCAGTACGTGCGGTTCCCGGGATCGGCGCTGGCCGGGTCACTCGCGTACTGCTGCGCAGGCGGCCACGGCCCGGACCTGCCGGGCCAGCTGTAGCTATAACCGGTGGGCCGGCTGGCGACCGGGACCCTCAGGTCCGGGAAGCGCACGAAGACGCCGCCGTTCAGGCCCTGGCCGATGGGATGGGGGTCACGGAAGTCGACCCGGTAGATGATGTTCCGGTATTCCTGACCGGGGTACCAGAGCATCCCGAGCCCGCCGTTGGTCATAAGCGAGCCATCGGGTTGCAGCACCATGCTCCCGGCGCCAACCTGAATCCATTTGTCGAGCGAGTGCGGCGTGCCGGTGGCGGTGCCATCGAAGATCGTCGTGAATCCGGGATCGTGCTGTGGCCGGCCCGGCGAGGCCGGCCACCGCGACGAGGCGGATGCCGGATGTGACGCGGACGGCAGCGTGCACGACAGCCCGGAAAGCGCCAGGAGCGCTACCGCGGCGCGCGCCCAGAAGCGCGCCCGGCGTGCAGGCGGCCGGCCTGGAAAAGCGGTGTACGTCATGGGTCCAGCTCCTCCGGCTAGCCGCGCCAGCTGGCGACGTTCTCGTAACTGATCTGGGAGAACTCCAGCGACTGGTTCGGGTGCGCGCTGTCACCGGGCGCATTGTCCTGCTCGTAGTTCGGGTGGTGGTAGCCGTGGTCACCGATCGAGTTGAGCAGCTTCTGCAGCGGGACCACGCCGGTTCCGGCCGGGACCATCGTGTAGCCGTCCGGGACGTTCGCGCGGACGCCGTCCTTGACATGGAACAGCGGGAACTGATGCGGATTCGCCGCCACCGTGGCGATCGGGTCGAAGATGTCGGTCTGCGTCTTCCCGCTGGCGTCGGTGTAGGTCTGGTAGCGGAACTGCGCCACGTACCCCCAGTAGATGTCCATCTCGAACCAGACGTACTTGGGGTCGGTGACGGTGAAGAAGTACTCCAGCCCGCGCAGCCCGGTGGATGCCGTGGGGTTACCGTTGGCGTCCAGCGGGCCGGCGTCGAGCAGGAAATCGTATTCGCCGTGGTGGTTGTGCTGGTATAGCCTGATCCCGTACTGGGTGAGGGAATACTCGCCTGCCTTGTTGAACAGGTCCGCCACCCGTGCCCAGTCAGACTTGTACCGGCTGCTGGTCGGGATACTGGGGGTGCCGAGGTAGGCCATGCCCAGCGTCGCGGCGGTGTCGAGCTGGCTCTTCCACGCGTCCGGGTTCACGACCTGGTCGATCCCGATGTGGCTGCCATTGGCGATGAGCCCGTTGCCGTCGAGCAGCTTGCGGATCTCGGCAGGCGTGATCTGCCGGCCCAGAATCGTGGTGCTCTGCGTGTAGCCGGCGAACTCGACCTGCCGGTAACCCATGCCTGACAGCTGCTCAAGGACATAGGCAAAGCCACCGTTGATTCCGTTGGCCGGATCCGGCTGCCGACTGATCACGTCACGGACGGTGTAGAGGATGATCCCGCGCTTATCGACGGGCACCGTCAACCCCTTGGAATCAGCCAAGGCCGGGCTCGACAATGGGCCGATCGACGTGAGCGCTGCCGCGCCCGCCGCCGTCCCGGCCGTCCTGGCGAGGAATTCGCGCCTGCTCATGGCACGCTCACGCTTGGTCAAGGTTCGTCTGAGGTACATCTGTCCTCCTTCGGGGGTGGCCAGCCAGCAACCGCATGGGCAGTTCGAGAAAACGCTGCATCGGGATCTAACGCCCTAGGACGATCGAAGCTGGCTATAGACCTTACAAAGTTTTGATATGCTGTAGCATTCTTCGTCCTGCAAGTGGAGTAAGTAGTGCAGCCAGGTGGAGCCGCTCGCTTTCTGGTTCCGGCAACGGGGGAAGAATGGACGATGCGGAGGTGAGGGAGCATGACCGTGGTGAGGCCCGAGAACGTTCACCAGGCGCGCGTTCTGCGGCACCTGCGTGATGGCGGCCCGCGTTCCCGGGCTGAGATCGGGGACACCGTGGCACTGTCCCGCTCCAAGCTCGCTGTGGAGATCGACAGGCTTGTCGCCCGCAGTCTGGTCGAGACGAGCGGCCTCGCCGAATCCCGCGGCGGCCGCCGGTCATCCATCGTCCGGGTCTCACCGCAGATCAGGTTCCTCGGCATCGACATCGGCGCGACATCGGTCGCCGTCGCTATTACCGATGGCGAGCTGAATGTGCTTGCGTACGCCGTGGAGGCCATGGACGTGCGGAAGGGGCCGGACGCGGTGCTCGGCCGGGCTCTGGACCTCGTCACCAAGCTCCGGTCCGAAAACGCGATGCAATCCCTGGTGGGGGCGGGGGTAGGTGTCCCTGGCCCGGTCAGCTTCAGCGAGGGCATACCGGTCTCTCCGCCGATCATGCCGGGGTGGAACCAGTTCCCGGTCCGCGAGACGCTCAGTGCCGAACTGGGCTGTCCCGTCCTGGTGGACAACGACGTGAACATCATGGCGCTGGGCGAGAAGCACGCGGGCATCGCCAAATCGGCAGACGATTTCCTTTTCGTGAAGCTGGGGACCGGTGTCGGCTGCGGCCTGGTCATCGGGGGGAACCTCTACCGAGGCGTCAGCGGCTGTGCCGGGGACATAGGCCATATCTGCGTGGACGAGAACGGCCCGACCTGCGCGTGTGGCCATGTCGGCTGCCTGGAAGCCCTCTTCAGTGGCGCGGCGCTCAGCCGCGACGCTCTCGTGGCCGCCCGCTCGGGTCGGTCCGAATTCCTGGCCCGCCGACTGGAAGAGGCCGGTACCCTCACGGCGGCCGACGTTGCCGACGCCGCGGAAGCGGGGGACGCCGCAGCGCATGCCATGATCCGGGAAGGTGGCCGCCGCGTCGGCCTGATGCTGGCGTCCCTGATCAGCTTCTTCAACCCAGGGCTGGTGGTGATCGGCGGCGGGCTGGCGCGCATCGGGCATTCCCTGCTGGCCGAGATCCGCAGTACCGCCTACCGGACCTCGCTGCCGCTGGCCACCGGGAACCTCCCCATCGTGCTGTCGGAGCTGGGTGACCGGGCCGGTGTGATCGGAGCAGCACGGCTGATCAGCGACCACGTCTTCAGCGCTGGATAGCACGCAGCGGTCTGTGGTTGTCATTGGCTGGCCCCGGCCGGTGTGCCGCTGGGGGGCCAGCGGCACACCGTGCACAATCCGCCACCACTTGGCGTTCACACTTTCACCTGCACCGTGCCGGTGTCGGTCGAACCGTCCGCGTAGGTGACCGTGAGATGCGCCGTGTAGGTGCCCGGGTGCGTATAGCTGTGGACCGGGTCCTGCTGGGTGGAGCGGGGGCTTCCGTCCCCGAAATCCCACTGGTAGGAAACCCCACCGGACTTGCCAGCCGAGAACTGCTCCGATAGGGGCTGCCCATTACCAGCAGCCGACGCGCCCGGTGCCGCGTACGGCGTATCAGGGCCTCCTGTGTAGTCCACACGCCAGACCGAGGAGTCGCTGCTGATCCCGAAATACTGGTGACCGTAGTTCAGGAGATAGAGGGCACCGTCGGGACCGAACTTCCAGTCAATAAGCGTATCGTCGCCGCCATTCCAGCCGGGGGTGCTATTTAGCGGCAGGATCTGCTTGAGGCTGTCGACGAATGTTGGCTGGCCGCCCTGCCCCATCGTTTTCGGATCCATTGTGAGCGAGTGGAGGAGATTGCCGGTGTAGTCGAAGTCGGTGAGGAACCACTTGCCGTCCCAGTACCTGGGCCACGCACGCGACGGGTTCGCCGCCTTCGGGTAGCGGTAGGTCGGCCCGTCGATGATCGCCTGGCCTCCAACCACGTCACGAACCCACGGACAGTGGTACGTGGCCTGGTTGACGTCATAGGTCGGGCGAGGCTCGCTCGGGGTGCCGTTCGTCCGGGGGTAGTCCGGGCAGCCTCCCTGCGGGCTGTACCAGATGTTCGGCGACGAGGCGGGCGGGATCTTGGTGAGGCCCGTGTTGGCCGGCGAGGTGTTCTGGATGTTGGCGCAGTCGTACCAGCCGGTCGGGTCATTCGGCGCCCCGGTGCCCGGGTGCGTCCCGTCGAGGGCCCAGGCCCGGTAGGGCTGGTTATTACCGATGCAATATGGCCAGCCGAGGTTCTGCGCGTGGTCGATTACCATCGCCTCTTCGTACTTCGCCGGGCCGAGTGCTGGGTCCGGTTTGAGAGCGTCCGGGCCGACGAACCCGGCGGTCAGGATGTCCGTCCCCGGGTCGATCGAGAGCCGGTACTGGTTCCGTACACCCATGACATAAATCTCCGGGCGCGCCTTACCCTGCTGGACCGCCTGGCTGGTGGGCGGGAAGAGGTTGGGGCCATGCGGGCCGTCCGGGATCGTGTAGGTGGAACCGATCCCAGGGGCCGGGTGCTCGCCGTTGGGAACCGGCAGCGGGTGGATGCGGTTTATCTTCCCGTTGAGGTCGTTGGTGTTGCCGGAGGTGCGGCGCGCATCGCGCCAGTAGAGGGCGGCGGGACCGGGGGTCTGCAATGTCGGGTTGCTGTTCGAATATCCGCCATTGCCATAGTTGCCGGTGTTGTCGCCGACCCCGAAGTAGAGGTTTCCGTGCGAGTCGAAGGCCATCCCGCCGCCGGTGTGGCAGCACGCCCAGCCCTGAACCGTCCAGTGAATGATGTCGGTCCGCGAGTTCATATCGATCTGGTTCGTGTTCGGATCGAGGATGAACCGGGAGATCGTCTGCTGTGCGGTATGGTCGGTCATCACGTGGAAGCTCTCCCACGGGTCCCACTGCACGTAGATGTAGTGGTTCTGTTCAAAGTTCGGGTCCAGCGCAATCCCGATCAGGCCGAGTTCGATCTTCTGCGATCCGCGGTTCGAAGGCGGATTGCCGGTCAGGACCGAGGGGTCGTTCTCGCTGCCGTTCGACAGGTTGCCGACCACGTCGAGCATGCCGGCCTCGGTGGTGGTGTTCGTCCGCGGATCGTAGACGTGAATGGTGCCGCAGCCGCGGGCGTAGTCGGGGTTTGTATACGGCTCCGCGCCCTGCGGGTTCGTGGGAGTCTTGTTGGGCCCGCTGGTGAATATCTCGGCCTGGCTCTGCCCATTGATCGTCGGGCCGGGAACTCCGTTGGAGTTCAGCGCCCCGTTCGGGCTGGGGTCCTGCGGGAGGTGGCTGAGCCCCATGCACGAGGCGCGGCCGATGTAGATCGCGCGGCCATCCGGCGCAACAGCGAGACCGTCCGGCTCGCCAGCGTGATCGAGCGTGCCGGGATCGTTGGGCGGCGTCAGCCGTGTCATGTGGTAGTAGGAGGCGATTGTTGCCTTGCAGTTGCCGCGTACCATGCCGGACGTCCACTCGATGCCGCCGAGCAGCACGTCGCGGAAGTTGGTCTCCGAGTAGCTGGCGGAACCGCGGCCCATGCCGGTGTAGAACGAACGCCCTCCGGAGAAGTCGCGGCACCAGGTGATCGGGCTGTCGGTTCCGCCTGTCGAGCCGTCACCCGTGGGAACGCCCTGGTCGTGGATGCGTTCCAGGGTGTGCACGCTCCCGGTTGGGTTACCGGTCCACGAGAACCACTTGTCGGAGTGCTTCCACTGCAGGGGCGTGTCCTTCACGCCCGGGAAAACCCGATCACCGGTCGTCACGGTCTTGGTGGTAATGCCCGGCGGACTTGCCGGATCGGGCCGGGCGCCGATAAGGCCATCGAAGAACGAGCTGCTGGGCTCGAAGCTCGCGGCATTGCCGATTCCCGCGAAACCGCCGCCGGAGGCGATGTAGTCCTGGAACGCGGCCTGCTGCCCGGCGCTCAGGGTGACGCCGTTCGCGGAAAGCAGGACCACTGCCCGGTATCGGGCCAGATTGTCGCTGGTGAAGGCGCCGGGATCGGTGGATTCATCGACCGCGAAGCCGTACTCGTTGCCCAACCCGCGGATCTGGGCGACCGCCTGCGCCACCGGGTCGTCCTGCTGGTCCGCCGGTCCATGGAACACCAGCACCCGGACCGAAGCTGTCGGCGCTTGCCCCGGCGATGCGGCCGCGGTCTGCGAGCCGACTACCCCTGCCGCTTGCCCGGGCGCTGCGAGCGAGGACATGCTCGACACGGCGAGCGCCAAGCCAAAGCACGTCAGGAGCACCATCGCGCGCTGCCACGCACGCCGCGGTATCAGGGTGCCCGCTGCCCGCGCGGCGTGCCCTCGTAGCAGATGGGGCCACCTTCGGCAACCAGATACACCATCGGTTCTCACCGCGGAACGGTCGGTCATCATCTGCGTCTCCTCCGGCTGTGCTTCATCGTCGCGGCCGTGGTCCCACAGGTCCTGGCGGCATACGATCAACCAGGACTCAACCTTGTTGAACACATACTCGCGGCACGTCAGGACTATGTCCAGAGACGGAACAAACTTTTTCCGCTAGTGGACAAAATAGTTGGCCTGGCTAGCGACTTCCTCTTCTCCGGAGATGATGTCGGCCCGTTCCGCGGGTACGCCACCGCCCTGCCGCGGACCCGGGGCGGTGCGGGTACTGGATGCCTCCAGGTGGCCGAGGTCGGCCGGCGTTAGCTGCGCTAGCCGGACGGGCCGGGACGCTACGGCGTCTGAGACGGCCCGCCTGAGGCCAATTACCGAACGGCTCCGTGCGGTTGGTGAGCTTGACGGGCGGCGGTAGCGTGCACAGCCGCTGTTCGACGCGGGCATCGGGACAGCCGTCAACGTCCGCCGAGGCACACAGGATCCCGCAGCCCAGCAGTACTCATACGAACTACAAGATCTGACGGTGCGTGGCGGGGGCGAGGCTGCAAGCGTTGATTCATATGCAGCTAGCGGAAGAAATGCCTCAGATGAACGTGAACTTTGAAGGCCAGAAGCTAGTGACCTCCGAGCAGACAGTCGCGACCGGCGTTAGCGCGGCAACCGGGACTCCTGGACGCCGGGCCAAGAGTGGCCTGCTCTTGGACGTTTTTGCTCTGTTCGGCGCGACGCGAGAGTTCTGCCAGCTGTGACGACGGACTGGACTTTCGGGGGGCGGTGGCCGTTTGAGGAGCGCTGGTTTGAGACCTCCGACGGGCGGATGCACTACGTCGACGAGGGGCCGCGGGATGGCCGCCCGGTCGTGCTGGTGCACGGCAACCCGACCTGGGGCTTCCTGTACCGGAACTTCATCAGGCCGCTGGCGGAAGCGGGCCACCGTGCGATCGTGCCCGACCACCCTGAGCGCGTATCGGGCCTGTTCATCCTCGACACCTTCGCCGGGCCGCGGCAAAACCTTCCCATGCCGCTGCGGCTGTTCCGCACGCCGGGTGTTGGCGAGGTGCTCGTGAAGGGGCTCGACATGTTCGTCCGGGGCTTCCTGTTCCGCGACGGCGTCGTGCACCGCGAACGACTTACGGCCGATGTGCGCCGCGCGTACCTGGCGCCGCACCCGACGTGGTCCAGCCGCACAGGCGAGCTCGTCTTTCCGCGCGAGATCCCTGACCCTGCGAGCGCCATCGGACCGGTCGCCGAACTGCTCACGCGGCTCCAGCGCGGAGTCGAGCAGCACTTCCGCTCCAAGCCCGCGCGGATCATGTGGGCGATGCACGACCCGGCGTTCACGCCCGCGATTCTCGAGCAATGGCGCAAGACTTTGCCCGACGCGCCCGTGACCCAGCTCGACGACGCCAGCCACTACCTCCAAGAGGACGCCCACGAGCGGATCGTGCCCCAACTGTTCAGCTTCCTCACCGAAACTAAATTAATTGGCTAGTAGCGGGGCAGGATTTGAACCTGCGACCTCTGGGTTGGGCTTGCCGAGCCAGTGCCAGGGATCTCACCGAAGCCTTGCGCGAGCTGGGCGCAACGATGGCAGATGTGCCCTTGCCCAAGACACTAGTTTCCTGGGCATTTCCCTACCATCGTCTACGATTTTGAAGGTGACGTATTTCACGCGGGCCGCGGCCGTGCTGCTGTGCTGCGCGACCGCCGCGGGCTGCGGCGGCGCGACCAGCGGCTCGAAGGGGTCGCCATCGACGACGTCATCGGCAACCCCGACATCCCGTCAGGCGTCGGTCGCCGCACGCGTCTGCCAGCGCGCCGGCCAGGCCGCGCGGCCACTTCTGGGCAACGGGATGCACGTGCGGATCGCGGACACCGATCCGGCCAACATCGAGTGCCTGATCGATGCCCACGGAATCGGAGTGGGTACGGTAGCCCAGGCATCCTCGCAGGCGTGGACGGAGTACGACACTGCTACCGTGCACCAGGTCCAGGCCTACGGCTCGGGGGCCTTGCACGTGCCGTCGCAGCTCCCGCACCCCGTTCCTGGCATGTCCGGCAACGTGGCCTGGATCCCCGCAAAGAACGAGGTGCTCGCGACCAACGGGACCCAGTCGCGCGGCGGCACATACGTGACCGTCACCGTGACCCGCAGCTCACCCGGGGGTCCTTCGAGCCTCGCTGTGGCGCGCGCGGTCGCGCGTGCGCTCCTCGCCTCCGCCCCGCGGGGCCCGAACCCAGTGCCGCCCACCTGACCGGCGGCGACGGTAGGCGAGACCCGACCGCCGTAGGCCAGGCCCCGGCGGCGGGCGGCCTGGTTCAGTTTCCGTTCAATGGCCAGCTTGGTGCGCCGCCACAATTCGCCCGCCTGGTTGTTCCAGACCACGGCGGCCTGATGGTCGTAGCAGTCCGGGCAGATCGGCTGGCCGAGTGCGGGGTTCGGCCAGCGTCTGCTTCCAGCTCTCCACGCCACACCCCACAGTCCTGGGAACCCTCATCTTGTACAACGAACAAGCCGGCCACCGCGTTGGGGCACACTTCGCAAAAAAGGGGACGGGCTGCGGCTGGCCTTCGTTCATGACGACAATGCACCGGGCTGCAAGCGTGCCTGTGACCCCCTGCTTGCAAAAGAGTTGCACGGCGGTCGCTCAGGGTCGTTGGCGCAGATCAGAAGTTGTCCTAGGCCGAATGGAGTCAATGTCGGTCGGCGGGGTTGCTGTACATGCCTGCTGTACTGGGCGCCCGGCCGTTGACGCTTAAGTCCCGTGTGTCCCTGCGCGGGACGCCCTGCGGGCGTGAAAATCAGCACACCAACAGCCCCGAGACCCATGATCAAGTCGTGGCGCGGGGTGACAGCACGACGGGCCATACTTAGCCACCTGCGATTTTGCCAT
>DASQVO010000030.1:0-9162 GCA_035640715.1 Streptosporangiaceae bacterium
CCTGCGCCGGGCCCGCGCGCGCTCACGTGCCTGCCGTTCGGCCGCCGCCGCCGCGGTCAGCGCGTCCGCGCGGCCGGCGATCGCCCGCAGCCGCTCTTCGACGGTGCGGACCTCAAGGCGGGCCTCCATCTCGGCATTGCGCGCCATGGTGCACCGCTGGGCCAGCGCGTCCTTGTCCGCCGCGGGCTCACCGCCCGCCCCGTTGCCACCCTCACCAGTGCCGGCGGCACCATCGGCCGCAGCACGCTCGGCCGCTTCCGCGTCCGCAAGGCTCTGCCTGAGCTCGGCCAGCCGCGCGAGGTCCTTCTCCCCGGCGCGCCGGGCGGAATCGATCGCCGCGTCCAGCCGTTTCGCCTCGTCACCGGCGGCACGGGCGGCGCCGGCCAGCCGGCCGAGCCGGCCGGAGATCTCGGCCGCCGCCGAGTCGGCCTGGCGTATCCGCGCACGCGTCTCTTCCACCGCCCGGCGCGCGGTTTCCTCAGCACTGACAGCCACCGCGAGCCGTTCGGCTGCGTCTTCGCACTGGAACTGTGCCGCCTCCAGGCCCGCGGCGGCCTCGTCGGCGGCCGCCCGCACCTCCAGGAGGCTCTGCTGGCGCCCCGACCCGCCGCGCGCCCAGTGCGGCCCCAGCAGGTCACCGTCGCGGGTGACCACGCGCAGTGCCGGCTGTTCACGCAGCAGATCCCGCGCCTGCTCCAGGCCAGCGGTCACGACGACCCCGCCGAGCAGTTCCGTGACGGCCGGCAGCAGGTCATCGGGCACCCGAACGAGATCCATGGCATGCCGGGCACCGGGAGGCAGGGCCGGTCTGGTGGTGCGGTCCTGCCGGGCTCCCGGGCTTTCCGCGCCTGTGCTTCCGGTCACTGTGTTTCCGGTCACTGGGCTTCTGGTCACTGGGCCGCCGGTCACTGGGCCGCCCGCGATGACCAGCCCGGCGGTCCCGGCGCCGGACTCCCGCAGCGTCGTCAGGATGGCCATGGCAGAGTCCAGGTCCCTGACCGCGACCGCCTCGGCCGCATCCCCCAGCGCCGCCGCAATCGCGGCCTGTGCGCCCTCTTCGACCGTGAGAGCCTCGGCAAACGAGCCGATGACCCCGCTGAAGCGGCCCGATTCCGCGAGCAGAGCGCCCGACGCGTCGGCGCCACGCCTGAACGCCTCGGCAAGCGCATCGACCCTGGCCCGCAATGCGGCGTAGTGCCTGGTCGCCTCGCGCTCGGCGGTGCGAAGCTCCGCGACACGCCCAGTGGCCTCACTGAGCGCGGCAGCCGCTTCCTCATAGGCCGCGGCCAGCTCGGCGCGGCCCTCATCGTGTCCCGACACCAGGTCCTGTACCTGGCGGTGCTCCTGCTGCGCACGTTCCGCCCTGCTGCGGGCCTCCGCGGCCGAGACGGTCAGCCGCTCGATCTCCTCCGCCGCCGCGGCCTGGCGGCTGCTGGCCGCGCCGACCTGAGCGCGCAGCCGGGCCAGGCGGTCGGCACGGCTGGCCGCGGCGCGGGCGTCGTCGGCCAGTCTGCGCTCGACGGCGGCGAGCTCCGTCTCCGCCGCGGAACGCTCGGCGATGGCCTCGGTGAGGTGGTCACGGCCGATGGCGAGCCGCGCCAGCAGGCCTTCCTCTTCCTCACGCAGCTCCGCCGCCTGCCGCTCGAGCTCGTCGGGATCGCGGCCCGGACGCTCGGGCTCCGGCTCCGCCGACAGGTGACGGAAGCGCTCCTCAGCCAGGCCAGACGTCGCCCGGATCCGTTCGGCCAGCGACGACAGCGCGAACCATGTCTCCTGGGCACGGGCCAGCGCCGCCGCATGCTGCTGCGCGGCGGTGTCGAGCCCGGCTTCGCGGCCGCGCGCGTCGGCGAGGGCGGACTCCAGTGCGGCCCGGCGGGCGAGGACGGCGGCCTCATCGGCATCAGCGCGTTCAAGCTTCGCGGCCAGCGTCACGTAGTCGTCGGCCAGCAGCCGCAGCCTTGCGTCGCGCAGATCGGCCTGGATCATGGCTGCCCGGCGGGCGACCTCGGCCTGCCGGCCCAGCGGCTTGAGGCGCCGGCCCAGCTCCGCGGTGAGATCCACCAGCCGGGTGAGGTTGGCCTGCATCGCCTCGAGCTTGCGCAGCGCCTTCTCCTTGCGCCGCCGGTGCTTGAGGACGCCGGCGGCCTCCTCGATGAGCGCGCGCCTGGCCTCCGGCCCGGCGTGCAGCACAGCGTCGAGCTGTCCTTGTCCGACGATGACATGCATCTCCCGGCCGAGGCCGGAATCGGAAAGAAGCTCCTGGACATCTAGCAGGCGGCAGCGGTCGCCGTTGATCGCGTACTCGCTCTGCCCGGACCGGAACATCAAGCGGCTGATCGTGACTTCGGCGTATTCGATCGGCAGCGCGCCGTCGCTGTTGTCGATGGTGAGCGTCACCTCGGCGCGGCCGAGGGGCGGCCGTGATGTGGTGCCGGCGAAGACGACGTCCTCCATCTTGCCGCCGCGCAGCGACTTGGCGCCCTGCTCTCCCATGACCCAGCACAGCGCGTCGACGATGTTGGACTTGCCCGAGCCGTTCGGCCCGACGACGCAGGTGATGCCGGTCTCAAGCCGCAGCGACGTGGCGGAGGCGAATGACTTGAAGCCGCGCAGGGTGAGGCTCTTGAGGTACAACCCGCAAGCCCTCCCTCCTGTTCGGCTGCCGCATTGAGCCAGCCGCCGGCCTGGGGCCAGGTAGTCCCCGCAACTGGATAGCTGTCCCCATAACGCACCTGCCAGCCTGAACCCGAACCTTACCGCGAGCCGCCGTTAGGTCGGCGCATTCACCGCAATGCGGACGAGAGGTTTCATCGTCATGTCGGTGGACGGCACCACTGTCGCTGACCGGGCCGCGCCTTCATGCGGTCAGCGCGCCAATCCGGGCAGCGTCATTTCGACCGGATAGCCAGCGTCACCCAGTCCCAGGGCCGCGCCCTCGCATCCTGTACGGGTAGTGTCGCCGCCCGGGCGGCCAGCGCCGTCTGGGATAGCGCTGCCGGGAATGCGTCATTGCGGCGCGGCAGGGCGGTGCCCCAGCCGGATTGCGGGCCTGGCAGGCGGCGCCCGCGCCGGGCTGTCCGCCATCTCGCGGCACCGGGGCAGGTGCCTGAGCCTCCCCGCAGGGGCTTTCCAGATTGATGATGAGAAAGTCCAGCTCAGTAGCGCTACCGGTCGTATGCCAGCTGCGCATTAGTTGCGTAGGCAAACGAATAGGGATGCCTTAGGCAGGCATCCCTATTTCGTCCTGCTTGCCGTTTTCGCTGTTCGGCCGTGTCGTACCAGCGCTCGTCATGTGAGCGCGGGCTCGCGGTCCGGTACCAGGAGCTCATCATGACCGACTCCCGCCGCAAGTGCGTCGTTCTCTTCCTGGAGCCGCATAAGTTCGGCTTCCAGGTCACGCACCCGCTGCTGGAGACGGCGCATCTCTGAGATCATCCGGGGATCGGGACCGCCAACGTGGCCAAGTAGAGCCTTCGCCATGGTGTGGGGTCCTCCACGCTGAGTGACCAGAGTGGGCACAAACCAGAGTCTCGCTTTGCAGCGCTCATTAACAATATATAGGGTCTCACTCAGTGCTTTGCCGGTCAAGTTGAGAGCCCTCGGGATGACTGTTATTTACCTTACATGCCAATAAGTGGCCTCAGTGGCCACGATACAGGCGCAGTATGCTACGGTCCGCGGCGCGGGTCGCCCGGACGCACTTACCGCTCGACGAACCCTGAGAACTCATCCCTGGGCGCACTCCAGCGTTGGGTGACGTGCGTCACCCAGCCTGGCGTTTCGCCGCTCCCAAGTTCGGCGAGGAGCCTTTTACATCTACTTTCTTTCCCCTCTGCGACAACTTCAACCCTGCCGTCCTCGAGATTGGTCGCCGACCCGGCGAGACCCAGCCCGGATGCCTTGAGCCGCACCCACGAACGGAACCCGACGCCCTGCACGCGGCCGGCGACCCATGCCGTCAGCCGCACGGTCCGCTCCCGGTCGTCGTCTGCGCTCATATCAGCCTCCTTCCTCGCTGCCCCCGGAATCCTCCAGGCTGGCCCCTCTACCCGGCCGCCCGCCTTTCACCAGCGGCCATGCCGTGGCCGCTGGCTGGCAGCGAGGGCAACTGTAGGCCGACCTGTTCATGAACGCGTCGCGCCGGACGGCCGTCCCGCATCGCGGGCACGGCCGTCCGGCGCGCCCGTACACCGCGAGTGAGCGGTCGAAGTATCCGCTTTCTCCGTTGACGTTGACGTAGAGGCTGTCAAATGACGTGCCGCCTGCCGCCAGCGCAATTGTCAGCACCTCACGGACGGCGGCAATCAGCCGGGTGACGTCGGGCCGGTTCAGTGTCTCCGTGGGCCGTGCCCAGTGCAGGCGCGCCCGCCACAGCGACTCGTCCGCGTAGATGTTCCCGATGCCGCTGACCAGCGACTGGTCGAGCAGGGCCCTCTTGATGCCGGTCCGCCGCCTCCGCAGCGACGCCGCGAAGGCGTCCTCATCGAAGGCCTGCTCCAGTGGATCCGGCGCGATGTGCGCGATGGTGCGGGGAAGCTCGGCGCCGCCCGGGACAAAGCAGAGGTGCCCGAACGTCCGCTGATCAGTAAAACGCAGGTCAGGCCCCGAGTCGGTGAAGGTAAACACGGCCCGCACATGGGAGGAAAGGGGACGTGCCGGGTCCCCGACGAGCAACTGTCCGCTCATGCCGAGGTGTGCGAGCAGGGCGTCCTCACCCACGGGCAGCCACAGGTACTTTCCCCTGCGCCGTGCGCCCGCGACGGGCCGGCCGGCGATAGCGTCGGCGAAATCGGCGGCTCCCCCGGCGTGCCGCCGGACAGCACGGGGGTGCAGCACACGGACGACCTCGATCGTGCGGCCTACGACATGGTGTTCAAGGCCCTTCCGCACGACCTCAACTTCGGGGAGTTCGGGCACGCCTCATGGCTCCCGCAGCACCCTGGCTCCGGTCCGCCCGCGCTGCCCGGAAGCCGGCGGAACCACTGGTGCAGACTCGGACGGCGCCCGGTGCCTGGCCTGCTCCGCCCGCGCCGGGCCGTCGCCGTGGCCGCCTCCCTGGGACCGCCTGGCATCCGGGTCCCGGGCCGGACCTGCGGGCTGCCTGCGCTCCACGTCCCCTGCGACGTCCGCGGCGCGCCCTGCCTTCGCATCCTGGGCGCCGGCCAGCGCTTTACCGGCCGCAGCGCCACTGGACGACGCACCGCCGCCCGTGCTCGCGCTGATCGCGATCCAGGCGGCCTCGGCCGCCTGCTGTTCCGCCGCCTTCTTGGAGCGCCCCTCGCCCGTGCCCCGTACCCGGCCGCCGACCTTGACGACGGCGCGGAACGACTTCTGGTGATCGGGACCGCTCTCCTCGACCTGGTACTCCGGCACGCCTAGCAGCTCGGCGGCGGTCAGCTCCTGCAGCGAAGTCTTCCAGTCCAGGCCCGCGCCGAGCCGGGCGGAACGCTCTATGACCGGATCGAAGAGCCGGTGTACCAGGCTGCTCGCCTCATCAAGCCCGCAGTCGATGTAGACCGCGCCGATGACCGCCTCAAGCGTGTCCGCGAGGATGGACGGCTTATCCCTGCCACCGGTGCCCTCTTCGCCGCGCCCGAGGCGAACGTATGCACCGAGGTGCAGTCCGCGCGCGACGTCGGCCAGGGCCGTCATGTTGACCACGGCCGCCCGCAGCTTGGCGAGCTGTCCCTCGGGAAGGTTCGGGTACCCGCGGAACAGCGTGTCCGTTACGACGAGGCCAAGGACCGAGTCACCGAGGAACTCGAGGCGCTCGTTGGTCGGCAGGCCGCCATTCTCGTAGGCATAGGAACGGTGGGTGAGGGCGCGCTGGAGGAGCTCATCGCCGAGCGGCACGCCGAGAGTGCAGGGCAACTCAGCGGGATCCCTGCCCGCAGCCGCCTTGCCGTCGGGTGACTCACCGTTCACGACGCCCACAGCATGCCTCCTCCAGCATTCCCGTCATGGCAGGGCAAGCGACGTCGCGAGAGGTGAGCGGCATCATGCGAGCCCTGCCGGACATAGCTCAGGACGGCATGAATACCTGGCGGCGCCGGTAGGTGCCGCATGTCGGGCATGCGACGTGCGGCAGCTTCGGATCGTGGCACTGCGGGCAGCTCACCAGCGCAGGCGCGGCGGCCTTCCACTGCGAGCGCCGCGAGCGCGTGTTGCTGCGTGACATCCTCCGCTTCGGAACCGCCACCTCAGCCCTCCTGTCGGTTTCCGGCGCCATTGCGCCGACCGGTCTGGTCCTGCGTATCAAATCCGTCAAATTGCCGCAGCGCTTCCCACATGGGAAGGACCGCGTCATCGTGGCGGTGCCCCGGGCCGGCTTCGGCGAGCCGGACACCGCACTGGGCACACAACCCTGGGCAGTCGTCGCTGCACAGTGGCGACAGCGGCAGTGCGAGCACCACCGCATCGCGGAACACCGGCTCGAGGTCGAGCAGGTCGCCGTCGAGCACCTGGCCGTCCTCATCGTCCTCCGCCGAACTCGGCTCGTAGGCGTAAAGCTCCTGGAAGCCGACCTCCACGGAAGAGGCCAGCGGCTCAAGGCAACGTGCACACTCGCCGACGACAGGCGCAGCCGCCGTGCCGGTGACAAGCACGCCCTCCGTCACGGCCTCCAGCCGCACGGACATCTCGACATCGGCTTCCGCCGGGACCTCCGCAAGCTCGACGCGCAGGTTTTCTGGCGCTGGGATCTTACGAGTCTCCTCCCGCGCGGCTCCGGGCTGGCGCCCTAGTGCCCGCGTGTTGAAGACGAGCACCCCGCGGGGGTCGAGTGT
This sequence comes from Streptosporangiaceae bacterium, assembly GCA_035640715.1. GTDB lineage: Bacteria > Actinomycetota > Actinomycetes > Streptosporangiales > Streptosporangiaceae > DASQVO01. Next base: position 6,786 of record DASQVO010000030.1, read on the forward strand.
CGTCGGAGACTTCCTGCGTGCGTGAGGCATGACAGTTACCGGTATCGGTCAGTGCTGGACGGTTCAGCTTACATAGGGCTCGCGAGATTCCCAACTCGGCAAGCGCCCGCCAGAACTCTCGATGCTACTCTACGACTCCGCGAGGCGTGCCCGGAGCTTGCCAATGACCGGCTCCGGGACGAGGCCGCTGACATCTCCCCCGTACTTCGCAATCTCCTTGATCAGGCTTGAGCTGAGGAACGAGTACAGCGGATTCGTCGTCATGAACAGCGTCTCCACCTTGGCCATGCGGTAGTTCATCTGCGCCATCTGCATCTCGTATTCGAAGTCGCTGACGGCGCGGAGTCCCTTGATCACGGCCGAAATGCCATGGGTCTCGCAGAAGTCGACCAGCAGGCCGTGAAATCGATCAATCCGGACATTCCCGTACTCGGCGGTCACGCCGCGCAGCATCTCGATGCGCTCGTCGACCGTGAACAGGCTGTGTTTGGTGATGTTGATAAGCACGGCCACGACCACCTCGTCGTAGAGTCCGGCGGCCCGGCTGATGATGTCGAGGTGCCCGTTGGTGACGGGATCAAAAGAACCCGGGCAGACGACACGACGCACGCTGATCCACCTCTTTCGCTACTCCGGCCAGGAGCCGGTGCCTCACCACGCCAGAACTCCCGTCCGTGCGCAGTCCGAGCCATCTCCGTCCTGACCTGCGGGACACTCCCGCCAGGGCCGGCGGGATGCCGAGCCTGCCGCTCATCTTGGCTGCACCGCGGCAATCCCGGCGCGGTGACCGTACCAGAGCGTCGCGTCGCCGTATCGGCGTGACCTGCCAGGTGAGAAGCCCTCCGGCCAGCGCAGCGGCCCTGATCGGGAGGCACGCTCAACGATAACGAGGGCACCGGGCGCGAGCCAGCCTCCGCCGGCGAGCGCGGCCAGCATTGCTGTCACCTCGTCGTCCGGCATCGCGTACGGCGGATCCGCGAAGGCGACATCGCAGGGCTCTTCGCCTGCGGGAATGCCGCGCGACAGCATCCGCTCCACGCGGTCAGTGACAAGGCGGGCGCCGGGGAGCCCGACCGCGGCGATGTTGGCCCGGATTACCTGGGCGGCGCGGGGGTCGGCCTCGACGAGCACGGCGCACGCCGCGCCACGGGACAGCGCCTCCAGGCCGACCGCGCCAGAGCCCGCGTACAGGTCGAGCACGCGCACGCCATCGAACGAGCCGAGGATCGAGCCCGCGGCAGCGAACAGTGCCTCCCGGGCACGGTCGCTGGTCGGCCGGGTCGTCCGCCCGGCCGGGGTTGCCAGCCGCCGTCCCCGGGCTTGGCCGGCGATCACGCGCGTCATGTTTTAAGTTTGCACGCACGAGCCCCGTGCATGGCCTGCCCGCCCGCCACGGGCCGCGTAATGTCGTGGCATGTGCAGGAGCATCAAGACGTTGCGGGCGCCCTATGCGGAGCGTGTCACGGAGGATGACGTACGAGCCGCGGCGCTCCAATACGTCCGGAAAGTCAGCGGGTTCCGCGTTCCGGCCGCCCACAACGCCGAGGCGTTCAATCAGGCGGTCGACGCCGTCACGGACGCGACTCGCGCCCTCCTCGGCCAGCTGGAAGTACGGCACGGGCAGCTCCACCCAAGATCTTTACCGGCCGGTGTACAACGGCCAGCACAGCTAGTGACCCTTGCTTAGGCCTTGTCGAGGAATTCGGCCCGCTGCGGGCCGAGCAGATCACCGATTGCGTCCGCGAGCCCGCGATGGTGGGCCAGATCAGGGTCCTCGCCGACCACAGCCGCGGCTTCCTGGCGCGCCTGCCTGATCAGGTCCTCGTCGGTGAGCAGGCTGAGCAGCTTCAGGCTGGACCTCCGGCCGGCCTGCGCGGCACCGAGCACGTCGCCTTCCCTGCGCTGCTCCAGGTCAAGGCGGGACAGGCTGAACCCGTCGGTTGTGGCGGCGACCGCGTCCAGGCGCTCGCGGGCTGGGCTGCCGGCCTCTGTCTCGGTTACCAGCAGGCACAGGCCCTCCGCAGTTCCCCGGCCAACCCGGCCGCGGAGCTGGTGGAGCTGGGATACGCCGAAGCGGTCGGCGTCCATGACAACCATGACGGTCGCGTTCGGCACGTCGACTCCAACCTCGATGACGGTGGTGGCCACGAGGACGTCCAGGGTTCCTTCCGTGAAGGCACGCATCACACGGTCCTTCTCGTCGGGCGGCATCCGCCCGTGCAGCATGGCGAGGCGCAGCCCCGCAAGCGGCCCCTTCTCGAGCGCCGGGGCCATGTCGAGCACGGCAAGCGGCGCTCGCCGGGCAGCCGCGGCGGGCGTGTCTGCGGGGCTCCCGGCGCGTCCGCTGCCGGCACTGCCCGTGCCGGTGTCACCGTCG
>DASQVO010000031.1:0-2061 GCA_035640715.1 Streptosporangiaceae bacterium
CCGCGAGGCAGCACGGTTACGATGAGCCGGTGTCGTTGCGTGCTATTGACTTCCACGTGCACTTGCCCACCGTTCCTTAGGACTGAGCATGGGTTGCGCATGCTCAGCCGTGTGCCCCGAACGGTGCTGGGCACGCTGGTCGCCCGCTTTCTCGCCGCATCCAGCACGCGCGGATCGTGTCCATGGTCGCTGTACCTGCCTTATTCCGGCTCCACCCGCATGGCGGTTTCCTCGGCGGAATAGCCCCCCATGTCCGGGCCCACCTCCTCCGCCACCTCGTCCGGTTCAGCGTCCTCGCGGGAACCCTGGCCGGGGGCGACAATGCGGCCGGCCCGGCGCGGCTCGTCCCAGACCTGCCCCGAAGACTCCTCGGGCTGCGCCGGCCAGTCCTCCTCGGTGCCGGCGCCTGGCTCGAAGCTGGTATCGAGATCGGAACCCACCCCGAGGCCGCTGTCCTCGGTCAGATCGGGATCCTCCGCGCCCGCGTCCATGGCCTCGTCACCGGCGGCCTGCTGCGCGCCGAAGGCCTGCTGGGCATGGGCATCCTGCACGTCCGCGCCGAACGCCGGCCGCTCCTCCGGTATCTCCCGGCCGAGCCGGCTATCCAGCGGTTCATCCTCGATCTGCTCCTCGACCGTGGTCCCGTAGTCATCGGCCGCCATAGGCTGGTCGCCCGGCAGCGGGGCTTCCTGGGGATCTACCGCCCACTGCTGCTCGGGCGTGCCGTCCTGAAGGTCTGGTATTCCTTCGTCCTCGAACCGTGAGCGTGGATCGTGTTCCGGCACATGCTCGCTCATGGCAATGTCCTCCCAAGTCATGACACTGTGCATTCCCCTGCCCAGCGCTGCGTCCGGATAACAAGCCAGCCGCCGTCGTGTCGCCGCGTACATGGCTGACTCACGTGGTCAGGCACGGCTGACACCGCGCGATCGTGATCACGGGCACGCACCATCGCCATCACGGACGCACTATCGCGATCGCGGACACCCACCATCGCCGACATGCGCGGATACTTCATCGAACACCCGTTTGACAGAGTCTGTCCGTTAGGGCAAGGTAGTGATCATGCCATCGAACGGGGTGGCCGTCGCGATAGGGCGGCGCTGCCGGGGCGTCGTCGAACCGAACAGCCAGGGAGGAGCCGAAGGTGGGCCAGAAGACCGTCCGATTCAGCGACCTGAGCGGGCAGCTCATTACGGAGGAGGACGCGCTGGCGCGCATCGTCGTGCATGAGCATCCCGAGCTGGGCGACAGCCCCGTCGAGTTCGAGGCTCTCACCGACGAGGCCATGGTCATCGAGAAGGCGGCGCTCCGCGTGGCGGTCGTCGAGCTTCACCTCCCCGGCGAGGACGCACCGCGCCGGGTGACCATGGAGGCGGAGGCGTTCGACCGGCTGGCCACCGACAAGCCGATGAGCGAGCTGCTCGTCACGGCCCGCCCGGTGAGGCCCGCCCGGCGCCCGGCCCGGTCTGCGCCTGCCGACGCCGGGCGCGGTGTGCGGGTCGACTACGCGACGCTCGAGCACGCAGGCGAGCCGCACAAGGGCAAGATCACGGACGCGGAGAAACAGCTCGTCCGCGACCACTTTGAGGAGATCAACGACCGGCTGGTCGCTCAGGGCCTGCGCACGATCAGCCTCACCGACCCCGAGCACGTTGAGCGGTACGGCCTGGAAGAACTGGCCGGGAAGCAGCAGGCAGGTAGGGACGTCGGCCAGTTGCCCGGCCTGTCCGCTGTCCGCGGAGAAGGCCTGCCCGCCGCCGGCGGAGAAGGCCTGCCCACTGCCGGCGAGAACGGCCTGACCGCTGCCCGCGGGGAGGGCCTGCCCGCCGCCGGCGGAGACGGCCTGCCCGCCGCCCGCGAGAACGGCCTGCCCGTTGACGAGGATGACCTGCCTGTTGACACAGACGACCTGACCGCCGAGGAGATGGATCTGGCCGCCGACGAGGTGGATCCGCCGCTTGATGCAGACGACCTGCCGGAGGTGCAGGTCGCCAGCCGCGGCAGGGGCAGGGGCAGGCGGCGGTAGCGCGTGGGCGCCTCCGGGCAGGTGACGGCCGA
>DASQVO010000032.1:0-3875 GCA_035640715.1 Streptosporangiaceae bacterium
CTAGTGAGCCGGTCCGGAGATGCGTGAACAGTAGCGGCAGATGCGGTCGATGATCTGATCGGCGGTCTTGGTCCATTTGAAGGGCCGGGCGTCTTGGTTCCACAGCTTGATCCAGTCTTGGAGCGCGGTGGTGAGCTCGTCGAGGGAGCAGAACACCCCGCGTTCCAGGCATCGCCGCTGCAACTCGGCCAGCCATCGCCCGGCCTGGTTGATCCACGACGAGTAAGTGGGAGTGAAGTGCAGCACGAAGCGCGGGTGGGCCAGCAGCCAGCGGTGAACCACCGGCGCTTTGTGGGTGGAGAGGTTGTCGCAGATCACGTGGACATCCAGGCCGGGGCCGGTCTGGCGGTCGATCTGGTCCAGGAAGTCGCGGAAGTCCACTGCCCGGTGCTGGGCGGACAGCTTGCCGATCACCTTGCCGGTAGCGATGTTCAGCGCGGCGAACAAGTCGATCGTGCCGTGCCGCACGTAATCGAAGCTGCGCCGCTCGGGCACCCCGGGCATCATCGGCAGCACAGGGGCCGTGCGCTGCAGAGCCTGGATCTGCGGTTTCTCATCCACGCTGAACACCGCCGCGTTCGCCGGCGGGGCCAGGTACAGGCCCACCACGTCCCGGATCTTGTCAATCAGCAGTGGATCTGGCGAGACCTTGAAGGTCTCGGTCCGCCAGGGCTGCAGCCCGAACGCCCGCCAGATGCGGTGCACGCTGGCCGGCGAGATGCCTACCTGCCGGGCCAGCTCCCGCTTGGACCAGTGCGTGGCGCCCTCGGGGACTTCTTCCAAGGTATGCACCACCACCTCCTCCACCTGGGCGTCGGTGATGGTGCGCGGCACCCCCGGCCGTGGCTCATCGGTCAGCCCGTCCAGCCGCTCCCGCAGGAAACGTTCGCGCCACTTGCTGACCGTCTTGCGGTTGATGCCCAGCCGCGCCGCGACCGCAAGGTTGCTGCCGCCCTGGGCGCAGGCCAGCACGATCCGCGCCCGCATCGCCAGGCCCTGCGCCGTGCTGCGGCGCTTGACCCAGTTCTCCAGCGTGCGCCGCTCATCCTCCGGCAGCACCAGCGGCTCCAGCCTGGTATCTCCCATTCCCCCAGCAGAACGCATCCGCCAGCCCGGCAACAGCCCCGGGCACGGAATTGGGACACGAGACGACTCACGTGGTGACCGAAAAACTCAAGACCGGCTCACTAGCCGGGTGGGGATCGCGGTGGCCAGCACGCGAGCCGTTGTACGCCTATGTACAACAGAGTACAATAGTGCTTATGACATCGATGACCGCCTCGGAGGCACGAGCAGCGCTTCCTGAGCTGCTGTCCCGCGTCCAGGACGGAGAGGAAGTCACGATAACCCGGCACGGCCGGCCAGTGGCTGTCCTTGTCCGCCCTGACACGCTGCGCAGCCGCCGCGCGCGTGCCGCGCTGGACGACGCGGAGCGGATCCATGAGCTGCTCACCGAAGCGGCGGCCGCTGCCCTGCCGGAAGGGCCCGGACTGACAGCCCAGCGCGCCGAGGAGCTCATCAGCGAGATCAGGGACAGCCGAGACGTCCGGTAATGGATGCATTTGACGCCGACGTGATTATTTACGCCGCTGTGCCCGGCCACCCGCTAGGCCAGCGGGTCGCCGCCCTATTCCGGTCCGCCGACCCCGGGGCGATGGCGGGTACCGGCTCGGTCCTGCTGCTGCCGGAAATACTCAGCAAGCCGCTACGCGATGGCGCCACCGACGAGATCCGCGTCCTGGCCGGTCTCCTAGCCAGGCTGGATCTGCGTCCAGTGGACCGGGCAACCGCCGAACTCGCGACCGCCCTATCCAGCAGGTACCGGCTGAAAGCGGCAGACGCCACCCATCTGGCCACTGCCGTAGGCATGGGCGCCGACCGTTTTATCACCAACAACCAGCGCGACTTCCCGGCAACGATCACAGAGATAACGGTCACCTACCCCGCCGATCTTGCCGACGCCGCCCCTTAACCCAGGGCGACCAGTGCACCATCAGCCGAGCGGGGGCTCGTCTGGCCCGCGGGAGGCCAGCGGGCCAGTCGTCGGCGCCGAGTACTCGCCGATCCACTCGTCCTTCCATGACTGGCCGTACTGCTGGGCGTTGCAGCGGGGGTGGTAGATCGCGGTGAGCTCGCGGGCGATCTGCTCCCGGTGCGCCGGGCCACCGCCCGGCACCTGGTACGTGCAGATGTACAGCTTCCACCGGGAGCCCGCGCGCTGGACCCAGCAGTTCGCGCGGGGATGCCGGAACGGGAATCGTTCGGCGGCCAGGTCGTCGCAGTGGCCGATATAGATCACCGCGTACCGTTCGGGCCTGGAATCGGGTTCTGGCTTGTAGACGATCGCATAGACGGCCGGCACGCTCGGCGGCGTCCACCCGGCCAGCAGGCGCGGACCCTGTGTGGTGCCGGCGCGGCCTGTCAGCACGGGAGCGGGCCGCTCAGCGGCTCTATCACGGCTATGGTTTCCGTGCGACGCCGGCGAGGATGTGCCCGGCGCGCGGCGCAAACGGGCGTGAGCCGGGCCAGTCAGGCCGCCAGGCCCGGGCCTCGGTGATGCCTGGGTCCACGAGATCCAGACTGGTGAAGAATGAGGCGATGTCGCCGGGTGAGTGGTTGAACAAGGGGGCGGCGTCGTAGGCGGCGGTGATTTGTTCCCCGATCCCAGCGTCTCCGTGGCCGACGGTGATGATCACGTACGAGCCGGGCGCGAGCGCGGCGACATAGCCCGAGACGACCTGGCGGGCGGTGGGAGCGTCCATGAAGTGCAGGACCATGGCCAGGATCAGGCAGGCCGGGGCGGTGAGGTCGATCACCCCGGCGGTCTGGAGCGCGGCGAGGGTGGTGGCCGGGTCTGCCAGGTCGCCGGGGACGGCGGCCACGCGCCGGTCGGGTTTGGCGGCCATGACGTACAGGTGGTTGAGGACCACGGGGTCGTTGTCGAGGTAGGCGACAGCGGCGCGGCGGCTGTGGCGGCGGATGATCTCGTGCACGGCCGGGCTGGTCGGCAGCCCGGCGCCGAGGTCGGCGTACTGGGTGATGCCCCGGGCGAGCACGTAGGTGAGGGCGCGGCGCAGGAACCGGCGGTTCTCTTTGGCCATCTGCCAGGCGCCGGGATAGATCGCCAAGATCTTGTCCCCCAGTTCCCGGTCCGGGGGGAAGTGGTCCTTGCCGCCCAGCAGATAGTCATAGGCCCGGGCAATGTTTGGTTTGCTCGCGTCGAACGGCAGCAGCGGCCCGCTGGTTCGGCCGTGGTGCGCGGCGGATTCCCCTTCCGGCATGGCGGTCACCGGGCCAGCGGGGATGACATGCTGATGGAGGGTTCAGCGGCCTGGCTGCTGTCCGCGCCGTAGCGGGCGCAGGGGGCAAGTTCGCGCCACAGGTCGGCGGGGTCGGTGCTGATCACGCACCACGGCTCGGCCTGCGGGCCGCCGGGGCGGCGGATGGCCTCATACCGGTAGCTGCCGCTGTGGCTGATCAGGGTCACGTCATAGCCGGGCAGGGCGGCGCGGAGCCGGGTGAGCTGGGTCAGCATGCCCGGGGTGGGGCCCGGGCGGCGGATGGACACATCCCGCGTCTTCATGGCTGGCGCTCCGCCATGCGGATGGACTCGGCCAGTTCGGCCGGGGTGCGGCCGTAACGCGGGATCGGCGTATGCCCGCCCGTGTCGCGGGGGATGGCGCGGTAGCCGCCAGTGATGGCCGCGATCTGCCAGCGGTCCCCGAACTCGCGGTCTAGACGAGTAATTCCTTATGGGTTCATCAGTGGTCGTAGTCGGTCAGGGAGCGCAGGCCGGTGGTCGTGGCGGACCAGTTGCGCCAGATGCAGGCGGCCAGGGCAAGCAGCCGCTGGGCGATACGGGTGAAGACCCCGGC
>DASQVO010000033.1:0-33141 GCA_035640715.1 Streptosporangiaceae bacterium
CCGGGCCGCGGATCAGCGTCCAGTTCCGCCCGCGTGGAGTCCGATGACCCGGTCCTTCCCGGTCCCGCGCGTTCCCTGTTCCCCTGCGCAGTCCCGAGCGGCTAGCCCGATCTTCTTGCTCGTGCATGCTTCCGAGGCCCCGATACGCGCGGGAGCCGGGTGGACAACCTGAGTGGTTATCGCATACACGGCGGCTTCCGATTGCAGTCACACTCTTCGAAGAACACGTCGTCCATCCGGGAGCCGGTATCGATGAGGGCGGTGGAGAGGATTGTCAGCGAGCCGCCGTCCTCGACGTTCCGTGCCGCCCCGAGGAAGGTGCGGGGCGGTTGTAGGGCGGAGGTGGCGACGCCGCCGGCGAGGATCCGGCTGCTGGACGGCGCGGCCAGGTTGTACGCGCGGGCGAGCCGGGTGATGGAGTCGAGGAGGACGACCACGTCCGTGCCGAGCTCGGCGAGGCGCTTGGCTCGTTCGATCGCCAGCTCCGCGACCATGATGTGGTGGTGGTTGCCATAGAATGCATTCCTTTCGAAAAAGCGCATGAATGCAGGCAGGCTCCAATAAGGCTCGGGCTGGTGAGGCACAATTTCGCGCCGCCCGGCATCGAGCGGGCCGGTATCCGGCGGACCGGCTGGAGAGGATCGCCTGGAGAATGCGCAGCTACGGGCTGCTCTACGCTGGTGGCCACGCTTTTGCGGGACCGGCGGAGCAGAACACGGGAGGTACCTGAGGACCTTCAACCGGATATCGCGGAGGAACTCCGCTCAGCACGACTGAATACCAGAACGCCGCCGTGCCGCCAAATCATTCCGCCGCGGCCGGCCGCTCCGGCTCAGAGGGCAAGTTTCAGGCCTTCATGGGAGGCGACGAAGCCCAGGCGCTCGTAGAAGCGGTGCGCGTCAGTGCGCGACTTGTCGCTTGTCAGCTGGACCAGGGAGCAACCACGCCGGCGAGCCTCTCCGATGGCCCACTCGAAGATGGCCTCGCCGAGGCCGCGGCCGCGGTAGCCGTCCGCGACCCGGACCGCCTCGATCTGTGCCCGCAGCGCCCCCCGACGGGCCAGGCCCGGAATGAAAGAGAGCTGCAACGTACCGGTGATGGTGCCCTCGGACTCCGCCACCAGCAGGAGGTGCGCCGGATCGTGATCGATCGCGCGGAACGCCCGTTCATAGGCCGCCAGGTCCGCCGCTTCCCGCACACCGTCTCGCACGGCGCCGAGCTGGTCGGCGGCCAGCAGGTCCACGATCGCCGGTATGTCAGCGGCCTGCGCACGCCGCAGGATGACCGAAGAAGTGCCCAGTCCTATCGTTGCCAGCACATCCATGCCACCAGTCTGGCCGATCCGCGCCCGGGCCTTGCCAGTGTGCCCGGGCCTCGCCGGCCCGCCACCCGGCGAAGGCTGCCCGGCGAGGGCTAGTGCAGCACACATCGGGTACAGGTTCCGAATGCGCCTCACTAGGCATTTAGCCAACCCTCCATACTTATGGCTGTTATTCCATTCCGGATAGAGGAAGAGCCATCATGCGCTTGCGGGGCAAGATCGCGATCGACCTCGGGACGGTCAGCACGCTGATCTGGGTCGCTGGTCGTGGCCTCGTCATCGACGAGCCTTCTGCGATCGCTCTCGACGGGGCAACCGGCAAGGTAGTCGCGGTCGGCGAGCCGGCCGAAGCCCTGGCGGGGAAGGAACCTGAAGACATCGAGGTCATCTACCCGTTGCGCGACGGGGTGATCTCCGACCTGAACGCGGCGGCTCTCATGCTCCACACCTTCCTCCGCCGTGCGTACCGGCACCCTGGCCCACTGCGCCCCTCGGCCCTGGTGTCCGTGCCGAGCCGCGCCACGTTGGTAGAACGCCGCTCTGTCACCGCCGCCCTTGAGGCCCGGCGTCCCCGGTGCACCGTGCAGCTCATCGACGAGCCGGTCGCCGCCGCCGCGGGCGCCGGCGTTGACCTTTCTGGCGGGACCGGCACCTTCATCGTTGACATAGGCGGCGGCACCACGGAGATCGCGGTGGTCGCGGGCGCCCGCGTGGTACGCGCCCAGTCGCTGCGCCTGGCAGGCAATGCCATGGATGACGCAATCATGCGCGCCGCGCGTGCCGAACTCGGCCTGATCCTTGGCCGCAAAGCCGCCACGCACCTGAAGATGACGCTTGGGCTCACCGGGGGCCCGGTGGGCTGGGCGGAGGCGGTCGGCATCGACGCTGCGCAGCGGACACCCCGGGTCGGACAGATTCCGGGAAAACTGGTAGCTACCGCGCTTGAGCCTACGGTCGCCGCCATCGTCCGTTCGGTACAGGAGATCTTGTCCGACATCCCGCCGGGCATCGCCGAGGATGTGGTCCGGGGAAAGATCCGCCTGGCCGGCGGCGGTTCCCTGCTTCCGGGCCTGTCGAGCAGGATTGAGTCCTCCATCGCCATCGGCGCCCTGGTAGTGGACGACCCCCTTCGCTGCGTTATCCGGGGCGCCGCCGAGATCCTCGAGCGCGGCGACGGTCTCAGGGCCGTTGGCATGCTGCAGTAAGGGCCAGAGCCGCGCCGGGGGGCTAGCCGTCAAACACAACGCCGTCGATCGTTTACAGGAGGCCGAATCATGCGGCTCAGCGCACGGAACCAGATCCCCGCCCGGATCACGAGCATCAACGCCGGGGAGGCAATCGCCAATGTCGAGATGGAGGCGGGCGGGGTGCGCCTGGTTGCCTCGATCACCGTCGAGGCAGTCCGCCAGCTCGGCCTCGAGAAGGGAAGCGAAGTCACGGCCGTGATCAAGGCCTCGGACGTGATGGTGGCGGCCGGCGACTGAGACCGGCCGTCCAGCCCTCACTGGCTACTCAGAACTGAGCGTGTGGGCCACCGCATTCCGGACGACCGCTGCCAGGTCGTCAGTCCTGGCGTAAATCCGGCGCTGGGCGGTGGCGCCGTTTCCGCGTGCCAGCAGGGCCCCCGCCAGATCGGTAGTCGTGCCGAGCTGTCCCGCACGGGCGCCGGTGTCCGCCTCGGCATCGGCCAGGGCGGCCCCGGCGTGGCCGAGGACCATCCGGACGACGGCCTCGGCGGGGGCGGCTCTGCCCGTGACCGGGTCGACCAGCTCACCATCGAGGCCGGAGCGGCTCGCCCGCCACGCCGCCAGGCGCAATACCTCAGTACGGACAGGCCGTGGCGGCACGCCCTGCCGCCACTCGCGGGCAGCCGTTTCTACCAGCGCCCGGGCCAGGGAAGCGAGCAGGACGGCGTCACCGACCCGCATGCAGACATCCCCGACACGGATTTCCACGGTCGGGTAGTGCCGCGACAACCGGGCGTCGAAGTAGATCATGCCTTCATCCAGCAGCGCGCCCGTTCTCAGCATCGCGCTGACCGTGTCGTGATACCCCTGCGGTGAGCCGAACAGCTCCGTGGGCCCGGCGGACGGCCATCGCCCCCACACCTGTCGGCGGTAACTGGCGTACCTGGTATCGCGGCCCTGCCAGAAGGGCGAGTTGGCGGTCATTGCCAGCAGGGGCGGCAGCCATGGGCGGATGCGGTCGATGACCGCGACCCCTTCGTCTTCGGAGTTGACGCTGACGTGTACGTGGCAGCCGCAGGTGAGCTGTTCCTGCGCGGTCAGGGCGTATAGCCCGGCCATCTTCATATATCGCTCATCATGGGTGACCGAGGGCTTGACCGGCAGCGGCGAGGTCCCCAGGGCCACGACCTCCGCCCCCCTGCGATGGGCCGCCCGCGCAGCGACCGCGCGTCGCTGCGTCAGCTGGGCGGCCAGCTCATCCAGCGACGAACACACAGCGGTACCTGTCTCGACTTGTTCCTGCTGGAACTCGTGCGTGGGCATATCACCCGCAGCGGCGGTGTCCGTGTCAGGCCGTATGACCTGATTAGCCAGCGCCACGGGGTAGCCGCTCTCCGCATTGACAAGCAATAGTTCTTCTTCGACCCCGAAGGTCCGCATCCGCATCCTCCGACACAGCACAGCTCACAACAGTGTGACTGATCGGCAGGATGCAGGATCGCAGCGAACGGGCTGCGGCAGGAATGAGCGCGGGCGCGACGGATGGGAACGGCGCGACCTGACAGCACAGGCGGGCGTGCTGCGGCGGTGTCCGTAGGTACTGGCGGCTGCCTGTCTGGCGTCTGCCGGGGGGCCGGGCCCGGGCGGCCGCTGCCCGGGCCCGGGCTTGGGCGGCCGCTGCCCGGGCAGGCTCCCGTCGTACCCGTACGGAATCTGGCCGTCACGCGGCCGGCGCCGTGCTCACGCCCAGGTTTGCGCTGGCAGCCGACTGGGCGCATCCTCAGGTCCGCTAGTTCTGGACAGCCGCGGGCGGTGGCGGTCCGGGTGCGGGCATCGGGGGGCGTCGAGGCGCTCCCGGCAGCGTGGGTAGCCTGGCGGCATCCCCAGATACCACTCGGGCACGGAGGGAACAGCACGCGACATGGCTGACTATGGGCCTGACGACATAGACGGGATCGACAACGCAGACGAACTGTCGATCGGCGCCGAGAATGACGGCGTGCTGGACGCCTCAGACACGCTTGACGGCGATCCCGGCGATGACCCGCTCGACGCCGGGATCATCCCGCCGGACCGGTGGTCGGCTGGTGAAGGATACGGCAACACGCTGTCGGAGGAAGAGGCCGGCGAGTCACTGGATCAGCTGCTCGCCGAGGAGGAGCCCGACATCGACCCCTACGCCGAAGCGCGCGAGGAAGAGGAAGCAGCCGAGGAGGACGAAGACGACGACTTCGAGGATGAGCTGCTAGCCGAGGGCGACGTTCCCGAGCCCCGCGCGGGCCGGCTGGTGGCCGCGGACGAGGGCGCCCGTCCGGACGACGAGCCTGATCTCGTCGCCCACGACGTCGGCATCGACGGGGGCGCGGCAGGCGCCGAGGAGGCCGCCGTGCACGTCACCGACGAGGACCAGGAGGGAAACTCCTAGCTGCGCCGCCCGCCGCCTGGGGATCCCGGGCCGCCGGTGACTCTGCGGGGCCGTCATTGAGGTAGGCACGGGCCCGCGCGGCCTTGACGGCGGCCGACAGCGAGTCGATGTCGTACGCACCGTGGTGCCGCATGCCGTTGATGAAAAAGGTGGGCGTCCCGGACACGCCGCTGAGGTCGGCAGAGTCAACATCCTCGGCGACGCGTCCAGCGCCGGCGTGCTCCCGGAGGCCGGTCTTGAACTGGTCGATGTCGAGGCCAAGCTGCTGGGCGTAACTGGTCAGGTCCCGGATGGTCAGTGCGCCCTGGTGGTCCAGGAGCAGGTCATGCATCTGCCAGAACGCCCCCTGCCTCGCAGCGGCCTCCGAAGCCTCGGCCGCGAGCTGGGCATGCGGGTGGACATCGCCCAGCGGCAGGTGACGCCACACGTAGCGCAGGTCGCCGAAGTCGGCGAGAAGCTCACGAACGATGGGCTCCGCGCGACCACAGTAGGGGCACTCGAAGTCCCCGTACTCCACCACCGTGACCGGAGCCATCTCAGGTCCGCGCAGGTGGTCACGGTGCTGATCGACGGGCACGGCCAGATCGATGATGACATCGGCGGTGCCGAGCAGCGCGCGGATCCGCAGCCGCTTGGGCAGCATTGCGGTAAGACGGAAGACGATCCAGGTGACGCCCGACGCGCACAGCGCCGCGGAAAGAATGCCGAGCTTTGCCTCTTGCAGCTGGGCACCGCTGAAGGCGAGCGACGCGATGAGCAGCGACACCGTGAAGCCGATACCGGCGACCGCCCCGGCGCCGGCGACCGCGGCCCAGCCGATGGGTGGCTGCACCCGCCCGCGGCTGATCCGGGTGACCAGCCAGGCGGCACCCTCAGTCCCGGCCGGCTTGCCGACCAGGTAGCCGAGGAGGATCCCGAGCGTGACCGGCGAGGAGTACGCGCGGGACAGGAAGCTTCCGCTGATCGTGATGCCGGCGTTGGCCAGGGCAAACAGCGGCACGATGACGTAGCTCGTCCACGGGTGGAAAACCTGCTGCAGCCGGTCGTTGGGCGAGATAGCCATCCGGACGCCCCTCCGCGCGGACTGAGCGAGCTCGGCAGTCGGCTGCTCGCGGAACAGCCGGAACAGGTCTGTGGCCTGCTCGAGGTCGCTGCGAGCCGCCGGATAGGCGTACGCGAACATGCCTATCACCAGGCCGACCACGACGGGGTCCACGCCCGATTTGAGCATCGCGATCCATGAGCCCACGCCGAGCAGGAAATACACCAGCCCGGACCGGACCTGGCGTGCACGGGCCAGGACGGCAACGGCCAGGAACGACAGGCCCGCCAGCAGCGCGGGCAGCCGGATGTGGCCGCTGTAGGCGATGGCGATGACGATGATGCCGGCCAGGTCGTCGACAACGGAGAACGTGAGCAGGTAGGTACGGACCCGGTCCGGGAGCCCTGGGCCGATGAGGGCCAGCGAGCCGAGCGCGAACGCAGTGTCGGTAGACATCGCCGTGCCCCAGCCGTGCGCTGACGGCCGCCCGGCGTTCAGGGCCAGGTAGATGGCGATCGGAACGATCATCCCGCCAATCCCGGCCAGCAGCGGCAGCGCGAGCCGGCTGCGCTCGCGCAACTCGCCCATGTCGAATTCCCGGCGCGCTTCCACCGCCACGACGAGGAAGAAGAACGTCATCAGTCCGGAGTTCACCCAGCCGCGCAGGTCCTGCGACACCCCGGAGCTACCGATGCTGACCGACAGCCGCGTCAGCCAGAATGCGTTGTACGACGAAGTGTGGATGTTCGCCCACGCGAGCGCGGCGACCGTCGCGCCGAGCAGCACGGCGGCGCTGCCGGTCTCGGTTCGGAGGAACTGGCGCAGCGGCGTCAGGTTCCGCGCCCACGCCGTCGCCCCGGCGAACAGCGGAGCAGGCGCTCGGGATTCCGTCATGACAGGATTCTCTCCTGTACCTGAGCGGAACAGCCCGGAAGGGTCCGCTGCCCGGCGCCCCAGCCATCAGGGGCCCGGCTGAACCTGCTCAGGCCCCCGCGTAAGGCGAGGCTGGCCGGGCATCATCGCCATCGGCCCGCCAACAGTGTGACAACTCCCACTCGGCCAATTCCAGCCGGGCGGCGAACTCAGGCTGCTTGCGCCACAGCAACTGACGCACGTATTCCCTGTTCTCGCGCGCCCGGTCGGCGCTCGTCACTGGCGCATCCAGACACCGGACTGATACGAGCACGTTTTCCTCCTCCTGCGCGGCCTCGTCGGCCCGCGTGACGGCACCGCCGCGCCGCGCGGATGTCGTTCCCGGTTTCGCCGATGAACGCCTCGTTCGTGGCGCATACCAACGATCGCGCATGGACCATGCGTCCGTCTTCACGGCAGACGGCCATCATCCCTACCAGCTAGCGGGTAGGTAGGGACGCGGCCAGTGGCAGCGCATGACCGCCCGCGGCCGTCGCCGGCGAAGATGTCATGATGGCGGCGGCGGTCAGCCCGCCCCGAGGATGTTGCGGATGGCGGCGGCGGACAGGTCGCTCTTGGGCAAGAACCCGGCGACAGGGCTGTCGGCAATCAGCTCGGCGTAATCCGCCGCGCCATGCGTAGAGATCATGATCAGTGCTCTCGCATCCCCATTGCCGGCCAGCTGCCGGGCCACCTCGAAACCCGACTCCTTCCCCAGGCAGATGTCGAGCAGGACCACATCGGGCCGCAGCACCCGGGCCCGCTCGACCGCATCGGCGCCGTCGCGAGCGATCCCCGCCACAGTTATCCCCTGCTGCTCCAGCAGTGTCCGCGCCACATCCAGGAACGCCCCGTCGTCATCGACTATCACGCACCGCAGCCGCACCGCATCAGAGTCCCATATCGCAATGCCAACCGCATTGCAGGTAGCAGGAATCCCGCATGCTATCGCGCTTCGAGGAAAGCGAGGACGGCCAGGACCCGGCGGTGCACATCGTCCGCCTCGGGCAGCCGCAGCTTCATCAAGATACTGCGGACATGCTTTTCAACCGTGCCCTCCGTCACCCACAGAACTTGCGAGATCCCGGCGTTCGACCGGCCCTCCGCCATCAGCGCCAGCACCTCACGCTCTCGCGCCGTCAGCCCCTCAAGCGGATCCCCCAGCCGCCGCGCCGCCACCAGCTCCTGCACCAGGGCCGGATCCACCACTGACCCGCCGCGGACCACGCGCTTCAGCGTCTCGACAAAGTCGTCCACGTCCGTGATCCGGCTCTTCAGCAAGTACCCGCTGCGCTTCCCGCTCGCCAGCAGATCCATCGCATGCTCGACCTCCACATGCGCCGACAGCACCACCACGGCCGTCTCCGGGAACTCCTGCTGGATCACCTGCGCCGCATCCAGCCCTTCGGTGGAATGCCCCGGCGGCATCCGGATATCCACCACCGCCAGTTCCGGCCGGTGCTCACGGACAAGCTCGATGAGCTGTGACGCGTCGCCGCACTGGCCGACCACGGAAAACCCCGATCGCTCAAGCAGGCTCGCCAGGCCCTCGCGCAGCAGGACGTCATCGTCTGCCAGCGCCACCCGGGTGCGGCTCATATCCACCTGACGATTATTAGCCTACGACCACGGATTCGGCTACCTGCAGAAACAACTCTCTGTAATCAGCGAGCGCGGTGCGGGGATGAGCAGCCAGCCGAGATGACCCGGGGAGGATCACTGAGCTGCCGTGCGAGGATAGCGGAGTTCACAAGTTGGCTGCGCGGCCTGCGGGCCGTCGCGGCCTGGCCGCGCATGTCGTCCAGTCGTGCCAGGAGGTCCTCCATTTCCGCTGCCGCGTTCTCCTCGTCGCGGGCTCCCAGATGGCGGAGCAGGCGGCTGCGGGACCCGATGATGATGTCCTCGGCGGCCGGGCCCGCCATCACCATGATGTCGTGCAGCGTCCCGGTCATGGACCGCACCAGGATGGCGAACACCGGGTTACCGGTCGCGTCGGCCAGCAGATTATGGAACTCCGTATGCGCGGCGGCCTTGCGTTCCCAGGCAACGTCGGCCGGCAATTCGCACACCTGCTCGAAGCTCTCCTGCAAGGCACGGAGATCTCGCTCGGTTCGCTCTGTACAGACAGCACGCATCACGGCTGACTGGATCAGCATGAGCCCGGCTTTCGTCATCATGGTTCCTTTCCGTTCGTCCGTGACGCCGCGCGCGTCGTGGGCGCCCCCCTGGCCCGCGACGCGCTCGTGCCGCTTGCGCCTACAGTCCCGCACCAGCGCCGCGGCGTCGTCCTGGCAAGCGGCCAATTGCACTACCGGCTAACGGGAATCATGTGGCTGCAGCCAGCACGGACGGGCAGGAAGAACCCGTCCGCCACTGGCGGAAGAGCCGGCCGTGCAGCCCCGTCCAGCTTGATCGTCTTCGACGTCAGCGAAACGCTGTCCAGCATGGCCCCGATGGGTAAACGATTCGTCGACGCGGGTGCACCGGGAGCGGGCATAACTTCACGGCCTCGGGGAACCACAAGCTTGACCGCCGTGGGCGGCACGGCCTCGTGGGAGGAGGCAAACTTATGCTCCGCAAGATGTTGTGGTTCTCGATTCCCGCTGTCCTGGGAGTACTGCTCGCGATCGGGTGGCAGGATGTTGTCCGCTTCACCAGGATCAAGAAAATGTCCCTGGGAAAGGGCCACCCGGAAATCGTGCCGGTCGAGGGCAGGAAAGCCTACGCCCAGAACGAGACCCAGGGCGCCCTGGACGGCACGGGAGATTTCGATTCGGCTCGCCGGGGCGGCCCCGTGCACGCCGAACCAGGCCCGGTGAAGCCCGGCGAGGTCCGGCGAGGGTAGTTCAGAGCAGGGGCATGCCCCGGAGGCAGCGCCGGCGCGGCGCGCGGTGGCACCGGGCATCGACGCGGCGCCCGTATGCCCAGCCGTCCGAGCAGACGATCGCACCGCAGATGCCGCGCGCCATGTACCCGGCCCTGTGCAAGCGGAATTCGCATGCGAGGTCCCGGACACTGCCGGGCACGCCATGCCCGTAGTAGTCATCGAAGTGAGCAGTCATCATTGGAATGCCTTGTTATCGGCCTTTGGGAACGCGCCGCAGGCGCCTCCCCGCGGCTAAGTCCACCTCAGATGAGGCGCCGCCGCATCTGGTACGCTGAAGCCGCCTGCAGCGCGGCGGAATCGATCTCCACGAGTTCCGCATGAAGCTTGCGGACCTCGTGCTCGCCCCAGATCGGCGAATTGAACCGGTGGTGCGTGATCGCCGTCACCAGAAGGAATCGGGCTTGCGCTGAGTCAAATCCCTCATCCAGCCAGTCTGCGCGTTCCATCTCAGCCTCCTGCATGGCGGTCGGTATCGTTTCACAGGGGGTGGCTTACTGTTGCAGGGCTTCATACTGGCCGGGAATTGCCGCGGCGTCGCTGCGGCCAGCGCCCGTCCTGACGTCGGGCAGGCGGTAACCTTCACCTACCCGCTAGCCACCATCGTGCCGGGGCATACTGGAGACTGAGTACTTCGGTGATTCGCGCGTGGAACACTGTAGAGATGAGCGTCCGCTGCCTGATCGTCGATGACCACCTGGGCTTCCTGCATGCCGCTCGCAAGATCCTGGAGAGCGGGGGCCTCACGGTCGTCGGCGCGGCCTCGACATCCGCCGAGGCTGTCGAGGCGGCCGTCCAGGCCGCTCCCGACGTTGTGCTGGTGGACATCGCCCTTGGCGCAGAGAGCGGCTTTGACCTTGCACGCCAGCTGGCAACGGAATCACGGCTGCGGCAGACCCGCGTCATCCTGATCTCTACCCACGCAGAGGAAGACTTCGCCGATCTCCTCGCGGTAAGCCCCGCGATCGCGTTCCTTCCCAAGTGGAAGCTATCGGCGCAGGCCGTCAGCGCTGCGCTGCACCAGAGCTCGTGACCACGGGCCGTCCGGCCAGAGCCTGGCACGGCAGCCGGCGCGACCGAAGGCATGGCAGCTAGCGTGACCGGCGGCATGGCAGCTAGCAGGAAAACGCCAGTTTGGCTAGCTTGAGGTGCGAATGACCGCTGGCGACCATGACAGCCCACAGCGGGTGCGGAATAGTTAAAGGGCACATCCGACGGCTGCCAGTAGGGCACTCATTCCAGGTGGTTCAATGAGTCAAGCAAAAGAATGCTTTGCCCCGTACCCATCCGGGGCCGAACGCGCAAACTGGCGTGACCACGCCGCCTGCAATGACGTGGAGCCTGACCTTTTCTTTCCTATTGGCACGACTGGACCCGCTTTGCTGCAAATTGATAAAGCAAAGCGGATATGTGAAACATGCCCCGTGCGCGAGCCGTGCCTGCGCTGGGCATTGGAGAGCGGCGAGGATTCCGGCATCTGGGGCGGCACCACTGGTGAGGAAAGGCGTGCCCTCAGGTATCCCAGCAAGGCGGGCGGACGGCGCCGTGCGGAGGCTGCCCGCTTAGCCGTTTAGCACCCTGAAGGCTGGCGGAAAGCTGGCGCTCTGGTCGTCGCCACGCGGGGGCGCGACGACAGGAGCGGCATCACCCGGGGTGCGATGACGGTCGACAGCAGGACCGCGCTCGTCGACCTGGCCACCCAGGGCGATCCGTTGAGCTGGAGCAGAGTCTGCTGAAGTTCCGCGTTGGAGGCGGCGGCCACCCGGCAGAGGATGTCGCCGGTGCCCGTGATCGCATAGGCCTCCAGCACCCCGGGGATCGACGAGAGGTCCTCGTGCAGCTTCTCCAGCGCGCCCTGGGCGATCTCGAGGGTCACGAACGCCTGCACGGGATAGCCGGCCGCGGCGACGTCGATGTCCGGCCCGTAGCCCGTGATCACCCCAGCTCGTTCCATCCGGTCCAGCCGTGACTGGACGGTGGCGCGGGCGACGCGGACCATGCGGGAAAGTTCGAGGATCCCGGTCCGCGGGTTCTTCCGCATCGCGGTGAGCAGGGCCAGGTCCAAGGCGTCAAGGATGGGTTTGTCGGCCATCGGCTCTCCCTTGCTGCCAGCCATGCAATCTGCCTAGCTATTGTCGCTCTGAGCCCGGCATATTGGCCACAATGATCAGCAATGACTGGCTTGCTTGCGTAGTTATAACCGCTGCGTTCTGATAGCTCAATCGAGCGTACCGACACCCGGGGAGGCTACCGCTATGAGCATCGACCAGACCCTCACCAACCAGGAACAGCTCGCCGAGCTCGACGTGGCACAGCTCCGGCAGCTTGTTGGGCTCGTCGAATACGACGCCGGGCGTGACCCGTTCCCTGTCACGGGCTGGGACGCCGTCGTCTGGGCGGTGGGCAACGCCACGCAGGCGGCCCTGTATTACCAGCTCGCGTTCGGCATGGAACTGGTGGCGTACTCCGGCCCAGAGACCGGCAACCGGGATCACCACGCCTACGTGCTGCGCAGCGGCGCGGTCCGGTTCGTGCTCAAGGGCGCGGTCTCACCCGACAGCCCGATCGCCGGCCACCACCGGCGGCACGGCGACGGCATCACCGACATCGCGCTGGAGGTGCCCGATGTCGACCGGTGCATCGCGCACGCCCGCAGCCGGGGCGCCACGGTGCTGGAGGAGCCGCATGACATGACCGATTCCCACGGCACCGTGCGGGTGGCGGCCATCGCCACCTACGGGGAGACGCGGCACAGCCTGGTCGACCGGTCCCGCTACCATGGCCCCTACCTGCCTGGCTATGTCGCCCGGAGCTCGTCGGTGACCAGGCCGGCGGGCGCGCCGAAGCGGTACTTCCAGGCCCTGGACCATGTCGTCGGCAACGTGGAGCTCGGCCGGATGGACGAGTGGGTCGCCTTCTACCGCGACGTCATGGGGTTCGTGAACATGGCCGAATTCATCGGCGACGACATCGCCACCGAATACTCGGCGCTGATGAGCAAGGTGGTCGCGAATGGCAACCACCGGGTGAAGTTCCCGCTCAACGAGCCCGCCATCGGCAAGCGGAAGTCGCAGATCGACGAGTACCTGGAGTTCTACCGGGGAGCCGGCGCGCAGCACCTCGCGCTTGCCACGAACGACATTCTCGCCACCGTCGACGGGCTGCGGGCGGGTGGCATCGAGTTCCTCGACACGCCAGACTCCTACTACACCGACCCGGACCTGCGCGCCCGGATCGGCAACGTCCGCGTCCCCATCGAGGAACTGCAGTCCCGCGGCATTCTGGTGGACCGCGACGAGGACGGCTACCTGCTGCAGATCTTCACCAAGCCGATCGGTGACCGGCCCACCGTCTTCTTCGAGTTCATCGAGCGGCATGGCTCGCTCGGCTTCGGGAAAGGTAACTTCCAGGCGCTGTTCGAGGCCATCGAACGGGAGCAGGAAAAGCGGGGCAACCTGTAATGGCCCATTACCATCGCTGCGGCGACATCCCGCCGAAACGGCACACCCAGCACCGGCGGCCCGACGGCAGCCTGTACTACGAGGAACTGATGGGCGAGGAGGGGTTCACCTCCGACTCCTCACTGCTCTATCACCGCGGCGTGCCCTCGGCGATCGTGGACGCGATCGCCTGGGACCCCGGTGACCTTTCCACCACGCCGAACCACCCGCTCAAGCCGAGGCACCTGCGGCTGCACGACCTCTTCCCCGGCGAGGACTGGAAGGCCCTGGACCCGGTCACCGGCCGGCGGCTGGTGCTCGGCAACGCCGAGGTGCGGATCTCCTACGCGGTGGCGGGCGAGATCTCGCCGCTTTACCGCAACGCCACGGGCGACGAATGCGTCTACGTCGAGGCCGGCGCCGGCACGGTGGAAACGGTGTTCGGCGTGCTTCCGGTCCGGCAGGGTGACTACGTCGTCCTGCCACAGGCCACGACGCACCGCTGGATCCCGGCCGGGCCCGATCCGCTGCGCTGCTACGTGATCGAGGCGAATTCGCACATCACGCCGCCGAAGCGGTACCTGTCACGGTACGGGCAGTTCCTTGAGCACGCCCCCTACTGCGAACGGGACCTGCACGGGCCCGACGGACCGCTGCTGGCGGACGGCACGGATGTGCCGGTGCTGGTCAAGCACCGTTCCGCGCGCGGGGAGGTAACCGGGACCCGGTACGTCTGCGCGACCCACCCGTTCGACGTCGTGGGCTGGGACGGCTGCCTCTACCCGTACACGTTCAACGTCACCGACTTCGAGCCGATCACCGGCCGGGTGCACCAGCCCCCGCCCGCGCACCAGGTCTTCGAGGGGGACGGCTTCGTGGTGTGCAACTTCGTGCCGCGCAAGGTCGACTACCACCCGCTGGCCGTGCCGGTGCCCTACTACCATTCGAACGTGGACTCCGACGAGGTGATGTTCTACTGCGGCGGGAACTATGAGGCCCGCAAGGGGTCCGGGATCGGCCAGGGCTCGGTCAGCCTGCACCCCGGCGGCCACAGCCACGGTCCGCAGCCAGGCGCGGTCGAGCGCAGCCTGGGCGCGGAGTTCTTTGACGAGCTCGCCGTCATGATCGACACGTTCCGCCCGCTGGAGCTCGGCGAGGGCGGCACGGCCACCGACGACGGCTCCTACGCATGGACGTGGGCCGGCCACAAGTGATGGCGCGCGAGACCGACCATGCGGAGGTCAGCGGGGTGACGGGCTGGACCGGGGTCGCGGACGACGACCTGTTCTCCGTCGACAACCTGCCCTATGGCTCGGCGGCCGAAGCCGGCGGGTCGCTCGCCGTCGCGCGGATCGGTGACTACGCGCTGGACCTGACCCGCGCGTCCGCCGTGATCACGCCGGAACTTGCACCGCTGTTTGCCGGCGGCACGCTCGACGACCTCCTCGCGGCCGGCCCTCCGGCGTGGACACAGGCCCGCGCGACAATCAAGTCCTGGCTGACCGATCCCGCATATCGCAGCGAGGTGGAACCGCTGCTGCGCCCGGTGGCCGAGATTGACCTCCGGATGCCGTTCACCGTTGCTGACTATGCCGATTTCTACGCGAACGAGTATCACGCCGCTAACGCGTCCAGGATCTTCCGCCCGGGTTCCACCGGGGTCGCCCCCAACTGGAGGCACCTGCCGGCCGGCTACCACGGGCGAGCCGGCACGGTCATGGTCTCCGGGACCCCCGTCCGCCGTCCCCGCGGGCAGTACCGGCGAGCCGATGGCACGGTGGAATTCGGGCCCTCACAGCGGCTCGACCTTGAGGCCGAGGTCGGCTTCGTCGTCGGCGCCGGATGCGGGCCCGGCACAGCCGTCCCCATCGCAGGCTTCGGCGCGCACGTGTTCGGCGTCTGCCTGGTCAACGACTGGTCCGCGCGGGACATCCAGGCGTGGGAGTCCACGCCGCTCGGCCCGTTCCTCGGGAAATCCTTCTGCACATCCGTCGCCGCCTGGATCACCCCGCTGGAGGCGCTCCATCACGCCTGGATCGCTCCCCCGCCCCGCGACCCAGAGCCACTTCCCTACCTCGATGACACGGCCGCGCCGTCGGGACTCGATCTCAGCCTGGAAGTCTCCCTGAACGGCGAGACGCTGACCCAGCCTTCGTTCGGCACCATGTACTGGACTCCGGCGCAGATGCTCGCCCACCTGACTTCGGGCGGCGCGGCGCTGCGCCCCGGTGACCTGTTCGCCTCCGGCACGGTCAGCGGCCCGCGCCGCCAGGAGCGGGGCTGCCTGCTGGAACTCACCTGGAACGGGACCGAGCCGGTCACGCTCGCGGACGGATCGTCCCGCGCCTTCCTGCATGACGGCGACGAGGTAGTGATCACGGCGACCGCGCCCGGCCCATGCGGTCGCATTGCCCTGGGTGAGGTGCGCGGGCGCATCATGCCGCCGGACGGGACGTGACCGCCGGGACGCTGTGCTGGCCCGGGGGGACGACCCCCCGGAACCCCCCGTCAGTTTGCTGCGGTGCTGTCCGATACACCGGCCGCTCGCCGGGCCAAGGCCCGGACTCGCTGGGCCGGTAACGATCGCCTGTCCGTAGCTTGCGCCGGTACCGGCCGATACACCGGCCGCTCGCCGGGCCAAGGCCCGGACTCGCTGGGCCGGTTGGGCCGCACTCCCCCGGCTCAGGCGACGGTGTCCCGGTCCTGGCCGCGCGCCAGGACGTGGGCGAGCGGCGGGCGCTCCAGCAGTTCGTTGAGGTGCTCATCGAGGCGCAGGCCGTCCTCGGTGGCGACGGCATGCAGGTAGATCTCCGGCCTGGGCAGCGACCGGACACCGCGAGAGCCTTGCGGGAGCATGCCCCGTTCGGGCATGCCGACGCGGCGGCCGAGCGCGCGCAGGACCGCGGAGCTCATCCGCGTGAGGTCCCAGAGCTGCTGGTGACGGTTCTGCCGGAAACCGAGATCGACCTGCGCCATCGCTGCCAGGCCCACGTCCGCGAGCACGTCGATCAGCATCGCGATCTCGACGCCGTACCCGGTGGCGAACGGGATATTGCACAGCAGCTCCCGGTAGGCGGCGAATTCGCCGGCGAGCGGCTGCACGAATCCGGTGAGCTCCGGGTAGAAGAAATTGAGCAGCGGCTTGGCCATGAGCTCGGTCACCCGGCCTCCGCCGTCGACGACCGATTTGCCCGCCTGGGTGAAAGGACGCCGGTACGCCGCCTTGCTGAACTGAACGCCCGGGATCGTAAGGAGCGGCCCGAGCGTGCCATAAATGAAGTGCTCGCCGAAGCCGGCCGTATCGGCGTCCGCGAAGAGAACGATATCGCCGCGGGCTACGGAAAGGCTGCGCCACATGGCGTCGCCCTTGCCGTGGGCGCCCCCGTACTCGGGCAGCAGTTCGTTCTCGGAGTAGACTTCTGCGCCCCGGGCCCTGGCGATGTCCGCCGTGCCGTCAGCCGAGTCAGCGTCGACGACCACGACCTGGTCGACCAGCCCGCTCCGCTCGTTCAGCCGGGCCACCGTATCCAGGATCGGGCCGATGGTCTCCGCCACGTTACGGGTGGGCAGGACCAATG
This sequence comes from Streptosporangiaceae bacterium, assembly GCA_035640715.1. Lineage (GTDB taxonomy): Bacteria > Actinomycetota > Actinomycetes > Streptosporangiales > Streptosporangiaceae > DASQVO01. Next base: position 16,790 of record DASQVO010000033.1, read on the forward strand.
TCGCGGTGAGCCGGTTTCCCGTCCCGCCGCCCTCGGCGAGATCACGGAAATCACGGTAGTGAAATGAGCGCTGCTCAAACCATTCCCACACAGTTATGTCCATGTACGACTTTCGTTCAGGCCCGCAGATCGCATAAGTCCAGCGGGGAGACTGCTACTATCGTGACCTCGGTGGTGCGTCGTACTCCCGCTACGCCCTGTTCGCAGCGGGATAGCAGAGCTTAGCCGTCGGCTATTAACGTAAGGTAACGTCACGTTGTATTCAGGTAAACGGCGGACCGTGACCGCCGCCTGACCGGACGGCCTGGGTAAAGCGGCCGCGCGGGGAATCCGGGGCGCGTGAGTGCGGCGAGTCAGCGGGAGGAGCGGGCGTAGTCCAGCGCCTCCCGGGCCAGCGGCTGCCACGCCAGGCCAGATTCCGGGGAGAGGCTGAACCATTCCTTCATCGGGGTACCCTTATTGGCGTCGAAACGGATGCCGTCGCCCGCCGCGACCAGGGCATCGACGCGATTACGCGGAAGCTTCAGCACCAGTTGGCCGCGGACGAACATCGCAAAAATTTTCTTCTCGAAGAGGACGGCGTTCCGGCCGAAGCCGCCGCCGCCCCGCGGCGGCGTAACGCCCGGAATCCCGGCCAGTTCATCGACGAGCGCCTCGAAACGCTCCTCCTGCTCCGTCCCGCCGCCATCATGCTCGCTCATAAGATGTCTCCCGCTCGCTCACGCGCCCATCCTCCTCCCATACACCGACAAAGCGCGTCGGCCACGGGCCACGTCTCCCCGTAAAGTGCTGTCTCGTGATCACTGTCATCGGCGAAGCGCTGGTCGACCTCGTGGTGTCACCGGACTGGTCCTGCCGCGCGTCGCCAGGCGGTGCGCCCGCGAACGTCGCCGTGGCCCTGGCCCGGCTGGACCGCGACGTCTCGCTGCGCGCGCGGATCTCCGGCGACGGGTTCGGGACGATGCTCCGGCAGCACCTGTCCGGTAACGGTGTCAGCGCCAGGGATCTGGTGCCCGCGCCGGAGCCGACAACACTAGCGATCGCGACGCTCCACGGCGCTGGGCAGGCCACCTACAGCTTCTACCTGAACGGAACGGCCGACTGGATGTGGCAGCCGGCCGAGCTTGCGTCGCTGGCCGGCGACGTGGCAGCCCTGTACCTCGGATCGCTGGCGGCAGCCCTGCCACCGGGGGCGGCCCATATCGAGTCGCTCGCGCAGCGGACTCGTTCGGCCGGGAAGACGGTCATTTTCTACGATCCGAACCTCCGGCCCGGCGCGACACCCGACGCCCGCGCCGGGCGACTACGTGTCGAGCGGCAGTTGCGGCACGTGCACGTCGCGAAGGCGAGCTCGGAGGATATCAGCTGGCTCTATCCCGGCGAGACGGTCAGCGAGGTCGCGCGCCGCTGGCAGCGGCTCGGGCCCGATCTGGTCGTGGTGACGCTGGGGGCGGGCGGGGCCTTCGGGCTCAGCCGGGACGGAACCGAGGTCACCGTTCCCCCAGCGCCAGCCGAGGTGGTAGACACGATCGGCGCGGGCGACGCCTTCTCAGCCGGGCTGCTCGACGCGATGGCCGAGGCCAACCTGCTCGGCCGGGCCGGGATCGCCGCGCTGCCGGGGCTGGACAGCGGGCGGCTCACGCGCCTGCTCACCAGCGCCGGGATCGTGGCCGCCCTGACCTGCGAGCGGGCTGGCGCCGACCCTCCCCGCAAAGCCGAGGTCGCCGCGCGGCGCGCCCGGGATCGCGCATAATGACAGTAGGGTCAGCCGGGAAGTCTGGTCGGCGCGGATGGTCGAAGTTCAGGAGTTCACCATGTTCCGCCGCATCTGGTCCCCGGCACTGGCGTCTCACTGGCGCCGTGAGGTGTTCCGGACCAACCTGTGGGTGGTCCCGGCGGCCGAGGTCGTGGCCGCGATCGCGTTGTTCGTCTGCACGCTGATCCTGGACCGGGCCGCCTACCGCGGGGCGTTCACCATCCCGGCCTGGGTGATCAGCGGGACCGCCGACGCAGCCCGGCAGATCCTGACGGCGATCGCCGCGGCCGTGATCACCGTGGTGGGCGTCGTCTTCTCCATCATCCTGGTGACGCTGACGCTGGCATCGACCCAGTTCGGGCCGCGCATGCTGCGGAACTTCATCCGCGACCGCGGCACCCAGCTGACGCTGGGGACGTTCGTGGCGACCTTCGTCTACGCGGTGCTCGTGGTCGTCTCGATCAGCCCAGGCCCGCACGGGGATTTCGTGCCGCACATCGGTGTCACGGTGACCCTCGGGCTCATGGTGGCCGACCTGGCCATCCTCATCTACTTCATCCATCACACCGCGGTCTCCATCCAGCTGCCGCAAGTGATCGCGAGCATCGCCAACGACCTGTCCGAGGCCATCAGGGTGCAGGGCGGCGGAGATGGCGCGGCCGGGAACGCCGGCCGGCGGCGCAGCGGACCCTCATCGGCCGAGATCCTGTCCCGGATGGAGCTGGGCGGAGGCGTGGTCAAGGCGCCCGCCAGCGGCTACGTGCAGTTCATCGGGCACCAGAACCTGATCCGGCTGGCCGCCGAGGCTGACGCCGTGATCAGCCTCGACTGCCGGCCCGGCCACTTCATCGTGCAGGGGCACCCGTTCGCCAGGGTGTGGCCGCCGGAAGCCGCCAGGGTGGTCAGCGAGGCGCTGGGGCACGCCCACGTGATCGGGCCGTATCGCACTCTCACCCAGGACGTTTCGTTCGGCATCGACCAGCTGGTCGAGATCGCCATCCGGGCCCTGTCATCCGCCGTGAACGACACCTTCACGGCGCTGACCTGCATTGACTGGCTCGGTGATAACCTCTGCAAGATCGTCAGCCGCTGGCATCCGGACCGGTACCACCGCGATGAAGAGGGCTTTATCCGGGTCATCGCGGCCCAGCCCGAATATGAGCGCCTCGTGCAGCGCTCCTTCGAGAAGATCCGCCAGGCCGGCGCGGGCATGCCAGCCATAATGATCCGCCAGCTCGACGCGCTCGCCCTGATCATGGCCGATACGTCCAGCCCAGGACAGCGCCGGGTGCTGCTCGAGCAGGCGGCGATGATCGACCGTGCCAGCGAGCGGTCGGTAACCGAGGCAGCCGATCGTGCCGACGTCCGCCGCCGCTACGAGCATGTCCTCACTGTCGACAGCAGGCTTGCCGCCGCGGCCATCGCCACCGCCCCAGACACATCCGCGGACCGCTCGTAACGATCGGTGGGCTTCTGCGGCCGGCCGCCGCCGCGCCGCTCGATAGACTCGTCCGGGGACGAGCTGTTGCTGAGGAGGCCACCTGTGTCCGACGAATACGACGTGGTGGTCATCGGAGCCGGACCACCGGGGGAGAACGTCGCGGACCGTGCGGTCAAGGGCGGGCTCACCGCGGTCATCGTCGAATCGGAACTGGTCGGCGGTGAATGCTCCTACTGGGCTTGCATGCCGAGCAAGGCGCTGCTCCGCCCGGTCGCCGCCGTCGCCGAAGCCAGTGAGATCCAGGGCGTCAGCGGCGCCCGGCTCGACCCGCCGCCTGTGCTCGCCCGCCGTGACACCTTCACCAGCAACTGGAAGGACGACGGCCAGGTCGGCTGGCTGAACGGGGCGCACGTCGATCTCGTCCGGGGGCATGCCCGGCTGACCGGGCCCCGGGCGGTCTCCGTCGGCCCGGCTCCCGCCGCCGCGTTTCCCGCGGGCACGGTATCCGGCAGCACGCCTGCTGCCGGAACGCGGGAGCTGCGGGCCCGGCACGCCGTCGTCGTCGCCACCGGCAGCCGGGCGCTCATCCCGCCCGTGCGCGGACTGGGCGACGTGCGCCCATGGACGAGCCGTGAGGCGACCAGCGCGCACGAGGTGCCCAAGCGGCTGGCCATCATCGGCGGCGGGGTGGTCGGCTGCGAGATGGCCGCTGCCTGGCAGGCACTCGGCGCCCAGGTCACCCTCCTCGTCCGCGAGGAGCGCCTGCTGGAGCGGGTCGAGGACTTCGCCGGGGAGATGGTCGCGGACGGGCTGTCGGCCGCGGGCGTGGACGTCCGGCTCGGCATCACCGTCACCGCCGCCGAGCGGCCCAGCGCGGGTGGCCCGGTGTCGCTGCTGTGCGAGAACGGGACATGGCTGGAGGCCGAGGAGGTCCTCGTCGCGACAGGCCGGGTCCCGCGTACCGACGATCTCGGCCTGGAAACTGTCGGCCTCACGCCGGGATCGTGGCTCGATGTGGACGGCACCTGCCAGGTGACCGGGGTCGACGGCGGCTGGCTGTATGGGGTTGGCGACGTCAACCACCTCGCGCTGCTCACCCATATGGGGAAATACCAGGCCCGCATCTGCGGGGACGCCATCGCCGCCCGGGCGAAGGGGAAGGAGCCGGCGGCGACGGCGTGGGCCAACCAGTCGGCCGTGCCGCAGGTGATCTTCACGGTGCCCGAGGTCGCCGCGGTCGGCCCGTCGTCGGCGCAGGCACGGGAGGCCGGCCGGCGTATCCGCGTCGTGGACTACGACATCGGGTCGGTGGCCGGCGCCAGCCTGTTCGCCGACGGCTACGCGGGCCGGGCGCGGATGGTGGTCGACGAGGACAGCAGGACCATGATCAGTGCGACGCTCGCCGGCCCCGGCGTCGGCGAGCTGATCCACGCGGCCACCGTCGCCGTCGCGGGGCAGGTACCGCTCGACCAGCTGCGGCACGCGGTGCCGTCGTACCCGACCATCAGCGAGATATGGCTGCGGCTGCTCGAGGCTTACGGCCTATGAGCGCGCGCCTGGCTCTGGTCCCGGCCACTCATCGGCGGAGGGGGCTCTGACATGAAATCGGTGGGACTCGTCCTGCATCCCCAGCGCGATTCCGCGGAAGCCGTCGAGGCGGTGCTCAGCTGGGCCGCCAGCCGCGGCATTCCCGTCTTCGGCCTCAAGGACGAGGTGACCAGGCTGAACTGCGCCGCGATCCCGGTCACCGAGGAGGAGCTCGGCGGGCGGGCCGAGCTGATCGTGAGCCTTGGCGGCGACGGGACGATGCTGCGGGCCATGCGGCTGGCGGACCGGCAGCGCGCTTCGGTGCTCGGGGTAAACCTTGGGAAGCTGGGCTTCCTGCCCGAGGTCGACGTGCCTGAACTGCCCAGCGCGCTGTCCGCCATCGACGATCACCGGTTCACCCTCGAGCCGCGGCTCGCGATCGACGCCACCTTCGGCACGACGTCCGTCACGGCCTTCAATGACGTGGTCGTGGTCCGGATGCCGGGGAACGAGGGGTCGGCTTTCGTCGCGGTCCATGTCGGCGGCCAGCCGTTCGTCAGTTATGCCGCGGACGCCGTCATCGTCGCGACCCCGACGGGTTCGACGGCCTACAGTTTCTCCGCCGGCGGCCCGATCGTGGAGCCCCGTGTGGAAGCCCTGCTGGTGACTCCCGCGGCTCCGCACTCCGCCTACAACCGGGGCTTCGTGCTGTCCGTGGACGACACCGTGGCACTGGACATACTGCCGCCCAGCGGCCGGCTGGCCATCGAGGTGGATGGTCAGGTAGAAGGCTACGCCGACCCCGGTGACCGGATTGAGCTGCGGGCCCGGCCGGACGCCGCACGCGTCGTCCGCCTCGGTCACACCACGTTCTTTCAGCGGGCCCGCCGCAAGCTCCGGCTTACCGACTCCGCTGAGATCCCGCCAAGCTACGTCGACGGCGACGGCGCAGCGCCATTGTGGCCTCCTGGGCGCTGAGCTCTGCCGCCCGGGCAATGGAATGGCAGACGATGACGAATAGGTGACCCGCCCATGCACCGCACACCCCACGCGCATGACAAGAGAGCATATGCGACGAATTTACGACTATTACGGGGCACGAGAAGCTGACCGGAAGCACATTAGCGATCTCGTGTCTGAAGCGACCGGCATCACATTCGAATCTCGCGAGAGCTACTATATCGGCCAGTATTTCAGGGGAGTTGGATCACCCGGGAGAGTGGAAATTCTGCCGAATGAGCTTGAGGATGAGGAGGGAAAGTTTCTCCGCTGGTCAGAATTCGCCGATTACAAGACAATCCTGACCGTCGAGTGGGCGATGCCAGCCGGGACCGAATCGCCGTCCTATCTGGACAATTTGCGAGAAAAGCTCCGCAGTGTCGGGGAACTGGTCTTCCTGAAGCGAAGCCAGTCGTCCCGCCGCCCCCCGGCTGATTTAGCTGTCTAGGTAATCGCATCTGCGTGTTCTGATGATCCATGGGCATCGATGCCTCCGGTTCCCCGACCCGCACCGACCTGGCCTGCTACCGCCGGTATCCACGATGCTCAGCGAAGGCGATAGAACACATGCCCCTGCGGCGGTCATCGCCAAGTAGGTCGCCCTCCAGGCTGACCTGGGCAGGGACAGATTAGCAAAAGTCCTAATAGACATTGGCTGAGATCAGGAAGAAGCACCGTGCCTGATGAGACGGCTGGGATCTCGCGGACGAGCCCAGGCGGTCGCGCTGACCCGGGCCACGTTCGACCGTCCGCACAGCCCGGAAGGGACCCCGGCGCGCAGGCCCGGTGACCACCCGGCACGTCGGCTCAGCCCGGAGTAATCAGCCGGTCCTCCGTCACCACAGCCGTGACGAGCTCCGCCGGGGTGATGTCGAACGCATAGTTCAGGGCGCGGGTTCCGTCCGGGGCCAAAGGGACCCCCCGGACGTGCGTGACCTCTTCGCCGGCCCGCTGCTCGACGGGGATCGCGGCACCGTCCGGTGTCGCCGGGTCGATGGTCGACTCGGGCACCACGACCACGAACGGGATCCCGGCGCGCCGCGCGGCCAGCGCGAGGCTGTAGGTGCCGATCTTGTTCGCCACGTCACCGTTGGCCGCGACCCGGTCCGCGCCGACGACCGCGGCGTCGACCAGCCCCTGGCTGATCATGAACGGCCCGGCCCCGTCGCAGACGAGGTAGTGCTCGATGCCGAGCTGGCCCAGTTCCCAGCAGGTCAGCCGGGCGCCCTGGAGCAGCGGCCGGGTCTCGTCCACGATGACGTGGGCGACCGCCCCCTGGCCGTGCAGCGCCCGGATCACGCCCAGCGCGGTGCCCCACCCGAGGCACGCGAGGCTGCCCGTGTTGCAGTGGGTCTCCACCCGCAGCGGCCCGGGCCCGCAGGCCTCGCGTAGGTAGGCGGCGCCCCGTTCGCTCATCCGGTATGTCGCGGTGACGGTCGCCGCCACGGCCGCGAGTGCCACGGCCTCCACCGCGCCCGCCCCGTCCGGTATCGCCGCCGCGGCCGCCTGGGCCTCGCGGCGCAGGTTGACGGCGGTCGGCCGGGCGTCGCTGATCCGCTTGACCTCCGCGGCCAGCCGGGCCTCGTCCCAGCCGGACTCTTCGGCCAGGCGGGCGGCCAGGGCGACGCCGAGGGCGCCGGCGGCGCCGAGCACCGGCGCGCCACGGATGGCCAGCCGGGTGATCGCGTCCACCAGTTCGTCGATCGTGGTGATATGAAGTATGCGGATCTCGTGCGGGAGAGCCGTCTGGTCGATGGCGACGATGTGGCCGTCTCGCCAGCCGATTACCTCTGCCGCCTCATCCGGGTGAGCCGGGCTGGAGTGCATACCGTGAAGCTACCCAAGGGAGGGATGGGTGATGCTGCTCGGTGACGTCCGCGCGGAGATCACCCGGATCTGCGGGCAGCTTGCCGCGGCCGGCCTGGTCGTCGGGACGTCCGGCAACGTGAGTGCCCGGGCCGGCGACCTGATCGCGGTGACGCCGAGCGGGCTGGACTACCCGGAGCTGTCGGCGGACCTGGTCGGGGTGCACCGGCTCGACGGATCCGCCGTGGAAGCCCCGCTGCAGCCGTCCAGCGAGATGCCGCTGCACCTGGGCGTCTACGCCGCGACCGGCGCGGCCGCGATCGTGCACACGCACTCCCCGCCGCCACGGCAGTGTCGGCGCTCGTTGAGGAACTGCCGGCCATCCACTACCAGGTGGCCGCGTTCGGCGGGCCGGTGGCTGTCGCGCCGTACGCGACCTACGGCACCGCCGAGCTCGCAGGCAACGTCGTCGCCGCGCTGCGCGGGCGCACGGGCTGCCTGATGGCCAATCACGGCACGGTCGCGATCGGGCCGGACCTGAAGAGCGCGTACACGCGCGCCGCCTACCTGGAGTGGCTGTGCGACGTGTACCTGCGGGCAGCCGCCGCCGGGACACCGCGCCTGCTGCCGGCCGCGGAGATCGACCGCGTGGCGCGGAAGTTCGCCGGCTACGGCCAGCAGGCCCCCCGTTGAGCAGGCAGGGCCTCCGCCCGGACCTGGGTTTGGCCCGCCGGGCGAAGGGGGTAATATCCGGCGAGGTCTGGGGCGGGCCCGGCACCTGCGGAGGCGCGTATGGCTCTGATGTTCCTCAACGGCGACGGGATGCGCGGCGGCGTCGCGCACCAGCACATCGAGGGTTTCCCGCTGGTTGCAGAGTGCCGGACCGCGCCGCTCTACCGGTTCTTCTCGGTCCGGGACGAGTTCCCGGGCCTGTACCCCGCCACCGAGGGCGGCCGGCCGATCCTCGGGGAACTCTACGACGTGCCGATGGAGCCCCTGCGGGCGCTGCTGGTCAGCGAGCCACCGGAACTGGAACTCTCGATCGTTGAGCTCGAGGGCGGGGAACTGTCGTTCGGCATGGTGCTGCGGGACGCCGAACACGACCGCGGTATCCACAAGGACATCACGGAGTACGGCGGCTGGCGCGCCTACCGGGCCGCCCTCGGCCGCTGACCGCCGGGTGACCCGCCACTCCTGCCCCGCGCCAACCGGGCCGGCGGACCTGCTGATCCGGGCGCGCCGGGCGGTCACCCGAGCCGGTGAGGGCCCGGCCGCCGTCCTGGTCCGGGACGGGGTTATCCGCGCGGTGGCGGCGTCCGCGGCCGGGATGACCGCGGCCGAGGTGGTGGACCTGGCCGGTGACGTGGTGCTGATGCCCGGGCTCGTCGACACCCATGTGCACGTCAACGAGCCCGGGCACGCCGACTGGGAGGGGTTCGGGCCCGCGACCCGGGCCGCGGCGGCGGGCGGCATCACCACGCTGGTCGACATGCCGGTCGATTCCGTCCCGGTTACCGTGGACGTCGCCACGGTCCTGGCGGCGGCGCGCGACCGGGGCCCGCGCACATATCGTGCACGTGTCCAGCGCCGGCGCCGTGGCGGCGATCACGGCGGCACGCGCGCAGGGCACCCGGGTCAGCGCCGAGACCTGCCCGCACTATCTCACCCTGACCGCCGAACGGATCCCGGACGGGGCGACGGAGTTCGCGTGCAGCCCGCCCATCTGGGGCGCGGCGGACCGGGATGGCCTGTGGGCCGGGCTGGCCGACGGCACGATCGGCCTGGTGGTCTCGGACCACTTGCCGTGCACGCCGGAGATGAAGCACCGCGGCACCGGGGACTTCGGGCAGGCCTGGAGCGGGATCTCCTCGCTCCAGCTCGGCCTGCCCGTGGTTGTGGACGGCCGCCAGGGAACGCGGGTTCACGCTGGCCGACGTGGCGCGGTGGATGAGCAGCGCCCCGGCCGCGCTGGCCGGCCTGCGGGCCAAGGGGCGGATCGCGCCCGGCTTCGGCGCGGACCTGTGTGCCGTCGCTCCCGGAGAACGGTTCATCGTGGATCCGGCGCGGCTGCACCACCGCCATCCGCCCACCCCCTACGCGGGCCAGGAACTGTACGGGGTGGTCCGGCGCACCTGGCTGCGCGGCCAACAGATCGATCCGGCGCGGCCCGTCGGCCGGCTACTCGGCCACGGCGGACAGCCGTGGCCGGAGAAGGAGCAGACATGAACATCCTGATCGTCAACCCGAACACGGCCGAGCCGATGACCGCTGCCATCGCCGCGACGGCCCAGGCCACCGCCTCGCCGGGGACCAGTATCGTCGCCGTGCAGCCGTTCTTCGGGCCCGAGGCCGGCGGCGTGCCCGCAGCGATCGCGGGCCGGGGCACCGTGCGGGAGACGCCGTGAACCCGGCCGGGGGCGCCCTCGACCTCGCGTCCCGGTGGCTGGGCGCGAGCGTCGTGGCCGCCAGTGACGAGTCGTTCGGCTTCAAGGAGAACTTGCTGGTCCCGGCGGACCCGGCGTTCGTTCCCGGCCGGTACGACCATCGCGGGGAGATCGTGGACGGCTGGGAGACCCGCCGCCGCCGCGGAGAGCCGGGCCACGACTGGGCCATCATCCGCCTGGGAGTCCCCGGCGTGATCAGCGACATCGACGTGGACACCAGCTTTTTCACCGGCAACTTCCCGCCAGCCTGCCGGGTCGAGGCCCTCGGCGCGGAAGGCTATCCGAGCCCCGCCGAGCTGGCCTCGCACCCGGGCTGGACCGACATCGTGCCGCGCCGCGACCTGGCCGGGGACCAGCACAACGTGTTTCCGGTCGCGGACGCCCACCGGTTCACCCACGTGCGGCTGTCCATCTACCCCGACGGCGGCGTGGCCCGGCTGCGGGTGCACGGGCAGGCAGTCCCCGACCCCCGGCTCTGGGACGGGCTCACGGTCGACCTCGCCAGCCAGGAGCATGGCGGCCTGGTCGTCGCGTCCAGCGACAGCTTCTACACGTCCGCGGCGCTGCTCAACCGGCCGGACCGGGCCCGCACCATGGGCGAGGGCTGGGAGACCAGCCGTCGCCGAAATGACGGCCACGACTTCGCGGTGATCAGGCTGGGGGTGGCCGGACTGGCCCGCCAGGCGGTGATTGACACCGCCCACTTCAAGTACAACGCCTCGGCAGAGGTGGTGCTCTCCGGCCACGGCGGAGAGCCGGTGCCTGGGCCGGGACGGGAGCCAGGGATGGGCCGGGGGGCAGGGCCGGTAGCCGGGCCGGGGCCCGAGGACGGATGGGCAGCGGATCGGGTGCCCGGGCCCGAGTCGCCGGACTGGTTCCCGCTGCTGCCGCGTACCCGGCTGCAGCCCGACACGCGGCATGTATTCGGCTTGGCGGAATCGGCGCCAGTGAGTTGGCTGCGCGTGGACGCGTACCCGGACGGGGGCATCTCCCGGGTCCGGCTGACCGGAGTCCCGGACCCGGCCGCCCGGCGCACGGCGGGGCTGCGCTGGTTCAACGCGCTGCCAGACGGCCAGGCAGCCGAATGCCTCGCCGGGCACGGCCTGGACGATGCGGCGATCGCGGCGGCGGTCGCGGCCCGGCCGCTGACCACCACGGCGGTGGCGGGACTCCCGGACGAGAACGCCCGCCACGTGCTGTCCACCTGGATCATCGACCGGCAGGCCGCATCCCACTGACAGGTTCCTGACCGCGATCGGACGACGCTGACCTCGCAGCGGTCAAGGCGGGTGGGGCGGCGACGCCCGTTTACCGCAGTACCCGGATGGCGCACCGCGGGCCGGGAGCGTTAGCGAGGCGCCCGTCGGCGGTCAGCAGCTCACAGCCCAGCGTCTCGGCGAGCGCAACATAGGCTGAGTCATACGCCGTCACGTTTGCCCGCAACTCGTAGGCGCGGCGCATGAACCGGAGGGCAGGATACCGATCCAGATCGAGCTGCTCGAGGTCGTCGACTGCGGCGGCGAACCTCCGGTCAGAGACGGTGCCTGCGATCCATCGCTTGCGCAGCACCGCGACGGTCTCGACATCAACAAGGTCAGGCGCGGCGACGTCACCGGCGTTGCGGAATTCCTGGCGGGCCCGCTGGCCGTCGTTCCCGTCATCACCGACAACGTTGGCCAGAACAGAAGCGTCGAAGACGATCAACGCTGACCCCGTTCTGCAGCGAGATCATCAGCGGCCTGCTGCAGGCCCACCCGGCCACCGTTATGGCGCTCGATGCGCTCCAGCACCTCATCAACACTCGGCCGCTCCGCCAGCCGACGCAGCTCACTCGCCAAGAACTGCTGCAGTGACTGGCCGCGCTGCTGGGCCCGGCGCTGCAAAGCGGCGTGCACATCATCTGGGATATCGCGGACCAGCAAGTTCGTCATGCTTACATTATGCTATCACTGCGGCTGTGATGCAAGGCGGTCACAGGTCGCTGAGTACCAGCTGACGCGCGGCCCCAGACATGGCGCGGCCGGGGCTCCGCCCCGGTCCTTGACCTGCCCGCCCGCTCACCTGAGATGGCAGCGACCGGGAAACAGGGCAACCCCAGGCCCAGGCCAAGACAGCGATGGACCTCACCTTGGCGTGCCCGCACACCCGCCCGAAACCACGAGAAAGGCCGTGAAACACCCCTTGACACGGCCCGCTCCTTTAGGGATGACCTGGATCGACGACGCGCTCCCGGCAGCGGCGAACTTCCCGATCGTCAACCCGGCCATGCACGCAGACTAGCGACCGTACCTACGTACGGAGTCAAGCGAACATAGCGAGGCTGCTACGGCTCGATCAGTTTGGCCCGCGTTGGACCACCCGGCCCAGGGGAATATCCGGCGCGGGCCCGACTGGCGTCCTGGGACTGGACGGAGGCACACATGCTCTGCCCTCGTTCACCCGGCCGATTCGAGCTGTACGGGCCGGGCGCCCATCGCGGCTCGGCGCGCTGGCCGCGGAGCCAGACGGCGGCCACGTCGGCCGGGGTGGCCAGGGAGAAGATGCGGGCCAGGGCGTCGGTGACATCGGCGGCGTGGGCGAGGTTGACGGCCAGCGTGCTGCCCTCAGCCGGGCGCAGCCACACAGCGTCGAACTCCTTGCCCACGGAGAAGTCGCCAACCCGGCCGTCGAGGCCGAGGGCCCGGGCGCCGGCCCGGGTGGCCAGGTAGAGCAGATGCACGGGGGTCAGGCTCAGGCCGCCCGGGCCGAGCATCTGCTGGAGGAAGTAGGCCTGCAGGGCCTCCTTGGGCAGGAACAGCCCGGACCCGGCGCCGACATCGGAGCCGAGTGCGACACGGACGCCGTGGTCGACGTGCCGGCGCAGCGGGAACATGCCGCTGCCGAGGGTGCAGTTGCTGGTCGGGCAGTGCGACACGGACGCTCCATGGCCGGCCAGCACGGCGAGCTCGCCGTCGCTGGCGTGGACGTTGTGGGCGAAGACGCTGCGCTCGGTGACCAGGCCGTGCCGACGGTAGGTGTCCAGGTAGTCACGTGCCGCCGGGAACAGGCCGGCGACCGTGGCGATCTCGGCGACGTTCTCGTTGATGTGCGAGGTGAACCAGACGTCGCCGTCGAGCAGTTGCGCGCAGACGTCGAGCATGTCATCGGACGCGGACAGGGAGAACCGCGGGGTGACCGCGTAGCGGAGCCGCCCGCGCCCGTGCCACCGGGCGATCAGGCCCGCGCTGTCGTCCAGTGCGGTCTGCGGGGTGTTCAGCAGGTCGGGGCGGAGGATGCGGTCGCTGACCACCAGGCCCGAGGTGATGTTCAGGCCGCAGTCCGCGGCGGCGGCGAACAGCTCATCCATGGCGGCGGGAAAGTGCGACCCGAACACGAGCGCGCTGGTCGTGCCGGAGGAGACCAGTCCGTCGAGGAACTCCCCGGCGACGGCGCGGGCATAGGCCCGGTCGGCGAGCTTGCTCTCCTCGGGCAGGGCGCACTGCTCCAGCCAGTCCAGCAGTGGCATGCCCAGCCCGCCGATCGCGCGGATCTGCGGGAAGTGGACGTGGGTGTCGACGAAGCCGGGAAGGAGGATCCCGCCGTCGAGACGGGTGACCGGCTCGCCGGGGTGCGCGGCGCGCAGGGCGGCGAACGAGCCCCGGGCCCGGATGACGCCGTCACAGACGAGCAGGGCGCCGTCCTCGTCCACCGCGAGGGCGCCCGCCGGGTCGCCGGTGAACGGGTCGCCGGGCGTGTCAGCGATCGTGGCCGCGTAGAGCGTCACCGGTTCACCGCCGCGCCGCCGGTCCGGGCAGCCCAGGCCGCGCCGCCTGGAGCTCCGCCGTCGGCCTGGCCGCCGAGCGCGCGCAGGAGCTGCGAGGCGACGGCGACGGCGATGACCGCGGGTTCCTTGCCCTTGATCCCGGGCTCGCCGATCGGGCAGGTGATCCGGGCGATCGCCTCCGGGGTGTGCCCTCCAGCCGCCAGCTGGGCGCGGAACCGCGCCCACTTGGCGCTGGAGCCGATCAGGCCGATGCCGCCCAGCGGCTGCGGGAAGCGCAGGGCCGCGTCGCACAGGGCGAAGTCCTCCGCGTGGTCGTGTGTCATGATCACGACGTGGGCGCCGCGGGGAAGCTGTTCGAGCACCTGCTCGCCGAGCAGGGTGTGGTGGATGCTGACGTCGGCGCTGCCGTCAATCACGTCGGCCAGCCGGACCCGGTCGAGCTGGTCGGCGCGCGAGTCCACCAGCAGGAGCTGAAGCGGCAGCCGGGATAGGATGCGCGCCAGCTCGTAGCCGACGTGCCCGACGCCGAACAGCGCGACGACCGGCCGGGCCACGAGCGGTTCGAGCAGCAGGCGCACGGCACCGCCGCAGCACTGGCGGCCGTGGGAGTTCCGCGCGTGCGGGCTGAGCTGCGCCTCCAGCATCTCGGGTTCGGTGACCCCGGACTCCAGCAGCTCCCGGGCCCGGGTCACGGCCGTTGCCTCAAGGTTGCCGCCGCCGACGCTGCCCCAGGTGCGGTCGCGGCTCACGACCATCTTGGCGCCCGCCTCGCGCGGGGCATGGCCGCGCACCTCGGCTACGGTCACGAGCACGCCGGGCAGGCCGTCCCGGCGCAACTGCTGCACGGCTCCGAGCCAGTCCATGTCAGGTCCCCGCGTACGCGGTGGGAGCGGCGGCCGGTGACCCGGCCTGGTCAGTGCCCACGGCCGGCCCCGCGGTGGCCGCCCCGGCCGTGACGGCCTGTCCGGCGCCCGCGGCGCCGCGGGCCGCATCGATCGCCCACCAGACCGCCTCCGGGGTGGACGGGCAGGCGAGCTCGACGCTCCAGCCGGGCGGCCCGAACGCGGCGACTGCCTGCCGCAGGGCCTCGCGCACGCTGAACGCCTCCATCAAGGGTGGCTCGCCAACCGCCTTCGAGCCGTACACCACCCCGGACTCGGTCGCCCGCTCGAACAGGTGCACGTTGAACTGCGGGGGCATCTCGGAGAAGCTGGGGATCTTGTAGGTGCTCGCGGCCTGCGTAGCCAGCCTGCCCCGGTGCGGCCCGCCGGTGGAGTCCCAGAGCAGCTCCTCCAGGGTCAGCCAGCCGACGCCCTGGATGAAGCCGCCCTCGATCTGGCCGATGTCGATCAGCGGGGACAGGCTGTCGCCGACATCGTGGACGATGTCCACGCGGCGCAGCTGATAGGCGCCGGTGAACCCGTCCACCTCGACCTCGGACGCCGCGGCGCCATAGGCGAAATACTTGAACGGCTCGCCCTGCATCCGCTCAGAGTCCCAGTGCAGCCCGGCCGTGCGGTAGAAGCCGGCCGCCCAGAGCTGGACGCGCTGGTGGTACGCGTCGTGCACCAGCTCAGCCCATGGGATCTGCCGGTCACCGAAGCCGAGGCCGGTGACGACACCGCCGGCGAAGCGCACGTCGCCGGGGTGGACGCTGAGCTGGCCGGCGGCGACAACGGCCAGCCGCTCCCGGATCTGGTCGCAGGCGTTCTTGATCGCGCCGCCGTTGAGGTCGGAGCCGGAACTGGCCGCGGTGGCCGAGGTGTTCGGCACCTTGTCGGTGCGGGTCGGCGTCAGCCGCACCAAGCTCATCGGCACGCCGAGCGCGGTCGCCGCCACCTGGATCATCTTGGTGTGCAGGCCCTGGCCCATCTCGGTGCCGCCGTGGTTGATCAGTACCGAGCCGTCCTTGTAGACGTGCACGAGCGCGCCGGCCTGGTTGAAGGCTGTGAGGTTGAAGGAGATGCCGAACTTGACCGGGGTGATGGCCAGCCCGCGCTTGGTGTCCGGGTGCGCGTCGTTGAACGCGGCCACCTCGGCCTGGCGCCGGGCGAAGTCGCTGCGCTCGGTGAGGATCGACCAGATCGCCTCGATCCGCTCGGCGTGCCGCACCGCCTGACCGTACGGGGTGGCCTGGCCGGGCGCGTAGAAGTTCCGGCGGCGTAGCTCGTCAGGCTCGACACCGAGCAGCGGCGCGCAGCGGCCAAGGATGTCCTCGATGACGATCATGCCCTGCGGGCCACCGAAGCCGCGGAACGCGGTATTCGAGGCCCGGTTGGTCTTGGCCACGCGGCCGTGGACCTCGATGTCGGGGATCCAGTAGGCGTTGTCGATGTGGCACAGCGCCCGGGCCAGCACCGGCTCGGACAGGTCCAGGCTCCAGCCGCCGTTGCTGGTGAGCGTGGCGCGCAGCGCGCACAGCCGCTTGCGCTCGTCGAAACCCGCCTCCCAGGTCGCGTAGAACGGGTGCCGCTTGCCGGTCATGGTGATGTCCTGGGTGCGGTTGAGCCGCAGGCTCACCGGGCGCCCGGTGAGCGTGGCGCCGAGCGCGGCCACGGCGGCCAGCCCGTGCGGCTGGAACTCCTTGCCGCCGAACCCGCCGCCCATCCGCAGGCA
>DASQVO010000034.1:0-15183 GCA_035640715.1 Streptosporangiaceae bacterium
GACCTCGCCCAGCATCATGTTGAACAGGACGATGCCGCCGCCGAACGGGGTGAACGAGTCGTGGAAGGAGTTCACCGCGCCGGTCGACGTGGTGGTGGTCGACGCGGCGAACAGGGACGAGCCCGGTATGCCGAACCTGACCTCCTTGCCCTCCATCGCGCCGTGCGCGGCCTGGAGCGCGGTCCCCGCGTGCTGTGCCTCGAAGTAGCTGATCCCGCCGACCGAGGCCAGGAGCAGGACCGCCATCACGATGGCGAGCACGTAGCCCTGGCGGTTGTCGCGGACCATCTTGCCGAACGTGCGCGGCAGCGAGAACGGGATCACCAGCATCAGGAAGATCTCGAACCAGTTGCTGAACGGGTTCGGGTTCTCGAACGGGTGGGCGGAGTTGGCGTTGTAGAAGCCGCCGCCGTTGTTGCCCAACTCCTTGATGACCTCCTGCGAGGCCACCGGGCCGCCGACCATCGTCTGCTGCGATCCGGCCAGCGTGTGGATGATGTGCGTGGGCGTGAAGTTGTCGATGACGCCGGTCGCCATCAGGATGATCGCGCCGATCACCGAGAACGGCAGCAGCAACCGGATGGTGATCCGGGTCAGGTCAACCCAGAAGTTGCCCAGCCGGTCGGTCCTGTTCCGCATGAACCCGCGGATCAGGGCGATCACCACGACGATGCCGACCGCGGCCGAGACGAAGTTCTGTACGGCGAGGCCAGCCATCTGGGTGACGTAGCCCATGGTGGACTCGCCGGAGTAGTTCTGCCAGTTCGTGTTGGTGGTGAACGAGGCCGCCGTGTTCCAGGCGAGAGTGGGCGGGACGTTTGCCAGCCCGTTGGAGAACGGCAGCCAGTGCTGCACCCGCTCGATCAGGTACAGGAAGAGCACGCTGATCACGGAGAACGCCAGCACGCTGCGCGCGTAGGTGCCCCAGCGCTGGTCGGCCGACGGGTCGATGCCCATCAGCCGGTAGATGGCGCGCTCCGGCCGCCAGTGCTTCTCGCTGGTGAAGATGCGCGCGATGTAGTCACCGAGCGGCTTGTAGCAGGCAGCCAGCGCGGCGACCAGCAGCACGACCTGCAGGAAGCCCGCGAGGGAACTGCTCATCAGAATCTCTCCGGTCGGACGAGGGCGTAAATCAGGTAGATGGTGAGCAGGACGGCCGCGATCAGGCCGACCCAGTTCTCAGCGCTCAAGCCGCTCGACCCCCTTGACCAGCAGGATGAGCAGGGCGAAGACGACGATCGTGATCGCTACGTAGAGCACGTCGGACACGGTCACTCCCAGGTTTAGGACTAGCTGGGCTGCGGGCCGGGAAGCGTTGATCGTGCATTTCCGGGCCCGGTCGCAGATGGTTTTCAGAGCCCGCCCGCAGCGTTGGCCTAGGCAATGAAACAGTGCAGAGCAGGGCAAAGGGCCGCTTCCAAGCGAGACCTATGCGGCGCGCTTGCGCTTCCTAACGGAATCCATGCACCGCACCCGCCTCCCTCAGTCAGCGAGCTTTGGGACCTTTCCTGGCTCATACGTCCATTCCGGTGGATATTTCAGAGAGTAATTTGACGATTGCGTGGAGCACTTGCGTGGGCGCTCCGATGCGCCCACGTGATGCCGTTTGCTGCCACGTGGGGCCGTGCCGGCCCGGGCGGATCCGGCTCATGCCGGCCATCGGCCTGCACGTCAGCTGGTTGTACGCCGGGCCGTATCCGTGGCCTATCTGCCGGAAACGGCAACGGCCGGCGCGGTAAGGCGTGCCGGGCCATGTTGCAGGGAGGCTTCCATGCGCGCATTCCAGCTACCCGGTAGACAGACCAGATTTGTCCGGCGACTCTGAGCTACCAGTTCAAAGTGCGCCTTGTTGTGGCCATGATCTGCTCGTGGCCAGTGGGCCCACTGGTGGTTAGCAGAGGTGGCCGGTGAGGCATTTGGTGAGCTCGGGCCGTGAGTGGGTACCGGTCTTCCGGAAGATAGCTTTGAGGTGGTCTTTGGCGGTGTAGAGCGAGATGTGGAGAGTCCGGGCAATCTCGGTGAGGGTGCGGCCATCGAGGATCAGCCGGGCGATCTGGCGCTCACGGGCTGACAGGCTGTGGGCTTGCATCAGCAGCGGGCTGATCCGTGAAGGCACTGCAGCCTGGACCGTGATGGCGATGTCGCAGCCGGGCAGGGCCGCAGCCAGCGGAGACGCATGGATGTCCAGCCAGTACCCGTCTGTGGTCCGGGTCCGGACGCGTGCCGCAGCGGCCGCGTTCGTGTCGCGTGCGGGTGCGGTCAGCAGCGCGGTGATCGCGTAGATGATCGCCGTGCCATGGCTTCCTTGCGGGTCAGGGCTGAGTTTCGCGAGCCACTGTGTGGCTTCGGGTGTGGCCGTCAGTGGTGTCCCGGCAGCGGTGACGATAATGGTGCCGGGGCCGGCGGCGGGACCGGTGTCTGAGGGTGGGGTCTTAGCTGTCCACGCGCCGCGCGCACCGGCCGCGACAGCGCCCGCAACGTGCCTCAGATGCTGGACGTCATCCATGGTGTATGTGCGCGTGGCCGATGCGCGATAGAGGTTGAGCGAGCCCCAGCAGTGCCTGCCGATAGTGAGCGCGGCGCGAAGTTCATCGGCGATACCTGCGGGGCGCAGGATCTCGTCCCAGCGACGGCTGCGGGCGAGATCACCGCTGGTGGCCGCGCTCAGCGCGCCGACTGGCTGGCTGGTCCGCGCCAGTGATGCGAGCTTGTTGACGTCGGGGAGCTGGTATTCGATCTGCCAGAACCGTTGCTGGCTGGCCGTGGCGGGCGAATCACTGGTCATTGCTCGCGCGGGCAGCAGCGTGGCTGGGTCGGCCTGGGAGAAGCACCAGCCGTCAAAGCCGACACTGCGCTGTAGTTGTCGCGCCACCTCGCCGCTGAATGCAGGCCAATCCAGCCGGGCGTGGCTCAGCTTCTCGATCCCCCTTCGGGCCCGGTCCAGTGTCCAGGTCGACACCACCCCGTCAGCGTATTAGCTGCGGCCTTGCCCGCTCATCCCCCTTTCGTGGGATAACCGCCGGCCCCTTTACTGGCACATTGTGTGGTTGTTGGCATACAGCGGCCGGCCGCTGGCTGGCGCATGGGAGGGGCTCGCATATGGTCCCGGCAGATGGCAGGTCAGGTCCCGCAGGGTTCGAAGCGGTCGATGCGTCCGGCGACCCGGCCGCGCTGATCGGGCTTCTGGAGGCAGCCAGGACGGTCCCCGGGCTGGTGGCGGCCAAACGCGGCCTGCTTGAGCAGCTTGCGCTCGGGACGGCACAGGCCGCGCTGGATGTGGGATGCGGTTACGGCGCGGATGTGGCCGACATGGCGCGGCGGATGCCGCGCGGCACCCAGGTATCCGGCGTCGACGCCAGCGAGGCGATGATTGCGGAGGCTCGCCGGCGCACCGCTAGCTTCGGCGCCCGGGTTTCGTTGCGGGTCGGCGAGGCGACTGACTTGCCCTACCCGGACCACATGTTTGATGCCTGCCGAGCGGACACCGTTCTGCAGCATGTCCCAGACCCCGGGCGGGTGGTCAGCGAGATGGCACGAGTGACCCGGCCTGGCGGCCGGGTGGCCGTGCTGGAGTTCGACCAGGGCACGGCCTTCCTCGATCACCCAGATACCGAAACGACGCGGATCATCCTCGACACGTTCACCGACGCCGCTGTCCACGGCTGGATCGGGCGCCAGGTGCCGCGCCTGTTCCGGCTTGCTGGATTGACTGATGTGTCGGTCACGCCGCTGGTAATCCTCAGCAACGCGCCGTTCTGGCGGATCCTCTATCAGAGCCAGGTGGCCCGGCTGCAGGATCAGGGCCTGCTGACCGACGAGGAAACCAGTCTGTGGTGGGTTGAGCTGGAGGAATGGGCACAAGAAGGCAATTTTCTGGGCGGCGCGACCGTCTTCGTCGTGGCCGCCAGCCGCCCTTCCTGACGGGCTTCCCCCGCCGGCTCCGATATCAACCGCGAGATCCCTCGCTGAAAACAGGTCGTACCCTCCGCGTTCTTGGCATCTGGGTGATGCGTGCAGCAGCGATCGGTGTGCCCCGGCCACCTGGATGCCCGCCGGCGCGATGCGGCGGACCTGCATGTGGGCTACGTTCCGTGAAGCTAGGCCTCGGGAAGGTTGGGGAACAGCGCGCGATGCTTCAGCGGCCAGAAGTGGATGCCGCGGGTCACCTCTTCCATGAGAGCCGACGGCGGGACGGCGACCACTGGGCACCGGGCGTGGGCCAGGCAGTAGCGGCTCACCGACCGGGATATCGCGCGCCGCAGGCCCCGTCGCCCGGTCCCGATGACGAGAAGGTCGCCCGGGTCGTCGGCGGAATCGGTGAGAACGGGACCGGCCTCACCACAGATCACGCGCGGCTCGACCATCACTTCGGCAGGAAAGCCGCCGAGCCCTGCGTCGAACGCGTTCAACAGCCTGTCCCACGCGGCGTCGCGCCAGATCTTGCGGAGGTAAGGGGAGGGTGCCCGCCGTTCCGCAAGGTCGCCGCCCGGCGGAAGCCAGGCAAGGATGACCACGAGCAGCGCGTCGCGATCCCGTGCCTCCTCCGCCGCGTAGCGCAGGGCCTGCAGGCTGCCCAGGCTGCCATGCACGCCGACAAAGACCCGCCGCACCCCGGACACGGCACATCGCCCCCTGCCTCTCTACAGGAACCGGGACCCATCCAACCTCCGTTCGGCGTGAGAGGGCATGGGGCCTGGCGGAGTCCTAACAGCATTGCCGCAAATCCATACAAAACGCCGACGACGGGGTGCGCTCTGCCCGCAGTGGGACGCTCGGCCCGCGGTGGGGCGCGGGGCCCGCGGTGGGGCGCGGGGCGGGATGCGTGCGCGCTCAGCCGTCCGAGCCGCGGACGCCCAGTTCGTCGAGGCGGGCCAGCAGATCCGCGGGGTCGGCGTACACCCGGTACGCGCCGGCGCGCTCGAGTTCCTCCCGGCCGTACCCGCCCGACATCAGGCCGACGCCGAGCGCTCCGGCGCGCCGCGCCGCGAGCAGGTCCCACACGCTGTCGCCCACGACCATCGCGTGACGCGGATCCACTCCCAGCAGCGCGGCGGCGGCCAGGAACAGGTCCGGGTCCGGCTTGGCATGCCGCACCAGGTCGCGGGTGACCATGGGGGTGTTCTCGGGCAGGCCCAGCAGCTTCAGGGCCGGCCGCGCCGTCACGGCATTCCCGCTCGTCGCGATCGCCCACTTGACGCCGCGCTCGGTGAGCTCGCCAAGCAGGTCCGCCGCTCCCGGCAGCGGAAGCACCGAATCCATCTGGGCGCGGTACTCATCGGCGTGCGCCCGCTGCAGGCGGTCAATCTCCTCCCGCGACAGCGACAGGCCGGTCTCGCGCAGCAGCGCCGAGACGAACAGGCCGCCGCTCATCCCGATCCGCCGGTGGATGCGCCACACGGACAGGTCGATGCCCATCCCTGCCAGCGCCGCCCGCCAGGCGATCACGTGCTGGTACACGCTGTCGATCAGCGTGCCGTCCAGGTCGAAGAGGAACGACGGAGCTGGCGATTCGGTATACGTCACCGGAGAGGTCATGCGACCAGTGTGCCTACCCGTCAGGCGCCGCGTACGGCGGTCACGCCGTCACTGGTGCCGACGAAGGCGAGCGGCCCCGCCAGCGACAAGGACGCGAAGTGCGGTAGCGCGCTGCCCAGGCTCACCCGGTCCCGAACGGCGCCGCTGGCGGGATCGAGCTCGTAGAGAGTGCCCGACGTCCAGTCGTTCACCCAGACTGCGCCGCCGCCGAGGACAGGAGAGCCCCACGCGCTGGCCGGCCCGCGCCACAGCACCCTGATCCGGTTACCGGACGTGGCGACGGCCGTCATCCCGCCGTGCCCGCAGGGCTCGTAGACCGTGGTCCCGCTGACCGCCGCCGCCCCGTAGGCCCGGCACACGGGGCCCTGCGCGACCTGGCCGCCGACACCGCCGAGCCGCGAGGCACGCAGCAGGTAGCCGGTGCCGCGCTTGCCGACCGCGAGCAGCATGCCATCCGGCAGCAGCGCGGGCTGCGTGGACCCGAGATCGAGGTCGCGCGCGTTGTCGTCCGCCCACGTGCTCGGCGCGAAGATCCCGGTTCTGTGCAGGCTCGGCGAAAGTGCTGTGACCGAGTCGCTCCCGTCGAAACTCCCGCTCGTGGCGGCGCCATTGCCGACGCTGACATAGAGCGTGCCGTCCGGGCCGGTTACCGGGCCCGCCGTGCCCCAGATGGCGCCTTCGCGGCTCGTCGGCACCCGGTAGGAGACCAGGGCGCCGGCCCCGGACAGCGGTACCCCCACGACCGAGCCGATGTACGGTCCGCAGTCGCCGTACAGGCCGCCGAATGCCACATATACCCTGCCGTTCTCGATGGCCAGGGCGGGCCGCTGCTGGTCGTAGCGTGGCTGGCCGTCCGGGGCCGGGATGTCCCGCTTGACCTTCAGCGCGCCGCTGGACGCCAGGAGGCCGAAGAGCACATGCCGGTACCCGGAGATCTCCGCGACCGCGTAGACCAGCCCGTTGTCCCGGTCGTAGATGGGCGTCCCCGTGATCCCCAGCGGGTCGATGTCACCGCACGGCAGCGCGGACAGCGGCACGGCCGTGCCGAGGTGCGCGCGCCAGGCGACCCGGCCCGTGGTCTCGACGAGGGCGTAGAGGGAGTCGTTCTCCGTCGCGGCGATGACGAGGTGGCCGACGACCAGCGGCTGGCCGTAGACGGCCCCGTCGAGGTGGCGGCGCCAGGCGACCGACAGGTGCCCCGCTGCCGGGATTCCCGTGGCAACTCCCGAGCGGGCGGCACCGTTACCGAACTGCGGCCACGCCGCGGCCGGATACGCTTTCCCGGCCGTAGCATCGACGGCGGGGAGCGTCCGGGCCGGGGGTGCCGGGCTATTCGACGGCGAGCCGGAGGCTCCGGGGCCGCCGCACGCGGCCAGGACAGTGCCCAGGGCCGCCGCGACGACGAACCGAGCCGCGGCCGAAGGCACGACTGGCATGACATCAGTTTCGGTCATCAGTCCCGGTCATCCGGGGCCGGCCCGCTGATCAGGCCGGCAGGTGAGCGTGAGCTGGCCTTATCGAAGGTCGTGAACTGGCATTATCGACAGTATGGATGGATGTGCCTTTACCGAGACAATCAGCTCATTCGTCGCGCTGGGTGACAGCTTCACCGAAGGCCTGAACGATCGCCTGCCGGATGGCGGCTTCCGCGGCTGGGCCGACCGGTTCGCTGACGCGCTGTCGGCTCACCAGCCAGGCATGCGCTACGCGAACCTGGCAGTGCGCGGGAAGCTGCTGCGGGAGGTCGCGGCCGAGCAGGTCCCGCGTGCGGTGGAGATGGCACCGGACCTGGTAAGCATCGCTGCGGGCGGCAACGACATCCTGCGCCCGCGAACCGATCCCGACGTGCTGGCCGTGACCTTCGACCAGTGCGTGGCCAGGCTGCGCGGGGCCGGGTGCAGGGTGCTGCTCTTCACCGGCTTTGATCCCTCCGCATTCCCCGTGATCCGGATGCTGCGCGGGAAGACGGCCGCGTTCAACATGCATCTGCGCGCGATCGCGGATGCCCGTGGATGCGATGTCGTAGACCTCTGGTCCATGCGGGTGCTGTGTGACCAGCGGATGTGGAGCGCGGACCGGCTGCATCTGAACGCGGAGGGCCACCGGCGCGTCGCGCTGCGCGTCTGCGAGGCGGTCGGCGTGCCGGCGGGTGAAGACTGGCGTGAGCCGCTGCCCCAGCCGTCCGGCACCGCAGCGGTCCCCGCCCCGGTCGCGAGCGCGGCTGCCGTCGCGGCAGCCGGGGCATCGGCGGGGGCGACGGCGGCCTCGATCGGGGCTACGGTGGCTGGCCTCAGCCCGGCCCGGCTGTACGCCCGGCTCGAGTCGGCCCGCAGCATGTCCGGACGCGGCATGGTCTGGGTAACCGAACGCCGCCAGGACACCCGCTGGGCGGTGGAGTACGCGGTCCCGTGGGTTCGGCGGCGGCTTACCGGCAGGTCGTCCGGCGACGGGATCCCGCCGAAGCGCCCCGAACTGCTGCCGCTCGATTCGCTGGCCCGGCTCTCCGGCGCCGAGACGGCGGAGTCGGTGTAAGCCCGGGAAAACCCTTCATCAAAGTTGCGGCGTGGAGACTCCAGCCTTCAGGTGGGGTCTTCACGCCGCTTCGCCTCCCTGGAATGTCGCTGCGGCAGGTAGGCGCCGGATTGCCCATGGCACCGGCATGTGGCGCGGGCGGTCAGCCGGTGAGGTCGGTGAGCACCTCCTCGACCTGCGCGAGCGAGGCCGCGATCCATGGCACGTCCAGCGGCGCGGCCGAGGTCAGTGCGGCCTCGCGCTGCCGGCTGGTTTCGCCGTAGAGCAGGCCGGTCGCCACGCGCAGCCGCAGCACGGCCGGGTCCTCGCCGAATGCGCTGCCCGGCAGGACGCCGACGCCGTAACGCTGCAGCAGCAGCGCGGCAAGCTCCGCACTCGTGGTCACGCCGTGCCGCCTGCCCAGCAGGTCCCGCACCGGCCCGAAGTCGGGATAGAGGTAAAACGCGGCCTGCGGCCGCGGGACGTCGGCGCCGGCCGCAGTGAACCGGTCCGCGACGGCGCGTGCCACGGTGGCGTGCAGCCGGCGGCTCAGCGCGATCCGCTCCGCGAGCTCAGGGGGGTCGGAAAACGCGAAGGCGGCAGCCTGCTGGATCGGCGCGGCAGGGGCCGACCAGATCTCGCTGCAGATGCCCAGCAGGCGGTCACGCAGGCGCCGGCGCAGCGGCCGGGCCTGTTCGCTATCAGGCAGGCGGGCGACGCCGATGCGCCAGCCGCCCAGCGCCAGGCTCTTGCTGAGCGCCGTGGTAACGATCGTCCGGTCAGGGGCGATGGCCGCGGGGCTGACCAGGGGCGTGCCCGCGTCGTACACGAGATCACGGTAGATCTCGTCGGAAATGATGATCAGGCCGTGCTCCTCCGCGACCTCGCACAATGCGCGTATCGTGCGCGGCGTGGCGAGCGTCCCGGTCGGGTTGTCGGGCAGCGTGACGATCACGGACCGGATATCGCGGCCGTCCGATCGTGCCTCGGTTACGGCGCGTGCGAGCTTGTCCGGGTCGGGTACGCCGCCCTGGCCGGGCGGGGTGTCCACGAAATAGGGCTGCGCGCCGATCAGGCTGGCCTGTGCCGCGTAGCTGACCCAGCTGGGCCGCGGCACCGCCACGTCGGCCCCGATGGCGAGCATCAGGCCGAAGAGCAGCGCCTTGCTGCCCGGACCGCAGACGACCGCGTCCGGTCTGGTGCGCAGCCCGCGTCGTTCCCAGTAGCCGGCGGCCGCTTCGCGCAGCGTTGCCTGGCCCGCCACCGGCCCGTAGCCGGTGCGGCCGGTGGCCTCGGCGAGCGCCAGCCGCAGTGCCGGATGAGCGGGAAGCCCGGCCTCGCCGAACGCCAGCGGTAGCACCGGCTCGCCGCGGAGCTTCCTTTCCGACATGGCCTCGTTGGCCGCCAGGGTGGGGGAGACCGCAATCGGGACGGGAACGGGGGAGGCCGACGACGCAGATGGGGAGGCTTGCGGCGCAGCCGGGGAGGCCGCCGGCGCAGCGGGGGGAGCAGGGGTGTGGGCGGCGGTATGGGCGGCAGGCCCGCTGGGCGTTCCCTTACTGTCGCTCACCGTGCTTTCAACGGTGCTGGTGTGGTTTTCGCTTTCAACGGTGCTGGTGTGGTTTTCGTCGGCGGAAGGCAGGATGACGGGCATGGCGGTCGAAGCCATGAAGAAGGGCTCCTCGCTGCGGGAAGTGCCGGAGGCTTGATGTTCTCTTGCGAGCGGCCTGGGCTCGTGGATGGCCTGGGCTCGCGGCCGGCCTGATCTTTGCGGGCGGCGCTGCCTGCGTGTGGGCTACGGTGCCCGCTACATCACAACTACTCAGCTTCGCCGCTCGAAAGCGTTAGGGCAAGCGCTGATTTCTGAGGCAGAGAGTAAGATTTTCTGATGCTTGACCTACATAGGCTGCGGCTGCTCAAGGAATTCGCTGCCCGCGGCAGCATCGCGGGGACGGCGGCCTCGCTCGGTTACACCCCTTCCGCTGTGTCACAGCAGCTCTCGGCCCTGGAACGGGAAGCCGGCGCGGCGCTGCTCGACCGCACTGCGCGAAGGGCAGAGCTGACCGACGCGGGCAGGCGGCTCGCCGCCCGCGCCGAGCACATCCTGGCGATGGTAGAAGAAGCAGAGGCCGACCTGTCCGCCCGCGCGCAGGAGCCGTCAGGGCGCGTTGTGGTAAGCGCGTTCCCTTCGGCGGCGGTTGCCTTCGCGCCGGTCCTCGCCCGCAGCCTGCGGGCGCACCCGGACCTCACCCTGCTGCTGCGGCAGGCAGCCGGCGAGGTGGGCCTGCGCCAGGTCCGCTCGGGTGAGGTCGACGTGGCGATCGTCGATGACTGGAGCGGACGGCCCACCGCCGCCAGCGATGGCATCCTGTCGTTTTACCGCCTGGTCAGCGACCCGCTCGTGCTCGTCGTGCCACGCTCGCATCGCGCGGCCGGCGACGCCCAGCCGGTGGATCTGCGGGAGCTGCGGAACGAGGCCTGGATGGCTGCCCCGGAGGGCGAGCCGTCCAGGCGGGCCGTGGACCGGCTGCTCGCCGCGGTTGGCGGTACGCCGCCGGTGCCGTGGGAGTTTGAGGGCCTCGGCACGATCCTCAGCCTCGTCGCGCGCGGGATAGGCATCGCGATCGTCCCCCGGCTCGTGCTTGCGGCGGGGGAGCGGCGGGTGGCCGTACGTGAGCTGGCGGGCACCAATGCGAGCCGGGAAGTCTACGCGGTGGCGCGTACCGCAAGCGTGCGCCGGCCGTCGGTCTCGGCTGTCCTCGGTGCCCTGCGGACGGCGGCTTCGACTCTTCCCGTCCCGGCCGCCGTGGCGGGCGGGAACCACTAGGCCGATGTTCCACCCAGGTCTATCGGCGGCGGGTTGCCCGCCGGCGCCGGTATCTCCCGGGGACGCGACCGTGGTTTAGGCTTCCCGGGTGGACCTGGACCTGGACCTGTCCGCCGACGCGGCGGCGCTGACCGCGAGACTGGTGGATATCCCGTCGGTCAGCGGCGCGGAGACCCCGCTGGCCGATGCGATAGAGGGCACGCTGCGGAAGCTGGCGCACCTGACCGTTCACCGGGACGGGAACACCATCGTGGCCCGCACCGGCCTGGGCCGCCCGCAGCGGGTCGTCCTGGCCGGCCACATCGACACCGTGCCGGTCGCGGGCAACCTTCCCAGCCATGCCGAGCAGGACCGGCTGTACGGCTGCGGCACGACCGACATGAAGTCCGGCGTGGCCGTGCAGTTGCGCCTGGCGGCGACGGTGCCGGAGCCGGAGCGGGATGTCAGCTACGTCTTCTACGACTGCGAGGAGGTCGAGGCGGCGCGCAACGGGCTGCTGAGGCTGAGCAGGAACTCTCCCGAGCTGCTCGAGGGCGACTTCGCGGTGCTCATGGAGCCGAGCGGCTGTGAGATCGAAGGCGGCTGCCAGGGCACCATGCGGGCAGAGGTCACCGCCCCGGGCCGCCGTGCGCACAGCGCCCGCTCCTGGATGGGCCGCAATGCCATCCACGAGGCCGGGGCCATCCTCGATATCCTGCGCCGCTATGAGCCGAGGCAGCCCGAGGTTGATGGCCTCACCTATCACGAGGGGCTGAACGCGGTCGGCATCACGGGCGGCGTCGCGGGCAACGTGATCCCCGACCGGTGCGTGGTCACCGTGAATTACCGGTTCGCGCCGGACCGCGGCACCGAGGACGCCGAACGGCACATCCGCGAGGTCTTCGCCGGCTGGGAGGTCAACGTCGTCGATTCGGCTCCCGGGGCCAGGCCGGGCCTCGGCGAGCCCGCGGCTGCGTCGTTCGCTGCCGCGGTCGGCGGTGTGCCGCGCGCCAAGCTCGGCTGGACCGACGTCGCCAGGTTCGCGGCGCTCGGTATCCCGGCGGTCAACTACGGTCCCGGCATCTCGGAGATCGCGCACACCCCGGACGAGTACGTCGAGATCCCGAAGATCGGTGACTGCGAGGAACGAATGCGCGCCTGGCTCACCCGCTCCTGACCGCCGGCCGGCTGAAAGCCTCCGTCCCCCGCTTTCTTTGCACACTCTCGTATAAGCCGATTGCCCGCTCCTCGTATAAGCCGATGATGAGGTGCTCGTCAAACCGGTCGTCGGCGAGCGGAATCGCATGCTTGTACCAGCGTTCCCATCGCCCGAAGATCTGGCGGTCCTTTCGCGGTCAGCCTGGGCCCGGGCTGATGGCGTCGATGCCAGCCGTCCGGGCCGCAGTACGCAGTTCGGAGTCGTAGGCGACCATCGCGCGGGCATTCAGGCGCAGTGCCGTGGCAAGGTGGATGGCGTCAGCCGAGCGCAGGCGCCCCGGCAGCAACGGTGCCGTTGTCAGGTCACCGTTCTCGATATCGACGAGCGCGAACGCCGACAGCACGTCGGACACTGCCTCGTGTTCGATGTGCTCAGGCCGCCGGTTCGCTGCGCAGTGCAACTCAGTGTGCAGCAGCAGCGATGCCACCAGCGTGTCACCATCCTGGATGCGCTGCTGGAGATGGTCGGCCAGCATAGCTGACTCCTTCTCCTCCACCAGGAGCTTCATCGCCGCTGAGGTGTCGACGTAGACGATCACCGGTCGCCTCTGACGTCCGCGATGATCTCCCTGCTTGACACGGGTGCGGTCACGCGCCGGATGCTGCGCAGGTCTACCCGCCGGTCCTCCCGCGGCTCCCGGACCTTTCCTGCGGCTACCAAGCGCTCGTATGGTGTCAGGGACGGCGGCACGAGCACCGCCGCCACCTCGCCGTGGTTAGTCACCTCGATCGTTTCCCCGGCGCTTACCGCACGGAGCACTTCCGAGCTGTTGTTACGCAGTTCCCGATGGCTGATCGTCCGCACGGGCACCTCCTCGCCCGTAGCAATTGTAGCACAACGGTTTATTCTGCAACGCGCCCTGGTTGGCAGGGTCACTCGCAGGCGGAGTCGCGGGCGCCGCGGACCGTGATGACCGTGATCCCGGCGGCGAAGACCAGGGCGGCGCAGATC
This sequence comes from Streptosporangiaceae bacterium, assembly GCA_035640715.1. GTDB lineage: Bacteria > Actinomycetota > Actinomycetes > Streptosporangiales > Streptosporangiaceae > DASQVO01. The sequence goes on from DASQVO010000034.1 coordinate 13,023, forward strand.
GCCGCGCCGCGGTCGTGCGGCGGCCGGGCCGCCCATACCCACGGCGTGGTCGGGTGCCCGCCCAGCGCGACCTCGGTAACCAGCAGGTAAGCCATCGGGCCGGTCCAGCCGAACGCGCCGCCGAGCGCGGCCGCAGACAGCAGCCCGATGCCGGTCACCCCGGCGAGGTTGCGGAGCATGGCCAGGGTCCCGCCAGGCAGCACGCCGCCGGTGGCCCCGGCGGCCAGCGCGCCGACCGCGGCCGCGGTGAGCGCCAGGGCCACACCCAGCCGCAGCCAGGGCAGCCACCGGCCGGTAGCGCGTTCCGGCTCGCCGAACGGGCCGTAGGTGGTCACCGCGATGAGCGCGGCGGGCCCAGTCTCGATCACCAGCGGTATCAGCTCCTGGGCGGCGCGGCCGCCGGCGATGTTCCAGTGCCAGTGCAGCGCGGCCCACAGCAGGGCGCCGAACCCGGCCACCAGGCCGAGCGCGACCGGGGCACGGCGGCTGACCAGGTGCAGCCATGCCAGGCGCAGCGATGCGACGGCGGGCCGGGCGGCCGGCTGGGCCGGGGCGGCTCCCGGCGGTGAACTCTGGACCCCGGCGGCGGTCATGGCAGCTGCGCCAGGGTGAGCTGGCCGGACCGCAGCGCGCCCAGATGGGCCGCGAGCCAGGCGTGCCGGGTAGTGGCTGGGAGCGCGGCGAGCCGCCGGGCCGCGGCGTAGACCGGCCCGGTCGCCGCCCCTGGCCCCTGCGCTGGCTCGGCGAACTGGGAGGCGTACAGCACCTTGGGCTGCGCGGCGAACGGCACCCCGGCGCCTTGCAGCAGGGCCGCCTGCACCGCCTGCTGCGCCGAAGTGCCGGCACCGTTGCCAGCGCCCACGAACGCGTGCACGGACAGCAGCCGCAGCTGGTCAGCGAACTGCGTCGTGGTCACGGGGGTCACCGAAAAACCGGACGAGCCTGGCAGGTTGAACGTGCCGAGTGGCACGCCGAGCACCGGCGGGTGACCGCTGATCGTCACCACCTGGCGGCTGTTATAGGTCGCGCCGACCTGCTCGGCACGCACCGGCGCGCCCGGCAGGCCAGCCACCTCGCTGACCACCGGCGCAAGCCCGGCCTGCACGTCCGCCAGGTAGGACCGGTACGCCGGGTTCAGGCAGACCTGGAACCCGGACCCGCCGCAGACCGGGGTGTAGGCGATCGGCCGGTCGCTTGCCGCGTCGTGCAGCGCGGGGATGACCATGCCGTGCGGCCCCAGCCGGGCCGTGCTGGCCAGGCCCACCGCGGTGCCCACCGCCGCCACCCCGGCCGCGGTGACCACGGCCGCGGCCAGGCGCAGCCGACGCCCGCCCGCCCGGGCAGGCAGGCCAAACAGCCCGAGCGCCGCGACGGCGAGCCCGGCCAGGAGCATCATCCGGGCGATCGGAAGATCGGGCAGGTAGGGGTAGAAGATCCCGGTGTCGGGCTGCTCGTAGTTGCCGTTCGAGTTGGTCGGCAGGATCAGCGCCCATCCGCTGGTGTCGCGGAACCCGGTCTGCGAGGACATCATCATCACCAGGAATCCGCCGAAGGCAGCCAGCGGCGCGGCGAACCGGCTGGGGAAGAAGGCGCCGACGGCGAACCCGGCCGCGCTGAACGCCGCGACGGCCGTGGCGCCGACCGCCACCCACCGCCACGGTGGCTCGCCCTGGACCCCCTGATGGGCGTAGACCGCGAACATCACGCCGACGAAGACCAGGTAGGCCCCCACCGCCCAGATGGCGGTCGCTGCCCAGGTGGCGAGCTGGGCCGCCCAGCGCGGCCGGACGGTGGCCGTCACCAGGTCACTCATGCCACGCCGGCCGTCCCGCGACCCGATCCAGGCGGCCATCCCCGCCACGATCGGCCCGACGTCGATGATCGTGTGGCCCTGGCCCATGTTCCAGAACGTGCGCAGGATCCAGAACGGTGCCTGCGACGTGCTGGGCCGGTAGGAGTCGAACCAGAACAGCACCGCGATCAGCGGCAGGATCAGCGGCATCTGGCTCCGGCGCAGCTCAATCCGCAGCAGCCGCACCGCGGTCAGCGGGACCGCGGTGGCGGCGCGCGGTGGGCGGCGCCGCACCGCGGTGGCTGTTGCGGCGGTCACGACCGTGCCGCCGTGACAGACCTGGCCGCCGCGAGCGCCGCGCTGTAGCCG
>DASQVO010000035.1:0-16458 GCA_035640715.1 Streptosporangiaceae bacterium
GCGAGGTTGCGGTGCAGCACGCCGACGCCGCCCTGGCGGGCCATGGCCACGGCCATCCGCGCCTCGGTGACCGTATCCATCGCCGACGACACGAGCGGTATCCGCAGGCTGATCCGCCGGGTGATCCGGGCAGTGGTATCCACCTCGCCGGGCAGCACGTCCGACGCTGCCGGGAGGAGCAGCACGTCGTCGAACGTAAGGCCGGGAGGAGCGAACTTGTCTGGCTCGGTCATGGCACCTTCAGCTACGCGACGGCAGGTTAGCCCCATCCTAATGAGAGCATGCGGCTGACCGGGGCCCGCCGGCCAAGACGGCCCGTTACGGCGGAGACATCCCCCGCTTAAGCGAAGCTCACTGGCCCGCGTGGTCGTCCCGGGATCCGGAACGGCGGGCCGGCCCCGTGTGCCCGGGGCCGACCCGCCGGAACAGCTGAGCGGCGGGGCTCAGTGCATGTGGCCGTGGCTGTGGCCATGGCCGGCCGCGGCCTCGTCCTGCTCCTCCGGCTTGTCGACCACGAGCGCCTCCGTGGTGAGCAGCATGCCGGCGATGGAAGCGGCGTTCTGGACCGCGGAGCGGGTGACCTTCACCGGGTCAATCACGCCCTGGGCGATCAGGTCGCCGTACTCACCGGTGGCGGCGTTGAAGCCGTGGCCGGCGGGAAGCGCGGCCACCTTGGAGGCGACCACGGAACCCTCGGCTCCCGCGTTGATCGCGATCCAGCGGCACGGCTCCGACAGGGAGTCCCGCACGACCTTGACGCCGGTCGCCTCGTCGCCGGTGCGCCCGAGATCGTCAAGCTGGGCGGCGATGGCGACAAGCGCACTGCCGCCGCCGGCCACGATTCCTTCCTCGATTGCCGCCCGCGTCGCGGAGATGGCGTCCTCGAGACGGTGCTTCTTCTCCTTCAGCTCAACCTCGGTCGCCGCCCCCGCGCGCAGCACGCAGACGCCGCCGGACAGCTTCGCGAGCCGCTCCTGCAGCTTCTCCCTGTCCCAGTCGGAGTCGGTGGCATCGATCTCGGTGCGGATCTGGCGGATCCGGTCCTGGATCGCCGCCGGGTCGCCGGCACCATCGACGATCGTCGTCGTGTCCTTGCTCACGACGACCCTGCGGGCGCGGCCAAGGTCGTCAAGGGTGACCGAGTCGAGACGCAGGCCAAGCTCCTCGCTGATCACCTGGCCGCCGGTCAGCACCGCGATGTCGGCGAGCATGGCCTTGCGGCGGTCGCCGAAGCCTGGGGCCTTCACCGCGACCACGTTGAGCAGGCCGCGGATCTTGTTGACGACCAGCGTCGACAGTGCCTCACCCTCGACGTCTTCCGCGATCACGAGCAGCGGCCGCTTGGATTCCGCGATCTTCTCCAGCAGCGGCAGGAAATCGGCCATCGAGGAGATCTTGCTCTGGTGGATGAGGACGTAGGAATCCTCGAGCACCGCCTCGAGCCGGTCCTGGTCGGTGACGAAATACGGGGAGATGTATCCCTTGTCGAACTGGAGACCCTCGGTGAACTCCAGTTCAAGGCCCATCGTCGGAGCCTCTTCGACAGTGATGACGCCGTCTTTGCCGACCTTGCTGAACGCTTCGGCGATCAGTTCGCCGATCTTCTCGTCCTGCGCGGAGACGGTAGCGACGTGCGCGATCTCGCTCTGCTCCTCGACATCGCGCGCGACGGCGAGCAGCCGCTCCGAGACCTCGGCGGCAGCCGCGTCGATGCCCCGCTTGAGCTCGATCGGGCCCGCGCCGGCGGCGACGGAGCGCAGTCCGCGGTGAACCATCGCCTGGGCGAGCACGGTCGCCGTCGTGGTACCGTCGCCGGCGACGTCGTTGGTCTTGGTGGCGACCTCCTTGGCAAGCTGAGCGCCGAGGTTCTCGTAATGGTCCTCGAGCTCTACTTCGCGTGCCACGGTGACGCCGTCATTGGTGATCGTGGGCGCGCCCCACTTCTTGTCGATCACGACATTGCGGCCGCGCGGCCCGAGCGTGACCTTGACGGCATCCGCCAGCCGGTCCACACCCCGCTCAAGGGCTTGGCGCGCGTCCGCGCTGAACTCCAGGATTTTGGGCATTGACTACCTCACCGTACGATTTTTAGTCAGAAGTCCCATTAGGAGGCCACGCGAACGGGGCGCCAGGCCAACTGGCGGCCCAGCGCCCCTGTCCGCGCATCCTTACCGTTCTTACTTTCTTACTTCTCGACGACAGCGAGCACGTCGCGGGCGGAGAGCACGAGGTACTCCTCGCCCGAGTACTTCACTTCGGTGCCGCCGTACTTGCTGTACAGGACCACGTCCCCGACCTTGACATCCAGGGGCACGCGCTTGGTCCCTGACTCGTCGAACCGGCCGGGACCAACCGCCAGGACTTCGCCCTCCTGGGGCTTCTCCTTGGCAGTGTCCGGGATTACCAGGCCGGACGCCGTGGTCTGCTCCGCTTCCAGCGGGCGGACCACAATCCGGTCCTCAAGCGGCTTGAGAACAACCTTGGTGGCGGTCGTCACGATCTGACCTCCCCCTCCGGAAAGGCTACTAATGGTGAGTTGCTACAGAGGGCGAGCACGGCGGCCTGCCGTCGCGGGTGCCAGACCTGCCTCGTCGCATTAGCACTCTGCTTGCCAGAGTGCTAGTCCGACAGTATCCAGCCCGCACCGGCTCGTCAACACGGGGGTACGCCTAGACGCGACGGGTCCACTACTCCCACTCGATCGTGCCGGGCGGCTTGCTGGTCACGTCCAGCACGACCCGGTTCACCTGCGGGACTTCGTTGGTGATTCTTGTGGAAATATGCGCGAGCACATCGTCGGGCAGCCGCGCCCAGTCCGCCGTCATTGCGTCCTCGCTCGTGACCGGGCGGAGCACCACCGGATGGCCATAGCTGCGGCCGTCCCCCTGCACGCCGACGGACCGGACATCGGCGAGCAGGACGACCGGGCATTGCCAGATGCGCCGGTCAAGCCCGGCCCGGGACAGTTCCTCGCGGACGATCGCGTCGGCCTCGCGGAGCACACCCAGGCGCTCGGCAGTAACCTCGCCGATGATCCGGATGGCCAGCCCCGGGCCAGGGAACGGCTGCCGCCACACGATGCCGGGCGGCAGGCCCAGTTCCTCGCCGACCCGCCGCACCTCGTCCTTGAACAGCGACCGGAGCGGCTCGACCAGCCGGAACTTCAGGTCGCTCGGCAGCCCGCCCACGTTGTGATGCGACTTGATGTTGGCGGCCCCCGAGCCGCCGCCGGATTCGACGACGTCCGGGTACAGGGTTCCCTGCACCAGGAACTCCACGGATTCCCCGTGGCTCTCGGCATCCTGGGCGATCTCCAGGGCGGCCCGCTCGAATGCGCGGATGAACTCGCGGCCGATGATCTTCCGCTTCTGCTCCGGATCCGTGACCCCGGCGAGGGCGCCGAGGAACTCCTCCGCCGCGCTCACCACCTTCAGCCGGACGCCCGTAGCGGCGACGAAGTCGTTTTCCACCTGCTCGGCCTCGCCCTTGCGGAGCAGGCCGTGATCCACGAAGACGCAGTGCAGGCGGGAACCGATGGCCCGCTGGACCAGCGCCGCGGCAACGGCCGAGTCCACGCCGCCCGACAGGCCGCTGACGGCGAGCGCCCCGCCAACCTGCTCGCGGATGCGCTCGGCCTGCTCGTCGATGATGCCGCGGGTCGTCCAGCCCGGCTGGCAGCCAGCGGCGTCGAGGAAGCGCTGCAGGATGGCGGTGCCATGGTCGGTGTGCATCACCTCGGGATGGAACTGCACACCGTACAGCTTCCGGCGGGGATCCTCGATCGCGGCGACCGGCGTCGCCGCGGTCCGCGCCGTGACGGCGAAGCCCGGCGGTGCTGCGACGCACATGTCCCCATGCGACATCCACACCCGCTGGCGCGCCGGAAGGCCAGCCAGCAGCCCGCCCTGGTACACCTCGGCATCCCCGCGTTCCCCGGCCTCAGCCGCCAGCGCGTCCAGCGTGGTCGCGCCGTATTCGGCCGCGCCGGTGCGGCGCACGGTTCCCCCCAGGCCATCGACCATGAGCTGGAAGCCGTAGCAGATTCCCAGCACCGGGACGCCCGTGCTGAACAGGTCCGGCGGGCCTTCCGGGGCCGGTGGCGCGCCGTCGGCGTACACAGACGCGGGGCCGCCGGAGAGGATGATCGCCTTGGGCTTCCTCGCAAGCATCTCGGCGACCGGCATCGTATGCGGGACGATCTCCGAGTACACATGGCACTCGCGGACACGGCGCGCTATGAGCTGCGCATACTGGGCGCCGAAATCCACAACGAGGACAGTGTCGAAGCTGCCGGACGAGGGCATCTCCCGAGTTTAGGACATCTGCCCAGGGCCGGCCGCCTCGGAGCCGGCAGGCGGGTGCTGCGGGTCGCCCGTCTTCGGTGTGCCGTGGGGCCCGGCCCGCCCCGGGCCCTGCACTATCCCCACGCCGCGAGCCGGGGGCGCCGGCCCTGGCTCGCGGCGCGCAGTGCCGTCCTGGCCCGGGGCATGCGGCTGTCCCTGCGCCTGAGCCTGCGCGGGAGCCTGCGGCTGGTTGCCGGACTGATCGGGACCGGCAGCCGCCGGGGCGATCCGGAGTCTTGCGATGCGCCGCCCGTCCATTTCCGTGACGGTGATCCGGTGCCCCGCCACCTCTACCGACTGGCCTTCCACGGGCACATGGCCAAGCCGGGCGAGCACGAAGCCCGCGGCCGTCTCATAGGGCCCCTCGGGCAGCTCGATGCCGGTCTGCTCGGCGAATTCATGCAGGTTGAGCAGGCCATCCGTCTCAACCTCGCCGCCGCGCAGCAGCCTTGGCTCACCCTGCTCGATGTCGTATTCGTCGCGGATGTCGCCAATGAGTTCCTCGACCAGGTCCTCCAGCGTGACGATGCCGGCGGTACCGCCGTACTCGTCGACGACGATGGCCAGGTGGGCCCGCTCCCGGCGCATCTCGGACAGGGCGGAAAGGACAGTCTTGCTTATCGGCAGGAACTTCACGTGCCTGCACACCTGTCCGACCGTGAGCGGACGGTACCCGCGGGCCGGGTCAAGCAGGTCACGGATATGCACGAAACCGATCACATTGTCATAAGAGCCTTGATAAACAGGCAGGCGCGAGTACGGCACGCTCGCGGCGAGCTTGGCGGCCTGGCTGAGCGGAGTATCAGCGGACAGGAACTCCACCTCTGTCCTCGGCAGGAGTACCTCGCGAATCTGCCGCTTGCCGGCGTCGAATACCTCTCCCACGATGTACCGCTCGTCCTGGCTGAGCGCCTGGTTGCCGGCCACCAGGTCACGCAGTTCCTGTTCGGTCATGACGGCGCGATTCGCGCGGGGATCGCCGCCGAGGATGGTGACGATCAAGTTGGTCGACTTCGACAGCAACCAGACGATCGGGCGGGCGAGGATGCTGATCAGATCGAGGATGGGCGCGGCGACCAGAGACATGCGCTCGGCCCGCTGGAGGGCGATCCGCTTGGGCGCCAGCTCGCCGAGCACCAGGCTTATGAACGTTATCCCTATCGTGACCAGGCCGAACGACAGCGGTGACGCCAGTGCCGGGGACATATGGTGGCTGATCAGCGTCGTCTTCAGCATGCCGGCCAGCGTGGCGGCGCCGTACACGCCGGAGACCAGGGTCGCAAGCGTCACCCCGATCTGCACGGCGGACAGGAAGCGGTTCGGATCATGGGCAAGCCTGGCGGCGCGCTGGCCGCGCTTTCCGCGCCGCGCGAGCTTGCGGACCTGTCCCTCGCGCAGCGACACCAGGGCCATCTCGGCACCTGAGAAAAAGCCGCCGATGAGCACGATGATCAGGACGACGATGAGATCCCCGATAACCTTGCTCACGCTGCGCTTCCCGAATTCTCCGAGTGCCCTGCCAGCCGGGCCCTGCGCGGGTATCCCGGCAGGGCCCGGCCGGGATACCCGCCCGGCCGCTGGGGCAGCGGCCACTGGACGGTTCGTTCGGCCAGTCTAAGTGCATTTGTTCGCCAGGCAGCGATGAGGACGGGCCACACGACCAGGAGATTCTCGTGTAATCCGGGACAATCATGTGTGATCCAGCGCGATCCTGACGGGACTGGCATAGCAGAAACCCGATAGCGTAGGTCTTGTGGGCACCAAATCGATGCGGGCGGGCGGCAGCCGGCTCGCCTGGAAGAACAGCGGCCGTCTGGCGGACGGGCGCGAGATCATATATTTCGACGAGACGCCCGGGCTGAACCGGGCCGCTGCCCGTGACATGCGTGCAGGCCTGGCTCCGGCTCCGGTACCGGGCACGGTAAGCGCGGAATCGGCGCTGCGCTGGGATCCGTTGCTCGGCGAATGGGCCATCATCGCCGCCCAGCGCCAGGAGCGCACCTTCCTGCCGCCCCCTGATCAATGCCCGCTCGACCCGTCGGCGCCCGGCCGGCTGACCGAGATACCAGCGGACAGCTATGACGTCGTCGTGTTCGAGAACCGCTTCCCCTCCCTGCGCGGTGCGGGCGCCGACGCTGGGAACGTAGCGGGCCCGGCATCAGGCGGCACCGTGCACCCCGACGGCACCGCGCATCCCGACGGCACCGCTCCCCAGGCCAGTACCCTGCCGGTGAGTCCCGCCTCCCTGGCCGGGAATGACGCCGGGGAAATCGCGGGCGGCTCGCATGCGGCCGGCCAGCTCTCCCCGCAGCAGCCCGCATTCGGCCGCTGCGAAGTGGTCTGCTTCACCTCCGATCACAACGCTTCGTTCGCAAGCCTGACGCCGCGGCGGGTCCGCACCGTGGTCGAGGCGTGGGCGGACCGTACTGCCGCGCTCAGCGGCATTGAGGGCATCGAGCAGGTCTACTGCTTCGAGAACCGTGGCGAGGAAATCGGCGTCACGCTCCACCATCCGCATGGCCAGATCTACGCGTTCCCGTTCGTCACACCGCGGACCAGACAGATGGTCGCCCAGGCTCGCTCGCACGCCGCACGGACGGGCCGGAACCTCTTCGATGACCTGGTCGAGGCGGAGCACGCGGCCCGGACCAGGATTGTGGCAGCCAACGAGCAGTGGACCGCGTTCGTGCCCCCGGCCGCCCGCTGGCCGTACGAGGTGCTGATCTTCCCGGCCCGGCGCGTACCGGACCTGGCCGCTCTCGACGCGCCGGCCCGGGCCGCGTTCGGTGACCTCTATCTCGACGTGCTCCGGCGCTTCGACAAGCTGTTTGACACGCCAGCGCCATACATCGCGGCGTGGCACCAGGCGCCCGTCACCGACGAGGCCGCGCGCCGCGACTTCGGGCTGCATCTTCAGGTGCTGTCGGTACGGCGCGCGCCAGGGAAGCTCAAGTACCTCGCCGGGACGGAATCCGGCATGGGTGTGTGGATCAACGACATCGTGCCGGAAACCGCGGCGCGCAGGCTCCGGGAAGCCCAGTGAACGTTGCGAAGGAGAGACTGTGAGGCTGCTTGTCACCGGCGGCGCCGGCTACATCGGCAGTGTGGTCACGGCGAACCTGATCGCGGCGGGACACGACGTGACGGTGCTCGATGACCTGTCCACCGGGTACGCGGACGCGGTGCCGCCCAAGGCGGCCTTCGCCCGCGGCACGCTGCGCGGCGACGCGGAGCGCGTGCTGTCCGAAGGCACCGACGCGGTGCTGCACTTCGCCGCCAAGTCACTGGTGGGCGAGTCCATGGCCAATCCGGGCCTGTACTGGTCACACAACCTGGGTGGCAGTCTCGCGCTGCTGGAGGCGATGCGCGAGGCGGGCGTCCGCAAGATCGTTTTCTCCTCGACCGCGGCCGTCTACGGCGAGCCGGAGCGCACGCCGATCGAGGAGACCGACCCGACCCGGCCGACCAGCCCCTACGGCGCGTCCAAGCTCGGCGTGGACACGGTTCTCGCCGAGTACGCGCGGCTGCACGGGTTCGGCGCAGTGAGCCTGCGTTACTTCAATGTGGCGGGTGCGCACGCGGACCCGGACGGCAGGTGGTTCGGTGAGCGGCACGGCAACGAGACTCACCTGATCCCGAACGTGCTGAGAATGGCGCTGCCCGGCGCGGTCGCGCGGACGGAGGCCGGCACCCGCGAAACGGGCACGCGTGCGGCCGGGGATGCCCCGCGTGCGGTCAAGATCTTCGGTGCCGACTACCCCACGCCCGACGGGACGTGCGTCAGGGACTACATCCACGTGACCGACCTCGCCGAAGCCCACCTGCTGGCGCTCGGCGCCTGCGAGCCCGGGAGTCACCGGGTGTACAACCTCGGCAATGGCGCCGGTTTCTCTGTCCGCGAGGTCATCGACGTCTGCCGTGAGGTCACGGGCCAGGACATCCCTGCCGAGGTAGCGCCCCGCAGGCCGGGGGACCCGGCAGTGCTGGTCGCCTCATCGGCGCGGATCAGCTCGGACCTCGGCTGGCGTGCCTCGCGCGACCTCCGCGCGATGGTCGCGGACGCGTGGGCCTTCATACAGACGGCACCCGCGAGGGCGGCATCCCGATGACGTCCCGCCCGGAGCCGGCGGGGGGGACTGAGGCCGGCCGCCGCGCCCTCGCTGACCGGGGCGCGGCGTGGTTCCGCGAGTGCTTCGGCGACGAGCCCCATGGCGTCTGGCTCGCTCCCGGCCGGGTCAACCTTATCGGCGAGCACACGGACTATAACGAGGGTTTCGTGCTGCCGTTCGCGCTCGGCCAGGGCATTGTCGCGGCAGCGGCCCGGCGGGACGACGGCATTCTCGCCCTGCGCGCGCGCCAGCAGCCCGCCACGAAGGTCGACATCCCGCTGGAGGCGCTCCCGGCCGGCGCCACGGCTACGGCGGAGGCCACCGGTCCGGCGCCGGCGGCCCGCGGCGGCCTGCCCGCCAGGGACCGCATACCCGGCTGGGCAGCATACCCGGCAGGCGTCGCCTGGTCACTGCTCGCTTCCGGGTATCCCGTCGGGGGGGCCAGCATCGCCGTTGACTCCTGCCTGCCAGATGGCGCGGGGCTGTCATCTTCCGCCGCCCTGGAGTGCTCGGTCGCCCTCGCGCTTACCGAGCTGCACGCGCCGGGCGAGACGGGCGCCGCGGCAGCGCCTGCCGTGCCGCGCCCTGAGCTGGCGGCGATCGCCCGGCGGGCCGAGAACGAGTTCGTCGGCGTGCCGTCGGGAATCATGGACCAGTCCGCCGCACTGCTCTGCCGGGCGGGCCACGCGCTGCTGCTCGACTGCCGCTCACTGGAAACCACCCAGGTGCCGTTTGACCCCGCCTCGGCTGGAATGTGCCTGCTCGTGATCGACACCCGCGCGAAGCATGAGCTGACCGGCGGCGAGTACGGCGGCAGGCGGGCCGAGTGTGAGGAAGCGGCCCGCTGTCTCGGTGTCCCCTCGCTGCGTTCCGTCACGGATCTCGGCGGCCTGGCTGCGCTGGACGATCCGCTGCTGTTGCGCAGGGCCCGGCACGTCGTCACGGACAACCAGCGCGTCCAGGCCATGGCGGCCCTGCTGCGCGCGTATGCCGATGGCGACTCCAGCGCGCTCGGCAAGGTCGGCACGCTGCTCACCGAATCACACATGTCCCTGCGCGACGACTTCGAGATTTCCTGGCCGGAGGCCGACGTCTCCGTCGAGGTGGCAGTTGCCGCCGGCGCGCTGGGCGCGCGGTTGGTGGGTGGCGGCTTCGGCGGGTCCGCGATCGCGCTGGTTCCCGAGGAGAACGCGGACCGGGTGCGGGCGGAGATCCGCCGGGCGTTCGCCATCCGCGGCTGGACGGAACCCGGGTTCCTTGACGCCGAGCCATCAGACGGCGCGCAGCGGCTGCGGTAACCGGCGCGGAGCACCCTGCAGCAAGGTGTCCAGCTTCGGTGCGGTGGCGTCCATGGCCGTTCCTTCCACCGCCGGCAGCGCCCGCTGCTGGCCGGGGCCGCCCCAACAGGCCCGATAGGCGGCCGGAGATCCGGGACCGGGAGCCTGCCGACGTATTTCTGCAGTACGGGAGCCTGCCTACGTATTTCTACAGTAATGTACACCTATGTCGGGTCGCTCTCCGCAACCGTCGAAGGACCAGAGCAGGCGCGGGCGGGGGCGATCGCGCAACGTCGGGCAGCGATCGCGCAGAGCTGGACAGTGATCGCACAATACCCTCGGGCGGCGACCACGCAGCGCCCCCGGGCGGGTCGGCGCCGCCGGCCCAGTCTGTTGGCGAGCCGCGGCGCGCACGCCGCGCAGCCGAGGAGTGCCGATCGCGCGGACAGCGCTTTCAGGGTGTGGCTGCTGCTGTGGGCGTGGACCGTACTATGGGCGGCCGGGCATGCCGCCGCGTTCGGCTACTCCTGGCACTACTTCGCCCAGGGCAGCCGACTGCTTTTCGGCGCCCCGGGCGGCGGCCTTGATCTGTATGCGACCCACCCGCAGCTCCAGATCGGCCCGCTGACGCTCGCCGTGGCCGCGCCGCTGAACGCTCTCGGCCCCTCGGGCGGCCGGGTAGCGGCCACGTTCCTGATGACCTGTACCGGCCCGCCGCTGCTCGATGCCATCTGGCGGCTCGTACCGGCCACGGCCCGGCGGCGGTCACCGCACACGCTGCTCTGGGCTGGGCTCATCTTCCTGCCCGTATGGACGGAGCTCGGCACACACTACGGGCACCTGGACGACGTGCTGGCGCTAATTTTCGGGGTCGGCGCGATGCACGCCGTCGCCCGGCACCGTCCTGTCTGTGCCGCGCTGCTGCTCGCCGCGGCCACCGACGCCAAACCGTGGGCTGCGGGCTTCGCCATCCTGCTGTTCGCTTTTCCCCGCTCGACCTGGTGGCGGTCGTTGCCGGTGTTCGCGGGTGCGGTGGCGGTGGCCTGGTTGCCGTTCCTCGCGGCCGACCCGCACAGCCTCGCGACGGCACAGTTCACCATCCCGAACTCGAGCGCATCGGGGTTGCGCGCCCTCGGTGTCGCCACGGCACGGACCCCGTCCTGGGACCGTCCCGCGCAACTGGCCCTCGGTGGGCTGATCGCCGCGATCGCCGTGTGGCGCGGCCGCTGGCCATCGGTGATTTTGCTGGTGACCGGGGCAAGGATCCTGCTCGATCCGAGCGTGTACCCGTACTACACCTCAGGCGTTCTCGTGGGCACCGTGGCCTGGGATCTGGCGACGCGGAACCGCTACCCGTGGGCGACGATCACTGGAGCCGTGGCGCTCTACGCGGCCCACATCATGGGCGCCATGGGCATTCTCAGTCCCCACACCCTCGGATTGCTGCGCGTCGCCTTCGTCATCGGGACGGCGCTGGCCGTGATTGCCTGGCCATCGCCAAGCCGACGCGGCCAGCGCCATCGGCCTGCGGTTTCCCCGTCGGCAACCTACATGGCAGGGACGGCATGGCGTACCCAGATGCCCGAAGGAAGAAGGGGACAATCCCCTCGCCGTCCAGCTCAACCACACGATCGTCCAGGCCAGCGACAGCAATACCCCGGCGACTTTCCTGGCCGAGGTCCTCGGCTTGGCCCCCGGGACGTTCCGGTCACTTCCGCACGGTGGAACTCGGCAACGACGTCAGCCTCGACTCCGTGGGAACCGGCAAGCCGATAGCCCCTCAGGCACGACGCGTCCGTGGTCAGCAAGGCAGTGCTGCCCGCGCATGTCCGCCGCAGGGTCTGCTGGCGCTGCGCGGCCCGCCGCGGCGCGTTCCGGTGCCGCCACCACCTGGCAGCTCGCCGAGGTCAGCATCTGCCCCGCCCACCGGATCTGGCTTGGGCCGGCCGTCCGTCTTTCCTGAACACAGAACGGCCTGGTGCCGCCGGTGCTGGTCAGGTGATGCCCGCGATGTTGCGTGCCTCATCCCGGTCCCGGCAAGCGCGCATCCTGATGATCCGTTCCTGGTCGAGCGTCAGGACAAAGAAATTCCGGTCCCCGGCCTGGCGGACACGCACACGGTCGATGCCGGGCGTGCGGATGACCACCATCACCTTGTCCCCGCTGGCCGCGATCTCTTCGATCTGCGGCGCCAGGCCCTGCCCGGCCTGACGCTCCAGCGCCAACCGCAGCTGGTCCCGGCCGCGGCACGTCCCGGGCTCAGGGCTCTCGAAGGCAGGATCGAGGTATGTCCACTCCAGCTCCGGATCAACAAACTCCAGCATCCGTGCCACATCGCCACGGCCATAAGCTTCGTACGCCTCGCGGACCAGAGCCTCGTTGCGATCGGTCATGACCATCCTTCCTCAGCCTGAGCTTTTGAGAATGACCGGATCGGGGGCTGATGCCCCCATAAGCCAGGCGGTGCACGCGCCGCGGCTCACGATCTGCCCGGCGGCGGAGGATGACATGACGACCCGGCCACTGGCGTGATCCGCCAGCGGACCAGGCTCGGGTGCCGAGATTTCAGGCTCAGCCGAAAGGTGGCATCGGCAACAGTCTGTGCCCGTGCCGCTCGATGCCGCAAGGGATCCATGTTGCTCAGAATCGGGCAATCCGGGCGGGGCCTGCCGACGCAGACAGCTCAGAAGACTGCGGTCTCGGCCATATTCAGGAAAAGTGACGATTCGTGTTCATATCGTGACACATAACAGCCGCGCGCCGCTTCCACATTCGACGACTTGCCCCAAGATGTGTGAGACAACCTGCCCTCCTCTCGTCTCGCACATCTGAGGCGCCGCAGCCCATGCCGGCGCCCATGCCTCACGATCAACGAGACGGGACAACCGACCTGCCCGCCGCCGTCCTGGCCCGGCTTCTCGGCATCCACATCGCGGCCGCCGTCGCCTGGCAACGCGCCTCCGCCGGAGACTGGGCCGCCTGTGCCGCCGACATCAGCCGCCGATGCCCACATCTCAACGACCAACCAGCCACCCACACACACCGCCACCACGCTTGTGAGCCCGCGGAAGGAACACCGCCATGACTGACCTGACCGACGCTATCCAGCGCGGATGGGCAACCTCTGACGCAGACGCACCCGAGCCGACAGTCGCCTACTTCCAAAACCTGCTCGCCCAGCACCCCGAAGACCGGCACGCCTTGTTCGCTTACGCCAGCGCCCTGGATTTCGCGGGCCATGAAGCCGAAGCCGCGCCAGCCTATGAACAGGCGTTCGCCGCTGGCCTGGACGGCGATGACCTGCGGCAGGGCCTTGTGCAATACGGCAGTACGCTGCGCAACCTGGGGCGCTTCGGCGACGCCGTGACCGCCCTCCAGCAGGCCGACGACCAGTTCCCCGGCCAGGCATCGGTCAAGGTTTTCCTCGCTCTGGCCCTGACTAGCGCCGGACGCTGCCACGAGGCAGTCCAGACACTGATCACGCTCGCCCTTGACCACATCGCTCGCGACGAACTCCAGCAATACCAGCGGGTGCTCCGACGCTACGCAGCCGACCTGACCAGGTGACCAAGCACGCCACGCCCGACCCATCGCAGCGCGTTCCAGCATCGCCCAGGCGCTCGGCTACCACGATAAGAGCACCACCCGCATCGCCACCGAAGCCAGAACCCCTGGAAGAACTACGCACCCGGCGATCACACCAAAAGGTGACTCCGCTTGCACGTCCTGATGGTCAGGTCGATGAGGCTCAGGCCGAGAGCGCCGGTTCTTCCCAAGCGGCGTCCTGCGCGCACGCGGCAGCCAGCTCGTCCAAGGACACCTCCAGCGCGGTAGCCAGAGCCGCCACGGTGAAAAAGGCCGGAGTCGGCGCCCGCCCGGTTTCGATCTTGCGCAGCGTCTCCGCCGACAGCCCCGCCGCCGCGGCGACCTCCACCATGCTGCGATCGCCACGCGCCTGACGCAGCAGCGCACCGAACCGCTCTCCGCGCTGCCGTTCCCAGGGAGTCAAAGGAGTCCTTACCATGCCCGTTATACTAATACCGGTATAATAATTGGATGCCGGTGCGTGAGACAGGGAGTTGCAGGACATGGTGGAGATCAAGACCGACGCGGCGCTGGACGCAATGCGGGAAGCCGGGCGCGTCGTGGCCCACGCACTCGCCGCCGTCCGGGAAGCGGCAGGAGTCGGGGTGTCCCTGCGAGACCTGGACGAAGCGGCCCGCACCGTCCTGACCAAGGCCGGGGCCCGTTCGCCCTTCCTCGGCTACCGGCCCTCCTTCGCTTCCACCCCCTTCCCCGCAGTGATCTGCACCTCGGTCAACGACGCCGTCGTGCACGGCATCCCCACCGATGACCGCCTGCGCGACGGCGACCTGGTCAGCATCGACTGCGGCGCGGAACTCGACGGCTGGACCGGCGACGCCGCCATTAGCTTCACCGTCGGCACGCCCCGCCCCGCCGACCTGGACCTGATCAACGCCACCCAGCAGGCCCTCGACGCCGGTATCGCTGCAGCCACCCTGGGCAACCGCATCGGCGACATCTCCCACGCCATCGGCACCGTCGCCCGATCTGCACGCTGCGGCATGCCCGCCGACTTCGGCGGTCACGGCATCGGCCGCCGCATGCACGAAGACCCCCACGTCCCCAACCGAGGACGCCCCGGCCGCGGCTTCCCCCTCCGCCACGGCCTGGCCCTCGCCATCGAACCCATGCTCATGGCCGGCGGACGCGACGACTACCGCACAGGCACCGACGGCTGGACCCTGCTCACCATCGACGGCAGCCGGGCAGCCCACATCGAGCACACCGTCGCCATCACCGAAGAAGGCCCCCGCATCCTGACCCTGCCCTGATCCCCGCAGCGACCACAGAGCGTCACAGCGAACAAGAATCCCAGCCGAACTCAGACCACACGATCAACGACGCCTACCAATCCCGGAGCCCCGGACGGACTGCCGGGGACCGCTCCCGGCTGACCCGAGCTGGGCGCGCCCGGCGAGATCAATCGCCGCCGGCCGGTCTCGATCATGTGTGCCGGGTCAGGCCGGCGATAATGGGCGCGGCGCTCAGGCCGCTTGGCTGGGTGGGCTGTGGCTGTGCAGGACACGTCCGTCGGGGCTGGTGGCGGTGATGGTGCCGTCGGGGTGGCAGGTCAGCGTCCATCCCCAGCGATGGATCACAGTCAAATGGTGGAAGCGACACAAAAGGCGGAGATTCCCCAGCGCGGCGCGGCCGCCCTTGGAGCGGGGGATCAAATAATGCACCTGGCAGACCGACGGGGGCTGGTGGCAGCCCAGGAACTGGCAGCACTTGTCCCGCAGGATGACCGCCCGCCGCAGGTGCGGGGGGATCTCCGGGGTGGGGGTGCCCAGGTCCAGGGGCTGGCTGGCCCCGGTGTAAGGGTGGCTGAGCAGACGGGCGCGCAGGTAGGCGGCCAGGCCGCCGGGGCCGGAGACCAGGTCGGTGCCCAGCTGCAGCAGGGTGTGCTGGAGCCGCTGCCGCATCGCCGGGGAGATCGGGATGCGGGCCGGGCAGGTGCAGTTGCCGCAGGTGCAGCCACAGGCCGGGGCGGGCCCGCTGGCGGCGCCGCCCGTCATGCTGCCGGCACCTGGGCTGGCGATGGGGTGGCCGCCTGCGGCAGCCGGGGCAAGTCCCCCGCCGGGGGCGGGGTGGGCCAAGCCGTACGCGGTGAGGAAGATCTCGGTGAGCTGGTCCAGGGCGGCCCCGTCGAGCTGGCCGGTAATCACCGGGATGATGGTCGCGTCGCAGGCGGCGGCCTCCGCGTCGGCCCCGGATAGGTGGCAGGATCCAGGGGCGGCGACGGCCCGGGCCGGTGACCAGCCGGTGCCTTCGCCGCTGCTGGTGCCCCCGCCGCTGCCCATCGCGCCGCTGGTGCCTGCCGCGCCACCATTGCCGACGCCCCCGCCGCTGCTCGTGCCGGTGCGGGCGGCGGCCCAGGCGGCCTCCAGGCCGGAGGCGCCGGGCAGGCCGCGCAGGGCGGCGAGGTCGACATGGACCTGGACGTGGACGGGTTCGCCGTGCCGGCTAGGCAGCATCCGGGCCGCGATCAGCCGCTGACACGCCTCTTGGAGTGCGTCGTGGCGGCGCTGGGGCAGGGTCCGGGTGTCCTCCGGCCCCGCCTTGCCCGACAGCGCCTCCAGCACCGCACTCAGCGCTGCCGCGCAGCCCGGGGTGAGGTCCCCGGCCAGCTGCCCGGCCCCGCCGAACGTGACATCCAGCCGCACCTGCCGGTCATCGAAGTCCCGGTCGGCGCCGGTGTCGGGGGTGGTGCGGGACCGTTCGGCCATCTCCCGGGCCAGCGCGGCCAGATCATGCAGGTCCGCGCCGCCGGTGGCGGCGGCTAGCAAGATATGGTCAGCGTCCCCGCGCCTGTCCTCAGGCAGCAGGTCGGTCCAGCCGCAGATCTCCTTTGCCCAGGAGGCGGAGATGGCCCCGGCCGCCAGCGCGTCCGCGACCGCGGGGTGGGCCTGCAGGCGTTTCGCCCAGCCGGCCGCCCCGGCCGCCGCGCCCTTGCTGACCCGGGTGACCGCCCGCAGCCACGGCTTGGGCCCGTAATGCCCGTCCGCCTCGAACCCGCGGCCCGCACCGAACGCGGAGAGGATCTTCGCCCGGACGGCGGTGTGCTTGGCCTCGGCGCGTTCCAGCGCCGCCAGCGCTTCGGCCTGACCCGCCGCACCCAGCCCGGGCGCGTCACAGCCGGTGAGG
>DASQVO010000036.1:0-11817 GCA_035640715.1 Streptosporangiaceae bacterium
ACCTCGTCCATGTCCAGGCCGCGGACCGCCTCGATGACCTGCTCGAGCGCGGGCGCCGGCAGCGCGCCGGGCTGGGAGAAGACCAGGACTCCGTCGCGGAAGGCCATCAGCGTAGGGATCGAGGTGATCTGCGCGGCGGCGGCCAGTTCCTGCTGGTCATCCGTATCGATCTTGCCGAACGTGATGTCGGCGTGCTGCTCGCTGGCCGCCTGGAACACCGGCGCGAACATGCGGCACGGCCCGCACCAGGACGCCCACCAGTCGACGAGCGTGATGCCGGGCTGGGTGACCGTGTCCTCGAACGTGTCCTTCGTCAGTGCGATGGTGCTCATCTGCTCCTCATCCGGTCGTGACGGTAAATACCCCACGTGGTATAACGCGGCAGGGCGGCCGGAATTCCCGCACCCGTCCGCGTGGCGATCCGCTGCCGCCGGGCGCACGGCACCGCCACTGGCCCGGGCCGATACCGGCCAGGGTATAATGTGACTGGAGGATTCAGATGCAGATCGCAGCCGAGGAGCTTGCCGGCGTCGTCAGGCGGCTCCGCCGCGCGGAGGGACAGATCCGCGGCGTCATCCGCATGATCGAGGATGGCCGCGACTGCGCCGACGTCGTGACGCAACTGGCGGCGGTGTCCCGGGCGCTCGACCGCGCCGGTTTCAAGGTCATCGCAACCGGCCTGCGGCAGTGCGCCGGGGACGGCGACGCCATCAGCGAGGAGCAGCTTGAGAAACTGTTCCTTTCCCTGGCCTGAGACGGCCTCCGGCGCAGATGACAGATGCCCTCTTCCGGGACTGCTGCGCCTGCTTGAATCGTGGCATGCTGGTTATCCAGCGGCCAGGGCGAAAACCGCGGCGCCGGGAAGGGCCGGCGCTGGCGCGGCGTTATTTAGCTGCGATACCTTCCGCCTCCCGTACCGTGGCGCGGGCGGGAAAGCGGACAGCGAGCGGAGGTGATGAAGCCATGGTCCTGCCTTATGACTCTGCGGCGAAGTTCCAGGACTACGCCCACCCGGAGATGCTCGTCTCCACGGAATGGCTGGCCACCCACGCCGGCGACCCGGGCCTTGTCGTGGCGGAATCCGACGAGGACGTGCTCCTGTACGAGACCGGCCACATCCCCGGCGCGGTCAAGCTGGACTGGCATACCGAGCTGAACGACCCGCTCACCCGCGACTACGTGGACGGCAGCGGATTCGCCCGGCTGATGTCGGAGAAGGGCATCTCCCGGGACACCACGCTCGTGCTGTACGGCGACCGGAACAACTGGTGGGCCGCGTACGCGCTGTGGGTATGCACGCTGTTCGGCCACCCGGACGTCCGCCTCCTCGATGGCGGGCGGTCCAAGTGGATCGCCGAGGGGCGCCCGCTCACCAAGGAGGTGCCGGAGCGCCCGCGCGCCGACTACCCGGTGGTGGAACGTGACGACACGAAGGTGCGGGCGTTCCGGGACCAGGTGCGTGCCCACCTGGGCAAGCCGATGATCGACGTGCGATCGCCGGGCGAATACACCGGTGAGCTGCTGCACATGCCCGATTACCCGCAGGAGGGTGCCGTGCGGGGCGGTCACATCCCGGGCGCGAAGAATGTCCCGTGGGCACGTGCCGCGGCCGAGGACAGTACTTTCCGGGCCCGCAAGGAGCTGGAGGCGATCTACGCCGACGAGGCGGGGCTGCACCCGGACGACGATGTCGTGGTCTACTGCCGGATCGGCGAGCGGTCCAGCCACACCTGGTTCGTGCTGCACCACCTGCTCGGGTTCCCGAACGTACGCAACTACGACGGGTCATGGACCGAGTGGGGTAATACCGTCCGGGTTCCCATTGCCCGGGGTGAGAAGCCATGACCACGAGCGCGCTGAACCCGCGCCTGGCGGAGATCGCCGAGGACTTTACGACGCTGCCGGGCAAGGAACGCCTTCAGCTGCTGCTGGAATTCTCCGACGACCTGCCGGCGCTGCCCGCCAGGTACGCCAGTCACCGCGACCTGCTCGAGCAGGTGCCGGAGTGCCAGTCGCCGCTGTTCCTGGCTGTCGAGGTAGACGACGATGGCGCCGTTCACCTGTTCTTTGACGCGCCGCCGGAGGCGCCGACCACCCGCGGGTTCGCTGGCATCCTGCACGCCGGGCTGGACGGGCTCAGCGCGGATGACGTCCTGGCGACGCCGGGCGAATTCTCCAGCCAGCTGGGACTGCAGGACCTGGTGAGCCCGCTGCGGCTGCGCGGCATGGCCGCGATGCTGTCCCGCATCAAGCGCCAGGTACGCGAGCAGCGCGGCTGACGGCAACAAGGTCTGCGGGTATCAGGTTCTTGGCCGATGAACCATCTACCGGAGACCTCGCCCACATCCGGGCGGCTCCACATCGGCCCGGGAGCCGGGCGATGAACACCCCCCGGGATGGACAGGCCCGGCCGGCACCGTCTGCGCTGCCGGGACGCCCGTTCCCGCTGGGCGCGACGCCTTGTGACGGGGGGACGAACTTCGCCGTGGCGTCCGACGTCGCCGACGCGATGACGCTGTGCCTGCTCAGCGACACAGGCACAGAGACGCGGATACCCCTGCGGGACTACGACGCTGGCGTCTGGCACGGCTTCGTGCCTGGCGTCGGTGCCGGGCAAGCCTATGGGTACCGCGCGGCCGGCCCTTATGAGCCGTCCCGCGGGGTGCGCTGCAACGAGGCGCCGGGCTCGGGCACGAGGCGGCCATCGGCTACCTGGTCGACCTCGGCGTGACAGCCGTCGAACTGCTGCCGGTGCACGAGATCGT
The DNA here is from genome assembly GCA_035640715.1 of Streptosporangiaceae bacterium. GTDB lineage: Bacteria > Actinomycetota > Actinomycetes > Streptosporangiales > Streptosporangiaceae > DASQVO01. The sequence continues at coordinate 2,766 of DASQVO010000036.1, forward strand.
CCCCGAGGGCTGGCTGGCCGGCCGGGGGCTCACGAACTACTGGGGATACAACACGATCGGGTACTTCGCCCCCAGCCAGGCGTATTCCGCCGCGGTGCGCGCGGGGCGCCCCGGCGGCCAGGTCGCCGAGTTCAAGGCCATGATCGACGCGCTGCAACGGGCCGGCATCGAGGTGCTGCTCGACGTGGTGTTCAACCACACCGCGGAAGGCAACCATCTCGGCCCGACACTGTGCTTCCGCGGGCTCGACAATCCCGCCTACTACCGCCTTGACGCCGGTGATCCCCGGTACTACTTCGATACGACCGGCACGGGCAATTCGCTGAACGCCGGCCATCCCTTGACCCTCCAGCTAATCATGGACTCGCTGCGGCACTGGCTCACGGATTTCCGCGTCGACGGCTTCCGGTTCGACCTCGCGGCCACGCTGGCGCGGCAGGAGGGCGGCTTCGACCGGATGTCGGCGTTCTTTGACCTCGTCTCCCAGGATCCGGTGGTGTCGCGAGGCGCAACCAGCGACTCCTCATCGAAGATAATCGTTCGTGTGATGTCGCGGCTGGCGTGGGCGCGGGCATTGAGCACATCGTCGCGGAGAAGCCAGGGGAGAGTTTCGCTAGTGAACTCACTCCTGTAGCCTGCGAATAGTGGACCGCATGCCATAGCGCCTGCGGCACGCTGCAGCCCGCCGAGCATTGGAGATCTCGCTGAACGGCTCAGAGGAACCGGCCGCATCAGGAAGCTGGCGGCCCGGCGCATGCATCCTGTGCGAGTGCAACTGCGGAATCGAGATCCTGGTCGGTGCGGACGGCCGGTCGTTCAACCGCATCCGCGGCGACAAGCTGCATCCCTCGTCCCGCGGATATACCTGTAACAAGGCCCTGCGCCTGGATCATTACCAGAACGGCCGGGCGGGCAGGGTCACGCAGCCGCTGCGGCGCCGTGCGGACGGCACGTTCGAGGAGATCGACTGGGACACGGCGATCCGCGAGGTGGCCGCGCGGCTGAGGGAGATCCGGGACGCCCACGGCGGAGAGGCGGTCTTCTACTACGGCGGCGGCGGTCAGGGAAACCACCTAGGCGGCGCCTACGCGACGGCGACGCTGGCGGCGCTGGGAGCCCGCTACCGTTCCAGCGCGCTAGCGCAGGAGAAGACGGGCGAGTTCTGGGTGAATGCCCGGATGCTGGGGGACTACACCCGGGCAGACGTCGAGCATTGCGAGGTCGCGGTGTTCGTCGGCAAGAATCCCTACCAGTCCCACGGCTTCCCGCGGGCGCGCTCGGTGCTCAAGGAGATCGCGAAGGATCCGGGGCGGTCGATGATCGTGATCGACCCGGTGCGGACGGAGACCGCGGAACTCGCCGACTTCCATCTGCAGGTCCGCCCCGGCACCGACGTCTATCTGCTGACGGCCCTGGCGGCGGTCCTGGTCCAGGAGGACCTGGTCGCGACCGGCTGGCTGGCCACCCACGCCGACGGCCTCGATGCCGTGCGGGCCGTCCTCGGGCGGGTCCCGGTCAGCCGGTACTGCGAGGCGTCAGGCGTGGCGGAGGACCTGGTGCGCGCCGCTGCCCGCAGGATCGCGGCCGCCGGTTCCGTTGCGGTCCTTGAGGACCTCGGCGTGCAGATGAACAGGGACTCGACCCTGGTCAGCTACGTCGAGAAGCTGCTCTGGCTGCTGACGGGCAACCTGGGCAAGCGCGGGGCGCAGTACCTGTTCTCCCGCATGGCCGCCATCGGCCGGGACCGCGGGTACCCGGCTGGTGAGGGCCCGAGGAGCCCGGTCGTGAAGGCCCCGGTCATCAGCGGCCTGGTGCCGTGCAACGTCATCGCTGACGAGATCCTCACCGACCATCCTGATCGTTACCGGGCGATGCTGGTGGAGAGCAGCAACCCCGCGCACTCGCTGGCTGATTCGGCCCGGATGCGGGAGGCGCTGCGGGCGCTGGACCTGGTCGTGGTCATCGACGTGGCGATGACCGAGACCGCCCGCCTGGCCCACTACGTGCTGCCCGCGCCCACCCAGTATGAGAAGTTCGAGGCGACCTTCTTCAACTTTGAATTTCCCCGCAACGTGTTCCACCTCCGTCATCCGGTGGTGGAAGCGCCCGGGGACGTCCTGCCCGAGCCCGAGATTCACGCGCGCCTGGTCGAGGCGCTGGGAGCGCTGGGCGAGGCGGACTACAGCCCCCTCAGAAAGGCGGCGGCCCGGGGCCGTGCAGCTTTCGCCGGCGCCTTCCTCGCGGCGGTCGCCGCTGACCGCCGGCTCACCAGGCTGGCTCCCGTACTGCTGTACCGCACCCTCGGGCCCACCCTGGGCAGCGGCGCGGCGGCCGCGGCGGTCCTGTGGGCCGCGGCCCGCAAGTGCGCCGGCGAGAACCCCGCCGGGGTGAAACGGGCGGGCTACGGGGAAGGACCGGAGGCGGGCGAGCGGCTCTTCGACGCCATCCTGTCCAGCCCGCACGGGCTGGTCATCACCGATGACGATCAGGACGAGACGTGGCGGCGGGTGGGCAGGCGGATCCAGCTCGACATTCCCGAACTGCTCGCTGAGGTCGCGGCGCTGGCCGCGCGGCCGTTTCCCGCGCCCGACCCGGACTGGCCATATGTCCTCTCGGCCGGGGAACGCCGCGCCTTCACCGCTAACACGATCATCCGCGACCCTGGCTGGCGCAAGCGTGATGCCGGCGGCACGCTGCGGATGAGCACCGCCGACGCCGAGCGGCTGGGGATAACTGCCGGTGACCGGGTGCGGCTGACCACCAGGCGGGGCGCCGCCGATGTCGTCGTCGAGCCCACCCCCCGCATGCAGGTCGGCCACCTGTCGCTGCCGAACGGGATGGGCCTGTCCGTGCCCGGGTCCGAGGGGGCGCCGGTGGTCACCGGCGTCGCGCCGAACGAGCTGACCGCCGCCAGTGACCGGGACGCGTGGGCCGGCACCCCCTGGCACAAGCACGTCCCTGCCCGGCTCGATGTCCTGGGCACGGCGGCGCTGCCGTGAGATTGACCGGATGAAGCGCACTCCGTTCTCGTCATGGCCTTGCTCGGTCGCCCGCACCATCGACGTGGTGGGCGACTGGTGGACACCGCTGGTGCTCCGCGAGGCCTACTTCGGGACCAGGAGATTCGACGATTTCGAGCGGATCCTGGGCATCGGCCGTAACGTGCTGACGCAGCGGCTGAACCGGCTCGTGGCCGAGGAGCTGCTGCGCCGCGTTCCCTATCAGGAAAGACCCCTCCGGCACGAGTACGTGCTGACCGAGAAGGGGCGCGACTTCTTCCCGGTGCTCGCGGCGATCAGCCGGTGGGGAGACCGCTGGCTGGCCGCGCCGGAAGGGCCGCCCGTCGTCCTGCACCACACAACATGCGGTCATGCCACCCACGCCGAGGTCGTCTGCGCCCGCTGCCGGGAACCGCTCGCACTCGAAGACGTCGAGCCGCGCCTAGGCCCCGGCTTCCCCGCGGCGCTCCGCGAGAAGGCCCAGGCCACCGGCCACTTCGGCAGCGACCCGTCGCACCCGTAACAAACCGCGCCTGGTTGACCTGGCCGTCGCGGCCGGCCGGCGAGCTCATGGGCCGTGTGACAGCACCGGCCGGCCTCTGGCGGGAACAGTTGAGCGGAGCCCGCGCTGATCGTATGGTGCGTATTGACCCTATCGGGTGTGCGGCCGGGTTGATGCGGCAACCCGCCGCGCGGCGGCCAGCGAAGGCCGCGCAACGGATGGGGCTGAGATGGGTGAGCAGAACCTGGCCCGCCAGGCGGAACGCCAGCTGGACCGGCACGGTGACTACGACTACCTGTTCTTCGAGGGTGCCTGGTCGTCCACCGGCTCGATGGCCGATCGGGCGTCCCGGTTCGCCGCCGGGCTGATCGGTCTGGGGGTCCGCCCGGGCGACCGGGTGGTCGTGCTGATGGCCAACTGCCCGGAGGTGCTCGTCACCTACACGGCGGCATGGCGCGCCGGGGCAGTGGTGACCCCGTTGATCTTCCTGGTCAGTGAGGACGAGCTGCGGCATGGGCTCGCCGACTCGGAAGCGGTCGGCGTGGTGACCGCGGCTGAATTCCTGCCGAAGGTCAGCGCCGCGCTGGAGGGCGTGGCCGGGGTCCGGTTCGTCGTGGTCACCGGGGGAGTCCCGGCGGATTCCGGTGCGCCGGTCCCGGTGCTGGACTTCGCCGAGGTGGCCGCGGGCGGCCCGGGACCGATCGTGGACCGGGCCGATGACGACCTGGCCGCGCTGCTGTACACCGGCGGGACCACCGGCCGGTCCAAGGGCGTCCCGCTCACCCATGCCAACCTCTACTGGTGCGGCTCGGCGTCGCACCAGGCATCCGCCGGCGCCGGCCTCACGACCTCGCTCATGCCGCTGCCGCTCGCCCACGCCTACGGCCTGCTGGTCACCTGTGTCGCCATGCATCAGGAGGAGCCGGGCAAGGCGATACTGATGCGCTGGTTCGACCCGGCCGGGTGGGTTGACCTGGCGCAGCGGCACCGGGTTCAGCGCAGCGCCCTGGTTCCGTCGATGATCCAGATGCTGCTCAGCCAGCCGCTGGAGGAGGCTGACCTGTCCGAGCTCGTCGCGGTGTCGTCCGGGGCATCCCCGCTGGCCGCTGAGACCAGGCAGGAGTTCGAGGCCCGGGTGCCCAGCGCGACGATCTATGAAGGGTACGGGTGCACCGAGTCCGCGTCGATCGTGTCGTCCAATCCGCTGGGCGCGCGCCGGCCCGGCAGCGTGGGCCTGCCCGTCCCGGGCTGCGAAGTGACCATCCGCGACGACAAGGACCAGCTGCTGCCACCCGGCCAGGACGGTGAGATCTGCGTGCGGTCGCCGGGCGTGCTGTCCGGTTACTGGCGCGCACCGGAGGCCAGCGCGGTGGCGCTGGCGGACGGCTGGCTGCGCACCGGCGACATCGGGCACCTGGACGCCGACGGCTACCTGTACGTGGTGGACAGGAAGAAGGACCTGATCATCCGCGGCGGGTTCAACGTCTACCCGCGGGACGTCGAAGACGTGCTGCTGGCCCACCCGGCCGTGGCCCAGGCCGGGGCCGTGGGACGCCCCGACGCCCGGCTCGGCGAGGAGGTCGTCGCCTTCGTCTCGCTGCGCCCCGGCGCGGCCGCCACCGACGGCGAGCTCCTCGGGCATGCCCGGGCGCACCTGGCGGCCACCAAGTACCCGCGGGAGATCAGGATCGTCCCCGCCATCCCGCTGACCAGCGTCGGCAAGCTGGACCGGAAACGGCTACGCGAATGGATCCTCATTTCAGCCGGAGCCGGCGGGGCAGAGCATGACCCGCTGCCGCACGCATCCAGCGGGCAGGAGCCCCCTGCCTGATGCGCGCGGCAGCGTGCGTTCGGCCCGCTGCTGTCCTTGTTATCGGGCCGCTCCCGGCTGGCCTCATCCCCCGCATTCCCGCTGGCTGGTAGCGGAATTAGCCGCCTGCCGTGAAGACGGAGCCGCGTTCACGCGCCATCCTGGGTAAGTAAGCCGCCGTAACAGGCACCTAGCCGCGACGAGACCCCACGATCGGCCGACCAGCACCGTTTCGCGAGGCACTTAGAACGACAAGTAATGCCGTTACCGAGGTCCGCACACGGTATCGGAGGACAAGATGTGCCAGCACAAGCCCGGCTGCCCGGGTTCTCAAGCGCCGGATCGCATGGCTGCGAGAGTCGTGGCCAGTCATCCGGAGCAAGGGTGGAGTCTTCTATGCAACGGAGTCGTCCTGTTCGAGGACGCAGGTGAGCTGCTTCCCGATGGCAGGGCGGTTCCCCCTGCCGTGCCCGCCTTCGCGAACGCAGTTGCGTGGCCGGACGGCCGGGGTGCGCGGCACGGGCTACCGGGCTTGCGCATTTCCCGTTAGCTGCAATGTGGCTGGCCAATCGAACGGGCATGCTGAGCCGGTGACCGTGCGCGCCGTGATCGTTGACGACAACGCCGAATTCCTCTGGGCAGCGCGTTCCTTGCTGGAACGCGAGGGGATCACCGTGGTGGGAGTCGCATCGACCGGTGCTGATGCGATCCGTTCCGCCCAGGAGCACGACCCTGATGTCGTCCTCGTCGATATCAGGCTGGGCGACGAGAGCGGATTCGACGTAGCGGAACGTCTCAGCCCGGTAACGGGGCGGCGGTGGCGGGTGGTCCTGATCTCGGCCCATCCCCAGCAGGAACTCGAAGATCTCATCGACAAGAGCCCGGCAATCGGTTTCGTGCCGAAAATGCTGCTCTCAGCGAACGCGGTCATCGAACTGCTCGGCCGAGGTGATCGAACGGGCCAGGACCCGGTTGGTTAGCGGGCTTCGAGGAACTTGAGGACCGCCAGCACCCGTCGATGATCGGTTCCGCTCTCCGGCAGGTCAAGCTTGGTGAGGATGCTGCGGACGTGCTTCTCGACCGTGCCCTCGGAGACGAAGATCCGGCGGGCGATGCCCGCATTGGACGCGCCCTCGGCCATCAGGGCGAGCACCTCGCGCTCACGCGGCGACAGGGCGTCGAGCGGATCACGCCGCCGGCGAACCCTTACGAGTTCCTGCACCAGTGACGGATCCACTACCGAGGCGCCCGCAGTGATCCGCCCGACCGTCTCGATGAACTCCGCTACATCGGTCACCCGGCTCTTCAGCAGGTAGCCGAGGCGCTCCCCGCCGGACAGCAGCTCCATCGCCTCATCCACCTCGGCGTGCGCGGACAGCACGATGATCGCCGTGCCGGGCAGTTCCTCGCGGATCACCCGTGCCGCTTGGAGACCCTCGGTAGCATGCGCCGGCGGCATCCGGATGTCAGTGATCACCAGCTCCGGCTTGGCCAAACGGACCAGGTCGAGCAGTTCGCCCCCGTCTTTTGCCTGGCCGACGACGTCGAAACCCGAGCGGTCGAGCAAGCTGGCGAGGCCTTCACGCAGCAGGACATCGTCCTCGGCGAGCACGACCCGGGGTGTGCGCGAGGTCTCCGGTGCTCTTTCGGGTGCCCCTGGTGGTGTCGCCATACCCAATTATCGGCCACGCGAGCCCAGCCATTGGCTGCGGGGGCCACGGCCCGCCAGAGGTCACCGGTCGCGCGGACACGGTTACCGGGTGTTGGACGGGGAACGTTGGCGCTATCGTAGCGGCCGATCACGGGGGATCGCTGATGTCTGACCGCAGGAGCGACGGCGTGTTTCCAGGTCCGGTCAGCCCGGGACTTGCGACGGAACATCTGGAGGAGGCCGAGTGCCTGCGGCTGATCTCCCCGGGCGGCATTGGCCGGCTCGCGTATTCCAGCATGGCCGGCCCGGCGGTGCTCCCGGTCAGCTACAAGCTGTATGAGGGAACCATCCTGTTCCGCACCAGCCAGGACAGCCCGGTCGGCGAGGACCTCCGGACCGGCATCGCGGGCGCGGAGTACAAGGTGGCCTTCGAGGTCGACCGCCTCAGCATCGCCGGCCCGGAAGGGTGGTTCGTTTTCATTCACGGTGCCGCGCATCACGTGGACTCCGACGCCGAGCGCGCCTCGGTTGTGCAAGCCGCCGTCGAACCATGGCCCACTGGGGAAGGAGTGCATTTCGTGCGCATTATCCCCACCTTCATTACCGGCTGGCGCATCTGCCAGGCCGCGAAAGCAGACGTCGGATAGCCCGATCGCACTCATCGCCGGCTTGACTCCTCACCCCTGGGAGACCGTCACGAAAGACGGTTTCCGGGCCCTGGAACGCCTCAGCCGCCGCTAGACCCGCGCCCTCGCACCTCATCTGTGGATCGCCAGAGTCATTTCTGATCAAGTGACCGGCGAGCGCAAAATGTACTACGAATACTTGACGTATTTACGTTTTGGCGTAGAGCATAGAATGACCGACGGCAGAACGGAAGGACGATCATGATCAGCCAGGCCGCCGAAACGGGCCCCGCTGTCGGCGCCGCCAGCTCGCCTCAGCCGGGGAAGCTCTGCCGGCCAGCCTGTACCACCGGTGACGAAGCCGGGAACGATGTACCGCCAGGCACTCCCGGCACGCTGTACGTACGGGGAGAATCGGCGGCGACGGGCTACTGGTCGCAGTACGACGCCTCACGCCGGGTGTTCCAGGGAGAGTGGCTGCGCACCGGCGATACCTACGTTCAGGACGCCGACGGCTACTACACCTGCCTGGAGGGCCTGAAGACGCCCCGGAGACGAGCGGAAGACAGGGTAAGCGAGCTGGAGGTGGGCTGATGCTCGACGGCCGTCCCCTCGTCGACGTGCACCTGCACGCCGCGCGACTGCCGACCCTCAAACCGGCGTGGAAACAGTGGGCCCGTGACTTCGGCGACCATGAAGTCCTGGACCAGATGTACGACGCAGGCGGCACGATCGTCCCGGAGGCGCTTGACGCCCATCTCGCCGCCCAGGGAGTCGACGTCGCGCTGCTGCTGTGCGAATACAGTCCCAAGGTGACCGGCATTCAGCCGATCGAGGACCTGCTGCCGCTTACCCGCCAGAACCCGGACCGGCTGAAGGCAATCGCCAACCTCAACCCGCACCTGCACTATCCGGTCGACGAAGAGCTGGCGCGCCAGCTCAGCCTCGGCGCGGTTGCCCTCAAGATCCATCCCGTGCACGCCGGCGCGGCGGTGAACGACCGTGCACTGTACCCTGCCTACGAGATCTGCCAGTCGGCGGGCATTCCGGTCGTGGTGCACTGCGGCACAAGCTCCTTTCCCGGATCTGCGAATGCGCTGGCCGACCCGGTGCTGGCCGATGATGTGCTGCGCGACTTCCGCCGTCTTGACATCGTGCTCGCTCACGGCGGACGGGGCTGGTGGTACGACGCGGCCGCGTTCATGGCGCTGTCCAGCGAACGGGTATGGATCGAGCTGTCCGGCCTGCCACCGTCCCGTCTGCGCGAGTACTACGCCAGGCACAACTGGGGCAGGCTCACCCGGCGGATGATCTTCGGCACCGACTGGCCCGGCGTGCCCGGCATCGCGAAGAACGCCCGCGCGGTCGCCGCGTTGTGCCCCGACGCGGAGACCGCCGGTCTCGTGCTGGCCGGCAACGCCGCGCGCGTGTACAACCTGAAGCTGCCGGTCTTACGCGACGGTC
>DASQVO010000037.1:0-18735 GCA_035640715.1 Streptosporangiaceae bacterium
CGCCCGCCGGACGGTCTGCCGGCTCAGCCCGGTGGCGGCGACCAGCTCAGCTTCGGTCGGCAGCCGCTGGCCCGGCGGGTAGCGCCCGGCCGTGATCGCCCGCCGCAGGTCGGAAGCCAGCTGGCGGTAGGCGCTGCCGCCGCCAGGGTCTTCCGGTCCGGGCCGCGCGGGCAGGGCGCGCAGTGAGGCACGGGCGGCGCGGGCTTCCAACGGCATCTCCTGTCCGGCGGAACGACTCCTTTAGACGGCCATATTGCGACGGCCGGCGCGTCCCGTCAAGATGCACGCCGGCGAACCCGATCATCACCGATCGGGCTGATAAGCCGCATACCGGCAGCGAATCTGATGGCCGCGGCAGATGCTTGACAGCGCAGACGCGGGCAGGCTTATTGTGAGCTAGGCACGATTTGGCCGACCTAATAAGGTTTAGCCGGACTCATCAGGTGAGGTGTGCGGTGACGGATTCCGCTACGACGTCTGCGCTTGCCGAGCTCGCCGCCGCTGCCCGTCCCGCAGCGCCCGACGTGGAGCGGGCGCGGCTGCTGCTTGCGGACTACCTGGCAGTGGCGTCAGCCGGTGCAGCCGCCGACTCCGCCCGGCTGGCGCGGAACGCGCTGCTGCCAACGTCGGCCGGCCCCGCCCCCGTCCTCGGCACCGGCCAGACCGCGGCGGTACGGGACGCGGCGCTCATGAACGGCATCAGCGCGCACAGCCTCGAGCTTGACGACACCCACGAGCCGTCCAGCTCGCACCCCGGCACCGTGATCTGGACCGCGCTGCTCGCGGCGGCATCGGCACCGCAGGCAGCCCCGCCGCCGACGCCGGCGGAGCTGCTGGCGGCCGCCGTCGTCGGGTACCAGGTGATGGCGAGCGTCGGCGAACTGCTCGGCCCGGCCGAGCTCTACCGGCAGGGCGTGCACCCGACAGCGATCTGCGGCGGGTTCGGCGCCGCGGCCGCCGTCGGCCACCTCCGCGGCCTGGACGCCACCGCAATCCGGCGGTCTTTCGGCATCGCACTGAGCATGGCGGCAGGCAGCATGGCCTACCTGACCGAGGGAGCTTGGACCAAGCGCTTCCACTCCGGTGCCGCTGCGGCGGCAGGGATCCTCGCCGTCGAGCTCGCGGCCGGCGGTTTCACCGGGCCCATGGACGCCTTCGACGATCCCAACGGCCTGATGCATATCTACGGCGGGATCCGCCCGGCTGCGCATGCCACCGATGTTGCCGAGCGGGCCGCAGGGCTGCGGGCCATCCACGAGACAAGCGTGAAGTTCCATCCCTGCTGCCGTTACATGCACGGCGTGATGGACCTGCTGGCGGCCTACCGCAGCGAGGGCGGCCGGACCGACGGGCTGACCCGGATCGACTGCGGCGTGCTGAGCGGCGGGATGAGCCTGGTCGCCGAGCCGCTGGCGCGCAAGAGAACCGTCGCCAACATGGTCGACGCCCAGTTCTCGATGCCCTTCGGCGCGGCGCTCACGCTGGCCCGCGGCGCCTCGTCACTGCAGGATTTCACCAATGCCGCCCGGCTGGCGCCGGAACTGCAGCGGCTGATGGACCTCACGTACACGCACACCAGCGCCGCGCTGGATGCCGCATATCCCGCCCGCTGGGGTGCCGAAGTGACGCTGAGCTTCGCCGACGGCGAGGTCATCGAGCTGCGCGCCAACGCGTTCCACGGCAGCCCCGGCTGGCCAGCCGACGATGCGGAAATCGCCGGGAAGGCGATCTCATTGCTCGGCGATGCCGCGGCGAAACAGCTGCTGTCGGCGCTGGACGCGGCCGACCGGGGTGAGCGGATGGACCCGGCCGGCCTGGCCAGCGCGTGCGCGGCGGACCAGCAGCGGCCGGTGGCCGGATGCGGGCGGTAACGAATAGGTGCCAGATGCCATCATTCGCTTCCGGCGGGCATGCAAGCGCGCGAGGCGGTGTTGAGGCAGGTGTCCAGGGCCGCCCTCCGACAGTGAAGGACCCGCCAACGTGACCGTATCCGACATTCCGGTAAACACCCTGGCCGGCGAGCCGTCCTCGCTGGGCGAGCTGGCCGGCAAGACGCTGCTCGTGGTCAACGTCGCCTCCAAGTGCGGCCTCACGCCGCAGTACGCGGGACTTGAGCGGCTGCATGAGCGGTTCGCCGAGCGCGGCTTCGCCGTCGTCGGCTTCCCGTGCAACCAGTTCGGCGGGCAGGAGCCCGGCACCGCCGAGGAGATCCAGGATTTCTGCTCCGCCACCTACGGGGTCAGCTTCCCGATGTTCGAGAAGATCGAGGTGAACGGGCCTGGGCGGCATCCTGTCTACACAGAGCTGACCGCGGTGCCCGACGCCGCGGGCGAGGCTGGCGACGTCCAGTGGAACTTCGAGAAGTTCCTGGTCGGCCCGGACGGGACTGTGCTCGGCCGGTTCCGGCCGCGTACGGAGCCGGACGACCCGGACCTGGTCGCGGCCATCGAGGCCAACCTGCCCGGATAGGGCGGCCGGGCCCGGTTGCCCGGCCGGACCGCGGCCAGCCGTTAACCCGGTCCTCCCGTGGCAGCAGCCCATCCCGTAGGGTTCAGGCGCATGAGCAGTCGCAGAGATGCCGTCGTGGTGGGCGGCGGGCACAATGGCCTGGTCGCCGCCGCCTACCTGGCCAGGAACGGGATGGACACGCTGGTGTGCGAGCGCCGGGAGACGGTCGGCGGGGCGGCCGTCAGCGAGCATCCGTTCGGGCCGGGCTATACGGTGACCTCGCTGTCGTACGTGGTGTCCCTGCTTCCCCCGGATCTCGTCCGCGACCTGCGGCTGGAGCAGCACGGCTACCACGTGTACCCGCAGGGCCCCTACTTCGCGCCCCGCGCGGACGGCCGTTGCCTGCGGCTGCCCGCGGACCGGGCGGAGCGGCACGCCCAGATCGCCAGGTTCTCGCGGCGGGACGCCGACTCCTACGACGCCTATGACGCACACCTGGCGGCCATCGGGCGCGTGCTAGCGCCGCTGCTGCTGGAGGCGGCCGAGCTGCCGCTGGGCCAGATGTTCCATGCCCGGCCCGCCGCGGGCTACGCGGACCTGCGCACGCCGGTCCGTGGCCTGTACCAGGCCGGCTCGGCCACCCACGGCGGCGGCGGCGTCACCGGCATCCCCGGCCGCAATGTCGTCCGGCAGATTCTCGCCGACCGCAGGGCGCAGCGCTGGGCGGACCGCTGGCGGTACTGGGCCGGCCTGGGGCACGCCGTCAGGAGGAAGGGGCGGTACGCTGAGCTGCCATAGTTTCGTCATCGGGCCGACTAGGGAGACTGCCGCGTGAGCGTCCCTGACCCGGCGGAGACGGAAGGCCCGGCGACAGTGCCTGCGGAAACCGTGCGCGAGAATCCGGGCCAGGCGCCGGGCGAACGGGGGAACGACCCGCGGCTGCCGTGGGCCGGCCAGCCTCGAGCGGCCGACATAGCCTGCTGGTCGGGTATCACGCTCAGCGGCCTGTACTACCTGCTGCTGCTGCCGTTCCGGGCCGGGCTTGTCGGGACCCACCCGGTGCTGCTGGAGCTGCTACGGGGGACCACTGAGTCCATCGTGGCCGCCGCGGCGTTCGCCCGGGTCGGCCACGGGACGCTGCTAGTGGTGTTGCTCGCCGCAATTCCCGGGCTGATGCTGTTCGACCCGCTGTACTGGTGGGCGGGCAGGCTATGGGGCGAGCGCGTCATCGTGCTGCTGTCCGGCCGCCGGAATCGCGGGTCACGGTACATGGCGCGGGTGCAGCGGTGGGGGCGCAAGTTCACCTGGCCCGCGGTCGTGCTGGTCCGCTTTCTGCCGATCCCTCACGCGATCATCTACATCATCGCCGGCTGGGCCGGGATGCGGCTGGTCACGCTCCTGATCCTGGACCTGGCTGGCACCCTGCTGTGGGCGGGCCTGCTGGCGGGGCTCGGATACGCGCTCGGCCACCGCGCGATTGTCGTGGCGCAGACAATCTCGCACTATGGGCTCTGGTTCTCGCTAGCGGTTGTCGCCGTGATCGTGGCCAGCCAGGTGCGTGCAGGACGCGCGGCGCGGCGCGAGGCCGCCGGGCGGGAGGGGCCAGAGGATCATCTGGCCTGATGGCATTGCGGGAGCACAAGGGAGGAATCGAATGAACGGTGCGCAGGCGCTCATCCGGACACTGGCCGGGTGCGGGGTGGAGGTGTGCTTCGCCAACCCCGGAACCTCGGAGATGCATTTCGTCGCCGCCCTCGACACGGCACCGGAAATGCGCGGCGTGCTGTGCCTGTTCGAGGGGACGGCGACCGGCGCGGCCGACGGCTACGGCCGGATGGCGGGCCGGCCGGCGGCGGCGCTGCTGCACCTGGGGCCAGGCCTGGGCAATGGCCTAGCCAACCTGCACAACGCGCGGCGCGCCCACACGCCACTACTGGCCGTGGTCGGCGACCATGCCACCTACCACAAGCGTCTCGACGCGCCGCTGGAATCGGACATTGATTCCCTCGCCCGGCCGGTGTCGGCGTGGGTCCGCCGCTCGCTGCGCACTGCCGACGTGGCCGGGGACGCCACCGAGGCCGTCGCGGCGGCGTCCGCGCCGCCCGGCGGGGTGGCCACGCTCATCCTGCCCGCCGACGTGTCCTGGTCCGAGGGCGGCGAGCCCGCGCGCCCGGTTCCGCCGCGCCTGCCGTCACCGGTCCCCGATGAGGTCATTGGCTCGGCCGCGAAGGCACTGCGCAGCGGCGAGCCGTGCGTGATCATGCTCGGTGGGGCCGGCGTGCGGCGGGCCGGGCTGGAGGCGGCCAGCCGGATTGCCGCCGCCACAGGCGCCCGCCTGGTGTGCGAGACCTTCCCGGCCCGGCTCGAGCGCGGCGCCGGCCTCCCGGCTGTCGACCGGCTCGCCTATCTGGCGGAATTTGCGGCCGCGCAGCTTTCGGGCGCCCGGCACCTGATCCTCGCCGGAGCACAGCCGCCCGTGTCGTTTTTCGCTTACCCCGGCAAGCCGAGCACGCTGGTACCCGCCGGCGGCCAGGTGCACGTCCTCGCCGATCGCGGCGACGACGTGGCCGGCGCACTGACGTCGCTGGCCGATCTGGTCGCCGCGGATGCCAAGCCGGTCACGCAGCAGCCCGGACGGCCGGGGCTTCCGGACGGTGACCTGACCGCGGAGACCGCTGCGGCCGTCATCGGCGCCCTGCTGCCGGAGGGCGCGATCGTCTCCGACGAGTCGAACACCTCCGGGCTGTTCCTGCCCGGGGCGACGGCGGGGTCTCCCCCGCACGACTGGCTTACGCTGACCGGCGGCGCGATCGGCCAGGGGCTGCCGCTGGCCGCCGGCGCCGCCGTCGCCTGCCCGCAGCGTCCCGTGATCGCGCTGGAATCCGACGGCAGCGCGATGTACACCATCTCCGCGTTGTGGACCCACGCGCGGGAAGGGCTGGACATCACCACGGTCATCTTCAGCAACCGGTCCTACGCCATCCTCGCCATGGAACTCGACCGGGTCGGCGCGGTCACGGCCGGCGAAGCCGCCCGCAGCCTGCTGGACCTGTCCCGGCCGTCCCTGGACTTCACCGCCCTGGCCGCCGGCCTGGGAGTTCCCGCAACCCGCGCCACCACGGCGGCGGAGTTCGCCGCCCAGCTCCGGCAGGCCCTGGCCGAGCCCGGCCCCCACCTCATCGAGGCCCTGGTCCCTCCGATGGGTCGTTTATAGCTGTGCAGCGGCCGGACACGCACCTGCTCCAGGATCAGGTCCAGCTTGGCCAACTCACATGGTCAGGACGGCGGCGCCGTTGAAGCGGTCGGCCTTCAGGTCGGCGAGGGCCCGGTCGGCCTGATTGAAGGGGTATGGGGTGGTGGTCACCTTGATCCGCAGCCGTTCGGCCAGGTGGAGGAACTCCTGGGCGTCGCCGCGGGTGTTGGAGGTGACGCTGCGCAGGTTGCGCTCCTGGAACAGGTGCTGGTCGTAGTTGAGCGACGGGATGTCGGTGAGGTAGATCCCGGCGACGGCCAGGGTCCCGCCGCGGTCGAGGGCGGCTAGCCCCGGCGGGACGAGGGTGCCGACCGGGGCGAACAGGATCGCGGAGTCCAGCGGGACCGGCGAGGGGTCGAAGGAGTCCTGCACCGACGCGGCACCGAGGCTGCGGGCCAGCTCGCGGTCGACCGGCGAGCGGGTGAACACGTGCACCTCGGCGCCCTGCGCGATCGCGATCTGCGCGGCTAGGTGGGCCGAGCCGCCGAAACCCCACATGCCCAGCGTGCCGCCAGGCGGCACTGCGGCCCGGCGCAGCGCACGGTAGCCGATGATGCCCGCGCACAGCAGCGGCGCGAGCTCCGCGTCACTGAACCCGTTCGGCAGCGGGTGCACGAACGCGTCCGCGACGGTGAGGTACTCGGCGTAGCCGCCGTGGATGTCCCAGCCGGTGTAGGTGGACGCCGGGCACAGGTTCTCGGCGCCGCGGCGGCAGAAACGGCAGGTGCCATCGGTGCCGGCCAGCCACGCCGCTCCGACCCGGTCCCCTTCGCGGAACCGGGTCACGCCGGGCCCGGTCCCGACGACCTGGCCGACCACCTCGTGGCCGGGCGTCATCCGCGGATACCGGGGCGGCAGGTCCCCCTCGGTCAGGTGCAGGTCGGTGCGGCAGACGCCGCACGCGATGACCTTGACCAGCAACTGGCCGGTACCAGGCTCAGGCACCGGCCGGTCAGTCAGCTCCAGCGGGCCGGTGGTTATCGGCCCGGGCTTGGCCACTACCCATGCGCGCATGCGCCCACGTTACGGCGCGGCGGCTCCGGGTCATCAGGCCCGGGCCACATTAAGGTGGCGCCATAGGCCGCAAACGGCGAGGAGCAGGCAGCGAATGAACCGCGAAGAGCGCAGGCAGTTCGCCAGGGACCACCGGACCTGTATTTTCACGTCGACACGCTGACCCACTTCACCAGCATCAGCATGGAGTGGTGAGGGGCGCGGGGCGGCGCCCGCAAGGGGGCGGTAAGCGCCGCCGGGGGTTAGTGCACTAATGCAGCAGGGCGCGCCAGTTCCGCGGTACCCGGCCGGCCGGGCCGGGTACCGGCTGGTCCAGCGGGTGATGCTCCGGCGGCGCGAGCGCCGGGCCCTCCTCGTACAGCTTTTCGTCCGGGTAGCTCCAGAACCATGTCTCGCCCGGCTCGAAGCTGCGGATCACCGGATGCCCGGACGCCGCCGCGTGCGCGCTCGCGTGCTGTGACGGTGAGGAGTCGCAGCAGCCGATGTGCCCGCACAATGCGCACCGGCGCAGGTGGAACCACCAGCCGCCGCTCGCGTCGCACTCTGCGCAGCCGGTCCCGCTGGGCGGGACGGACGGGTCGATCGATGGCGCTGCCGTCATGCTGGCTCCTGCCGTCCGGTTTCCGGGGCGGTCACCGGGAGGTGGATCCGGAAACGCGTGTCGCCGGGGACCGACTCGGCGCTCAGGTCCCCGTGGTGCTTGTTCACGATGATCCGCCATGAGATGTCGAGCCCGAGCCCGGTGCCCTCGCCGACCGGCTTGGTGGTGAAGAACGGCTCGAAGATCCGCTCCTTGATCTCCGGCGGAATGCCCGGGCCGGTGTCACCGAACTCGACGAGCACCTGGTCGCGGTCCAGCGCGGTGCGCACGGTGAGCGTGCCGGTCCCGCCCATCGCGGAGACCGCGTTGTCGATCAGGTTCGTCCAGACCTGGTTGAGCTCAGCGGCGTACGCCGGGATATGCGGCAGGGTCCGGTCGTAATCCTTGACGATCTTGATCCCGGGGCCGATCTTGGTGGACAGCATGGTCAGCGTGCTGTCCAGGAGGTCATGCACGTTGATGACCCGGTACGGCGCCCGGTCCAGCTGGGAGTACTGCTTCGCCGCGCCGACCAGGGACATGATCCGGCTGGTGGAGTCCTGGATCTCGTTTATCAGCAGCTCGGTCTCGACCGTGTAGCTGAGCCATCGCACCGCGCCTTCCAGGCCGGCCTGGTCTACCATCTCCGCCACCTGGTCGAGCCACGCGGTGTCCAGCCCCGCCTGCACGAAAACCGGCGCCAGCTCCCAGCTGCCCGAGATGCCATACCCGTCGAGCCAGTCGGCGATGGTGTCCTCGGCATCCGAGGCTTCCATCGGGCCGAGGACCGGCGCCTTCGCGACCTGTTCCACCGCGCGTTCCTGAAGCTCGATGAGGGCTTCCAGGGTCGGATGATGGTAGGGCTTCTTGGTCAGCAGGCCGAGCTTATGCCGCATCCCGGCGACCCGCTCACGCAGCGACTCGGTGGCGCGGACCGCCGCCGCCGCGGGGTTGTTCAGCTCGTGGGTGAGGCCAGCCGACAGCGAGCCCAGCGCGAGCAGCCGTTCCCGCTGGCCCACGGCCTCCTGGGTCTTCCGGTTACCGAAGAACGCCCCCTCCAGCAGGTGCACCGCGAGCGGGAACCATTCGGTCATCATCTGGGCGAAACACGCGGCGTCCAGCACGAAGAAACGCGACGGCACGGTGACCCGCACCGAGTTGTTGTAGATCTGCGGGACCCGGTCGCCCATGTAGGCCTGGAACGCGCCGGCGTAGACGCCGGGGCTGGAGGTCCGGTTCACCTCGATGTCGTCGGCGCCGACCCGGCGTGACATCACCAGGGTGCCCTCGAGCAGGACGTAGAAGCAGGTGGCCGGCTCCCCCTCGGTGTAGACCGGGCCAGGCGGGATCATCTCGACGCGGCCGTCCCGGCACAGCCACTCGAGCTGGTCGGGAGTGAGCTTCTCGAACAGGAACAGCGAGCGCAGCTCTTCAGGACTGCACCGCAGGGTTTCACCGGTCACAGTTTCTCCAGGTAGCGGTGCACGAGCATGACGGCCATGGCACCCTCGCCGACGGCGGAGGCAACGCGCTTAGCGGACTCGGCGCGCACGTCGCCGGCCACGAACACCCCGGGAACGCTGGTCTCCAGGTGGTAGGGCGCCCGGTCCAGCGGCCAGCCGGGCGGCCGCTCACCTTCGGTGGTCAGGTCCGGGCCGGCCAGGACGAAGCCCTTGTCGTCCCGCATCACGACGCCGTCCAGCCAGTCCGTCAGCGGCGCCGCGCCGATGAACACGAACAGCCACTGGGCGTCGACGTCCTCGGTGCCGCCCGTGTTCGCGTCCCGCAGCGTGAGCCCCTCCAGGTGCCCGTCACCGGTCGCGGCCACGACCTCGGTGCAGGTGCGCACCGAGATCTGCGGCACGTTGCGGACCTGCTCAATGAGGTAGTGCGACATCGACTTGGTCAGGGAGGGCCCGCGGACCAGGATCGTCACCGACTTGGCTCCACGGGCCAGGTAGACCGCGGCCTGCCCGGCGGAGTTGGCGCCGCCGACGATGTAGACGTCATAGCCTTGGCAGCTGGCCGCCTCAGTCAGCGCGGAGCCATAGTAGACGCCGCATCCGGTCAGCTCCTCCAGCCCCGGCGCGGTCAGCTGCCGGTAGGAGACGCCGGTCGCGAGGATCACGCTGTGGGCACTGAGCGCGGACCCGTCCGAGAACCGGACGGTGCGGGCCGAGCCGTTGACCTCCAGCCCGGTCACCTCGCGGGTGGTGAGCACCTCCGCGCCGAATTTGGCGGCCTGCCGCCGGGCCCGGTCGGTCAGCTGAGCGCCCGACACCCCGTCCGGGAAGCCCAGGTAGTTCTCGATCCGCGAGCTCTGGCCGGCCTGCCCACCGGTCGCCATCCGCTCGACCAGCACGGTCCGCAGGCCCTCGGACGCGCCGTACACGGCGGCGCCGAGGCCGGCCGGACCGCCGCCGATGACGATGAGGTCATAGAAGTCGGCCGACGGGGTGGTGGCCAGGCCCACCCGGCTGGCCAGTTCCGCGTCGGACGGCGCCACCAGGACCGCGGCGTCCGGCGTGATCACCACGGGCAGCCGGAGCCCGTCTTCCCCGGCGGCGGTGAGCAGCCGCTCTCCCTCCGGCTCGCCGGCCGCGTACCAGCGGTACGGCACCTGGTTGCGGGCGAGGAACTCGCGCACCTCCGAGGACCGGGCCGACCAGCGGTGCCCAACCACCTTGATCTCGGGCACCGGCCGGTGATCCGACGCCAGCCACGCTTCCAGCAGGGTGTCCACGACCGGGTAGAGCTTCTCCTCCGGCGGATCCCAGGGCTTCAGCAGGTAATGGTCGAGATCGACGATGTTGATCGCGTCGATAGCGGCGCCGGTGTCGGCGTAGGCGGTGAGCAGCACCCGCCGCGCGCCCGGGTAAACGTCCATGGCATGTTCGAGGAACTCGATGCCGTTCATCTGCGGCATCCGGTAGTCGGCCAGGATCACCGCGACCAGCTCACCGCGCAGCTTCATCTCGCGCAGCGCGTCCAGGGCCGACTGGCCGGACTCCGCGCGGACGATCCGGTACCGGCTGCCGTAGCGGCGCCGCAGGTCACGGGCGACCGCGCGGGACACGTCCGGGTCGTCGTCAACGGTCAGGATCGCGGTCCGCGTCGTGTCGGCGGGCGCGGTCACCGGCATGGGCGCTCCGTATAGTCGTTGGGTCCGTTACGCTGCCCCGCGGGCCGCGGCCCATCTCAGGGCACATCGCCCATCGTAAGTTCCCGCTGCCCGGAATGCCCTTGCGGAGATTCCGCTCGCCGCGTAACGCCGGACGCCGGCCGTCGTACGCGACGGGAGGGTCACGTGTGGCAGTGGCCGTTCCCGGACGGGGCGAGGTCAATGGCGGGGTTGCGGTCGAAGAAGCCGAACGGCTTCAGCGTGAACCCCACGTATTCGCAGGGCATCACGGGAAAATCCTCTGGGCGGCAGAAATGGGTCGCGCCGACCGTGTGCCACAACACGATGTCAGTGTCGGTGATCGGCCGGTCGGCGGCCGTCCAGGCAGGCAGCCCGGCCCCGCCCGGATGCTGGTTGGGGAAATCCCCGGCCGGCCGGCGTTCATCCGGGCGAGCCGGGGTCACCCACAGATGGCGGGTGGCGAACGCGGCGCGGGCGGTGATGGCCGCCGTCTCCTGGGCCAGCAGCGGCGCGCTGGGCTGCGGGACGAGCTTGTAGGCGACCGGCTCGCCGCAGGCGTTCAGTGACCCGTGGTTGACGATCTTCCAGTAGCGGCCGCATTCCGGCGCCGCCATCCGCTGCGCGGCGGATTCGGTTTCCAGCAGGGTGGCCTTCGCGGTGAACGCGTTGCCGTACGGGTTGTCCGGGCCCTGCGGGACGGGCACCGCATCGACCTCGTAGACGGAGTTCGCCGGCCCGTCCAGGCACATGTCGAGCCGGAAGCCGAACATGTGCTGGTGGTGAGGACCGGCCAGTTCCGGGGTGACCGGGTTGGCATACGGCACCCGGGTGCCGGGCTCGACCGCCTGCGTCTGGAGGATGCCGGTCAGCTTGACCTCGGCCTGGATCGTGCCGTCCAGGTAGAAGTACCAGAAGAAGCCGTATTCGTAGTTGCCGACGGTGGCGATGAAGGACACCACCATCCGGCGGGACCGGCGCACCTCAGCGGCGTTGTTCGCCAGGTCGGTGTGCTTCCAGAGGATTCCGTAGTCCTCCTCGTGCAGGCAGATGGCCTGTGGCAGGGCTTGCGCGGTGCCGTCCTCGTCCACGCTGACCGCGTCCAGGTAGACGATCTCGCCGAGGCAATCACAGCCGAGCTTGAGCGAGTTGGCCATCTTGCCCAGGCCCACGTCCCCGGCGTCGAAGGCGTTCTTCCACCAGTGGCTGGGTGCGGTCGACCCGTAGGGGACGATCATCTCGGACATGCTGGCCCGGTACATGATGGGCCGGACGCGCTCACCGTCGATGTAGCAGATTTCGTGTAGCACCAGCCCCTCGATGGGGTGCATCGACATGCGCATCTGCCACGGCCCCCAGCGCAGGCACCCGTCGTCGACGGTGAACCCGGGGCCGCTGGGCTGGATGATCTCCAGCGGCGCGAGCTCCCGCAGCTCGCCCTGGCTTGCGGCGTCGTAGCGGCCGGATTCCTGCGGGACCGGGACCACGTCGCCGTCGATGATCTCGACCACCTCGCCGGTGTCCCGGTCCAGGATGGCCACCAGGTTCTCCACCGGCCGGGCGTAGGGGTTGCAGCCGGGGCCGTCCAGGACGTAGGCCACGCCCCGCGCGAGACGGCGCCCTGACTTATCGACGTCCAGCCCGAAGTTGCTGGCCGGCCACGGGTCGATCTGCACCTGCGACATGTCGGTGATGCCGCGGCGCGCCATCGCGGCCCGGAAGCCAGGGTCGGCCTTGATCTGGTCGGCGTTGGCCACCCACTCCTCGAGCATGATCGGCGGCTGGGCGCCCGGCACTGGGACCCGGCTGGCCACCGACTGGGTATCCAGCGAGACCGTCACCTGCCACGTCGTCCGGGCCGGCCGCTCGTACAGGACGCAGAGCGCCTGCCGGGGCACGGCCTGGCCGTCCCAGCCGAGCACGGCCTCCTTCGGTGGCTCCTCCAGCGCGCAGTAGACGACGCGGGTGCCGGGACCGAACCCCGAGGCGAGGGCGATCCGGCAGGCGTCAGCGGCCTCGCTCACGGTGAGCGGGGCCAGCGGATGGCGGACCGGGGTGGTCACGGGACCGGTGATTGTCTGCGTCATCTGCTGTCTCCGTCCAGGCACACGTGCAATGAGGACACACGCGTAACGTTGCGCCTCGATCAGCACAAAGCGACAGGCCTGTTAACTGCGCCGCTGCGGCGACGGGGAGAGCCGCTCCAGGTAATCCTGGTAACAGGTTACAGTCCCGTCTTCATCGAACTCGATGTCGGCCTGGTAGGTCCCGGACCGGTAGCGCGGCCTAGGCGGCCGGGGGCTCATCAGGATGGCGCGGCGGCGTGGCCAGGCGCCGGTTTTCCAGCCGCTGGCTGAGGAGGTCGAGCGGCCCGCCGCCGCGCAGCCCGAGCAGTTCCCAGGAGCGGGTGATGCCCACGCCGAACATGGCGTACACGAAGGTGGCTGCCATATCCGGCAACCCCCCGGGGCTGACGAGCAGCCCGGTCAGGACCTGGGCGGCGTAGAGGACGATGATGAAGCTCAGCAGGTACGGCCATCGGCGGCTGAGCTGCTGCCTGCCGCGGGCCCGCCACAGCCGGTTCGCGAGGCCGCAACTACTGGTCAGCCCGAGCCCGCCGAGGATCACCGCGCCGTAGCGCAGGCCGCCGCCGGGCTGAAGGCCGATCAGCGACACGAACAGGGCGTCCACAAGCGCGGTGAAGGCAGTCGCCGCAATCGCCTGGTGTTCGATCGACGCGGTGTCACCGCGAAGGCGTTCCGGCGAGACCGACAGGGCAACGAAGAGGAGGCCGACCAGCGCACCCGCCACGGTCGCGGCACCAGCGAAAAAGTCCGTATACGAAGTCACAGCAGCCAAGACTGCCGTGACGGGGTACCATCACGCTACCCGGGCTGGCCGGTGCGGGGAGTCCGGCCCGTGCCGGCCCTTTACGGCTCTTTTTTGAAGGCGTCGCGAATGTTCTTCCCGGCGTCCTTGACCTGCTCGCCGACCTGCTTCGCGGCGCCCGACACCCGGTCGCCCTTACCCTCGGCCTCCAGGTAGGGGTCGCCGGCAACGCGCCCGGTCTCCTCCTTGGCGCGCCCCTTGCCCATCTGGAGCTTGTTCTTGAGTTTGTCCATTACGCTCATAGTCTGCTACTGCCCTGAATTTCCGCAGCCATGCGAAGATCGCCGTAGATCCTGTAACGTGGGCACCCCAGAGGTATTCCATAGAGCGACGATCCAGTTACGCTCTGTGAAGAATCGGAGGCCTGCCTCGGCGGTGAATATGGCGCTTCACCTGGAAAGATCTGACGGGCCGCATAGGCCGGGGAACCTCAGATTAAATGCCACAAGTAAGTATCGAAAGGCCGGAGAAAATTTGACCCGAATTTTGATGCAGCCAGGCCGCATATGAAATTTCCCGGCGAAAACTGACCGGCGTTGTCCAGGTAATTTCCCCTATATCCAGCCCCGGCGATCGCGACGTCCTGGCCGGCGGCCGCAGAGCCGGTCGTGGTCGTCTGACATGACCGCAGCGGCTGCGGGTACGTCATTCCCCCGTCAGCCTGATAGAGCCGGGAACGTTAACCGAGGAGGGAGACGCGAGGATGATCACCCCAGAGACCGAAGGCCGCAGGCCATTGCTGGAGGAAGCCACGCGCGAACTTGAGGCAGCGATACATGACGCCCAGGTCGCCTTCGACTGCATTGCCCTCGATGAACTCGACCGGGCCCACACCAATGCGGTGACCGCCCGGACAGCTGCCGACGCGGCGGTCACCGCTCTGCAGGCGGTGCTTGCGATAACCAGCGAGGCCCCGTGGCGCTGACGGCCCTTGAGCGGCCCCCCCTGCACGGCCCCGGAGATTCCGTTGAGCGTCCTCTGGGTTCCCTACCATCTTGACGAGCACCTGCCCGGGCTCGGTCTGCCGCTGGCGCCGGACGAGGTGGTCACTGCGGAGCTGCCCGCCGCTGATGTCTGGACGCGGCTGACCGTCCTGTACTCCATGGTTGCCCGGCCGGTCGCCGACGAGGCTGGACGTGGCACCCGTCCGGCGGTGGTCTCCGGCGATTGCACGACAGCGCTGGGAACCGTCGCCGGGCTACAGCGCGCGGGCGTCGATCCCGGGATCGTCTGGCTCGACGCGCACGGCGATGTGCAGACCATGGAGACGACCGCGTCCGGCTACCTGGGCGGCCTGCCGCTGCGGCTGCTGACTGGATACCGGCCCGAGCTGATCACCGCCCGGCTCGGGCTGCGACCCGTCCCCGAGCAACGGGTCATGCTCGTGGGCGCCCGCGACCTGGATCCGCCCGAGATCGTCTACCTGGCAGGCGCCCTGATCCGCCGGAGGGATGTCGCGAGTCTGGACCCCCGGCACTTGCCGGACGGGCCTCTGTATGTACATCTCGACCTGGACGTGATGGACCCCGCCGAGATACCTGGATTGCGTTATCCCGCCCCGGGCGGCCCGGGCCCGGCAGAGATCGCCGACGCGCTCCGCATGCTGCTCCGCACCGGACGGGTCGCCGCTGTTGGCATTGCCTGTACCTGGTACCCCGGCAGCACCGCCGCGGCATGCATCAGCCCGTACCTGGAATCGGCGTTCGCCGGTCCGGACTGAAAACCAGACCGCTACCACGTGCTCCGGCCGGGCCGGTCATTCAGCCGGCCGGATCAACCCACGCGCCCTGAGTAGCGGAGATTTTCCATGTTCCCCCATATTCGCTGTAACGCGACGGGCACGGGCGTGACCTGCACCGAGACCTCGCCACCGAGCCGGAAACCGGCGGACAGCCGAAGGTCGTCGCCGCTCCAGAACCGTCCCGCGTCGTACCAGCTCGCACGCCGCCTACCGGAGAGCAGCCCCATGGCCTGGTAGGTGATGGCCAGGACCTCCGCACAGTAGGCGGTCTCCAAAGCAGCGTCGCTCGTCCGCTGCCTGAGCGGCGGTACGCGCCCCAGCAGCCACCGGGACGCAAGGCCGGCCGTGGACGGGAACGGCGTGCCATCCAGCCGGGCGATCGTACGCAGGACCGCGTCCTCCATCTCACGGGTAACCGGGGGATCAAGCTGGCGCAGCCAGGCACGCTGACCGTACCTGGTCGCCCACACGTTCACGGCGGAGCGCAGGTCATGGAGCTGCACCCCGCGATGGCGGGTCCCCGACCACAGATCCGGCAGGGACCGGCCGAGTTCGGCGTGCCACATCAGCGGCGGCAGGTCATCGATCACCACCGACATGCCCACGTGGTTGACCGGACTGTTGGTCGCGACCTGGATGGCCCGGTCGGCCATCTTCCGGCCGCGGAACAGCCACACATCGCCGGTCCGGGTCAGTTCGGCGGCGTCATCAAGAGTGATGCTCGGAGCAGGCACGGTCGTAGCCTAGGCAGGTGCAGTGGTGGAAGAGACACGGGTGGAAAATCCTGGGGCTGGCGGGTTTCGTCGGCGTGGCCGCGACCGGGGCGGTGATCGTCCGAGCCGAACGGCGCCGCCGCGCCTACACCCCTGAGGAGATCCGGGAACGACTGCACGCGCGGCTCGCTGAGGCGGACGCCGATCATCAGGGGGCCGTCAGCGACGCCGGCTCCTAAGGCGTGTTATGTGGATTGATTTACTGTCCGGCCAGGCACACTCGCGTGAGGGTATGAGCGGCGATTGTGGCGGCGGTGCGGGTGAGCAGGCCCCAGAACGTGTGTGCGCCGTGGCGGGCCAGGTCCATCTGGTCGGTGATCTCCTTGAAGGTGGTCTCGATCCGGTTGCGCCATTCGGCGATGATTTTCCGCAGGACGGCGGGCATAGTTTTCCGCTGGTGTTTCGTGGGCGGGACCAGCACGGCGGTGCCCCTGCTGGCCTGTTCGGCTGCGAATGCCCTGCCGTTGAACCCCTTGTCGGCCAGCAGGTCAGGCGGCGGCGGGCCAGTCTCCAGCAGGTCGGTGGCGACGTTGCGCTCGTTGACGGCGGCGGGCACGATGCTCCAGGCCCGGACAAGGCGGCTGCCCAGGTCGGTCTTGATCGCCAGGCGGAAGCCGTAGAACCACTCGGCGTGCGCGGCGTCCCGGCCGAACCGGGCCGCCAGCCCGCCTGGCCCGGTCCAGCCGTCCGGGCCGCGGACCCGTGAGGTGTGCTTGACCGGCAGTGCACTGGTGTCGATCTGCTGGCAGTCATCGGCGGGCAGCAGCGCGGCCAGGTAGCAGCGCAGCTGCTCGAAGGCACCCACAGCCAGCGGGTCCGCCGGTTGGCTTCGCTTTGGTGCGGCAGGCGCGGGAACAGGTGCGCCCAGTCGCGGGTCACCTCGGCCAAGAACCCGGCCTCGCTGCGCCGGCCCAGCAGGTGGCGCACCTGCGCGATGGTGAGCAGCTCAGCATCACTGCAGGCGGGCGCCGGGCCGGGGCGTGGCGGGATGGCGATGGCCCCGGCCGTGATCAAGTCATCAATCAGCACGTAGACGTAGACGAACAGGTCCTCGGTCGGCAACATGGGGTCTCTGGTTTGTGGCGCCAGAACGGCGGGCAATGCTTTCCGCTAACGGCAGCCGAAACGTCACCGGCGGGCCATGGTCTGGTAGCGCCTCACGGCGAGCGGGGCGAATACGGCTATCAGGAGCGCTGACCACGCGACGGCGGCGATGACGGGGTGGGTCAGCGGCCAGGCGTGGGATGGGGTGGTCGGGTCGCCGAACAGCTGGCGGCAGGCGCCGACCATGGCGCTGACGGGGTTCCACTCGGCGACGCCACGCAGCCATGTGGGCATGCCGGTGAGGGGGACGAAGGTGGTGGCGATGAAGGTGACGGGGAACAGCCACAGCAGGCCGAAGTTGTTGGTGGCTTCGACGTTGCGGGCCGTCAGGCCGATCCAGGTGCCGACCCAGGCGAAGGCCAGGCCAAAGAGGAGGAGCAGGCCGAAGGCGGCGAGGGTATGGGCCAGGTCGTGATGGGCCCGCCAGCCGACGGCAAGCCCGAGCCCGGCGAGCACGGCCAGCTGTCCTGCTCGCTGGACGAGGTCGGACAGGGCCCGGCCGCCGAGGACGGCGGAGCGCGCGATGGGCAAGGACCGGAACCGGTCGACGATACCGCTGGCCATGTCCTCGGCCACTCCGGCGGCGGTGCCGATGGAGGCGAAGGCCATGACCTGGACCATGATTCCCGGCAGCAGGTACTGGGGGTAGCTGCCACCGCCGGGCACGGCGATGGCGGCGCCGAACACGTAGGTGAACAGCAGGGTGAACATCACCGGCTGGGCGATGGCCCCGCCGATCTGTTCCGGGGCCCGGGGCAGGCGGCGCAGGTTGCGTCCTGCCATCAGCCAGGTGTCGGCGCCGGTCCGGGCGGTGCTCATCTCCGGGTCCCAGTGGCCGTCCCGGCTGGCCCGGCCGGATCGAGGGCCGGGGCTGCCGGGTCGTTGGAGGTGGCGGCGGGTGGCGCTCCGGTGAGGGCGAAGAAGGCATCGTCGAGGGTGGGGCGGCGCAGGGCGACGTCATCGGCGGCGACCGAGGCCGCGGCGAGGGCGCTGACGGCCCGGGCCAGGTCCTGGATGCCGGCACTGACCGGCAGTGACACTCTCCGGTCGCGGCTGTCCACGGTGGCGGTCGCCTCGCCGAGGCCGGACAGGACCTGGGCGGCCCGGTCCAGGGCGGCCGGATCGGTGACGATCACGTCGAGGCGCTGGCCGCCGACATGGGCTTTCAGTTCTGTGGCGGTCCCTTCGGCCACGATGTGGCCGTGGTCGATGACCACGATCCGGTCAGCGAGACGGTCGGCTTCATCGAGGTACTGGGTGGTGAGCACGAGTGTCACGCCCTCAGCCCGCAGGCCGTCGATGACGTCCCACAGGTTGGTGCGGCTCCGGGGGTCGAGCCCGGTGGTGGGCTCGTCCAGGAACACCACCTGGCGGGGCACGACGATTGACGCCGCCAGGTCGAGGCGACGCCGCATTCCTCCTGAGTAGGTGCCAACCAGCCGGTCGGCCGCTCCGGCCAGGCCGAAACGTTCCAGCAGGTCACCGGCACGATCTTTGGCCACCCGCACGCCGAGGCGGGCGAGGCGGGCGAGGAGAACCAGGTTCTCCCGTCCGGTGAGACGATCATCGAGGGCCGCATACTGGCCGGTCAGGGCGATTCGTTCCCGTACTGCTGCCGGGTCGTTGACAACGTCGTGGCCGGCCACCAATGCCCGGGTCCGCGCCGGCCAGCGCGGGCGGCACCTGCGAGCCCAGCTTCGCAAAGACGTCGCGACGTGTCTGGCGCTGCTCGATGCGGGACTCAAGGACTACCGGCGGCCGTAACGCACACGTCGGTGCGGGAGGAACCGCCGC
>DASQVO010000038.1:0-8772 GCA_035640715.1 Streptosporangiaceae bacterium
CTACTACGACCGCCGCAACATCCGCCGCCAGGCCCGGCCCCACGTCCAGCGCCTGGAAAGCCTTGGATTCAAGGTCACCCTCACCCCACTCCCCGACGTCACCGGATGCCCAGAGGCAAGCTGAGCCGACCACATCCGCTGAGCTGGCGCGGCTGCGGGCGGAGAATGCCCGGCTTCTGCGGCTGTTGAAGATGACCCCGGAGCAGGCGGCTCCGCCGGGTCCTGGGCAGGCCGCGTTCTTCGAGGCGCCTCCCGGGCTGGTGCATGACGGGTCGTCACCGGAGGTGAAGGTGACGTTTTTCGGTGCGCTGTTCGCTGCCCGCACCGACGTGTACGCGATCCGGTATGACAATCCGCGTACCGGAAGAGGCGGCTGGGTGCCTGCGGTCCGCGGTGGCTGGCGCAAGGGCATGCGGCACGAGGACGCCGATTTCCTGCCGCTGACGCCCGCCGTGCTGGCCGCGCATCTGAAAGGCGAGGTGCACATCGGGCTGTACCCGCTGCTGGACGGTGACCGGTGCTGGTGGCTGGCGGCCGACTTCGACGGGCCGGACGCGCTGGCCGACGCGCTTATGTACGTCAAGGCCGCGCGAGCGCTGCGGGTCCCCGTCGCTCTGGAAGTATCCCGGTCCGGCGTCGGCGCGCACGCGTGGATGTTCTTCACGTCGCCGGTTCCGGCCGAGATGGCACGCCGACTGGGCACCGGCCTGCTGCGCGAGGCCATGGCGATGCGCGGCCGGATAAGGCTGGACAGTTACGACCGGTTGTTCCCGTCCCAGGACCTGCTCCCGGCCGGCGGCATCGGGAACCTGATCGCCGCGCCGCTGTTCAGGCCAGCCCGCCGCAACGGCGCAACCGTGTTCCTGAACCTGGAGGACCTCGAACCGTACAAGGACCAGTGGCGGTACCTGTCGACTCTCGGGCGGATAACGCCGCAGGAAGCGAGGCGCGCGGCCGACCGGGCCGGGCGCGTCGCGGTCGCCGGGGACGTAACCAAGCTCGCCGCTCCGTTCTCATCGCAGATACGGCCGCCCGCGGCACCGGTCCTGCACGTCCGGCTCGGCCCGGGCATCCGGCTCGGGCAGGCTGAGCTCACCCCGGCGCTGGCATCGGCGCTGCGGCACGCGGCGTCGATGCACAACCCGGAGTTCTACGAGCGGCAGCGGATGCGCGCCTCCACCTACAACATCCCGCGGTTTCTGTACAGCTTTGACGAGACCATCGACGGCGGCTTGATCCTGCCGCGCGGCATGCTCGGCACCGTCACCTCGCTCGCCGAACAGGCGGGCAGCCGGGTAGAGATATCCGATGAGCGGGCGGCAGGCACGCCGCAGGAGTTCACGTGCAACGCCACGCTGACCGCGGCGCAGCGAGAGGCCGTCGCGGAACTGACCCGGCACGACCTCGGTATGCTCGTCGCGCCGCCCGGATCGGGCAAGACGGTCATCGCCTGCGCTGTCATCGCGGCCCACCAGACGTCAACGCTGGTCCTGCTCGATCGCAAGGCGCTGGCTGACCAATGGCGGAGCCGCGTCAGCGAGTTCCTCGGCGTGAAGGCCGGGCAGCTTGGCGGCGGCCGCGCGAAGCTCCGCGGGACTATCGACATCATCACCCTGCAGACCCTCGCCCGCCACGAGGACGTCGCCGCGCTGACCGCCGGTTACGGGCTGATCGTCGCCGATGAATGCCACCACGTTCCGGCTGCCGCGTTCGAGCACGCGGTCAAGCAGATCCCCGCGCGCCGCTGGCTCGGGCTGACCGCCACGCCGTACCGGCGCGACAAGCTCGACGACCTGATCGCCATGCAAGCCGGGCCGGTCCGGCACACCATCGCGGGTCCCCGCGAACCCGCCACCGGGATACCGACGTTGCCGGGCAGTGCGCCCGGAGGCCGGCCGACGCCGGTGCTGCACCTGCACGCCACGTCGTACTGTTACGTGGGCGATGCCGCCCCCACGGTGCCAGGCGGGATGACGGTGATTTACCGCGACCTGATCGCCAGCGAGGCGCGTACCCGCCAGGTCATCACGGATGTGACCGCCGCGTTTCAGCAGGGCAGGAACTGCCTCATCCTCACCAGCTGGATCGCGCACCTGCAGAAGCTGGCGGACGGGCTGCGCGCCGCAGGCCACGATCCCGTCGTGCTGCGCGGCGGCATGGGCGCCAAGGACCGCGCCGCCGCGCTCGCCCGGCTGCGGCCCGAGCCAGGCGGGCCGCCCCTGCTCGTTGTCGCCACCGGTCCCTATGCCGGCGAGGGCTTCGACTGTCCCCCGCTGGATACGCTCTTCCTCGCCGCACCCGTCTCATACAAGGGGAAACTCGTCCAGTACGCCGGACGCATCCTCCGGCCCTATGACGGCAAGACCACGGCCGAAGTCCACGACTATGTCGACGAACGCACCGGGGTGCTCGCCTCATCTCTGGCCAAGCGCGCACCTGGCTACGTCAGCCTGGGCTTTCCCGATCCGCGGCGACTGCCTTACACGCCCAGCGCCAAGGCGGCGAGCACGGCGTGATCTAGCCTCAGGTCGGCGTGCCGAGACTGGACTAGCGACGGCGGACGCAGCGGCAAGGTGGCCGGGGACCGTCCCTGATCAATGGAATGTCTATGTGACATTGATAAACTAAGTGCGTGACAGCCAAGGAGAAGCTGCAGCAACTCGTCGCCGGTCTCGGCGAGGAGCAGGCTTCGCGCGCCTTGGGGCTGCTTGAGCCACTTGTTGGTAAGCGTCCGGGACACAAGCGATCTCGCCCGTTGCCGGCGTTTGTCGGGATCGGCGACAGCGGGAGGACCGATGTGTCCGAGCGAGCAGATGAGCTGCTTGCTGAGGACTTCGGC
Source organism: Streptosporangiaceae bacterium (assembly GCA_035640715.1). Lineage (GTDB taxonomy): Bacteria > Actinomycetota > Actinomycetes > Streptosporangiales > Streptosporangiaceae > DASQVO01. Next base: position 2,840 of record DASQVO010000038.1, read on the forward strand.
CGGTAGCCTCTTGAGTTCGTGATCGTCGTCGACACGAATGTCCTTTATGCGCTGGCCGACCGCAGGGATAAGCACCACGCCGAGTGCACCGAGTGGTTCAGCGAGTGCGATGACGTCTTGCTCGTGCCGCCCACTGTGCTGGCTGAGGCTTGTTACCTGATTGACAAGTTCCTGGGAGCTGAGGCAGAGGCTGCTTTCCTGGACAGCGTGGGCAACGGACCCGATTACCCGTTCCAGTTGGCTGAACTGACGGGTTCGGATCTACGCCGCATGGCTGAACTCGTGCGACGCTACGCCGACCGTCGCTTGGGCGGGACCGACGCCTCTGTGATCGCGGTTTGCGAGCGGCTAGCGATTGTCACGGTCGCCACCGTGAACCTTCGCGACTTCGCCAACGTCCGTCCTCGTCACGTATCTGCGCTTACGATCATGCCCTAGCCAGACAGGCGGTGGGTCCGCGGTCGAGGGCCCGCGGCCGAGGGCCCCGCGCCATGCTTCGCGAATCGCGCAGCGCGGAAGACGTATCACGGTCCGTTGCCCTGTGGGTGCCGAAAATTGCGTCACCCTATGCGCCCTGGGCATTCTCGCGGATCAGCCCGCCGAGCCGATGTCGGAGCCTGCCGCCAATTGTTGTGGAGTGGGCTCTATTCAGCGGCTTCGTCGAGGATTCGCTTGACCTTGCGGCGGTCGATGCTGAGTTCACGGGCGATGGCGCGCTGGCTGTGGCCCGCCTCGTACCAGGCACGTACGGTCTGCTCCAGGGGTGGAGCAGCCGTCAGCGCTGGTGGCGCGTCCTGTTCCAGTGGTGGCACGGCATGGCTCTGAGCCGTGGCGTCGGCGTCGCTCGGCCGGTCCTGGCGCGCGGTCCTGATGAGCATCATCAGGAGCTCGAATGCGCCAACCCAGCGCCAGCGCGGGCCACGCGCTGACCAGCGCGCCTATCGGCCCGTGCCCGATGCCGTGTGCCAGGTTGGCACCGACCGTCGCCACGACGCCAGCGCCGAGGCTCCAGGCGGCCAGCCGTGGCACCGGCCGGTTCCGGCGGCTCGCGTCCAGCACCACCATGGACGCGGCCCAGATCAGCCCGTCCACGGTGAACGGCAACAGCCGGGCCGTCAGCCCGCCCTCTCCATGCGAGCGCACCAGTTCGTAGGCATGCTGATAGGAGATAATCGCGGCGACGCCAGCCACAGCAATCACCGCGAGCGCCGTCGTGGTCCTGATGAGGCGGTCAGTCATGGCGCGGCTCCTCACCGGGCACGGTGATGCCCGCGGCGGCGAAGACACGCGCTACAGCCTCGTAGTCCCCTGCCGTGACACCGGGCCTGCCGCCGATGAGAACGTCCCGTTGCCCGGCCGCCCACCGGTGCCAGCAGCGGAACGCCTCGGCAACGCTGCCGCCAAGCGCCGCGGCGACCGCCGCGGGCTCGGCACCGACGAGAACGGCGCGGTGGATGGGCTGCCACCGGGCCAGGGCCGACATGCATGCCAGTTCGGCAAGCTCGTCAGACGCGCTGCGATCACTCGTCGGCCACGACAACCGGTCGGCCCACCGGGACGCCAACTCGAACGCGCCGAGCGCTTCGGCCTCATCGAGCGTGACAGGCTTGCTGCCATCGGCCGCCATCGGGCCGTCGTCAGTGATCTTGCTTTCCATGGGTCGCCCCTCTCCCGCCCCAGGGAGCCACGGGAGCCAGAAACGGGAACCAATGTATGCAGACTCCCCCGGACTGACCGCGACGCGCTTAGGGCGTTGTTGCAGGTGAGAGGCTCCCCGGCCGACTTCCTCAGATCAGCCCAGACAGGCCATTCGTGACTGGGGGTCAAGGGGTCGCGGGTTCAAATCCCGCCGTCCCGACTGGTCAGAAGCATATTGCGATCTTGGAGCCGGTCTCTGAGTGACTAACTGAGCGACTACCGGCTCAGGCGCTGTCGCGGAAGATGCGGTCCATGGCTTCGGCCCCTTCCACGAGGACGGGCCGGATCTGCTGCCGGTAGACGGTCTCGGTGACGGCCGTGCTGATGTGGCCGATCAGACGTGCGATGTGCTCGATCGGCATACCGTCGTCAGACAGCAGTGACACGAAGCTGTGCCGCAGCTCGCGCGGCGTCCACTCCTTCGCGGTCAGCCCGAGCCAGCGGCGCGCGGGGATCTGCTTGACCGCGTGCTCGAACGCGGCAGCCGGAACGTGGTGGCTTTCATCCGGCACGCTGCCGGGCAGGGTAGAACAACACGTGAAACCTCCTGGTATGCAGCAGATCATGAACCAATCAGCTGATCTACCAGGAGGTTTCGCCATCTCCGCGCAGCGAGGACGGGTGGGGTGACCCGCCCACGTACCAGGAGCGGGTGAGCAGCCACTGGGTGAGCAGCTCCAGCTTGGTGGGCCACATGGTGGTCTCGTGCACGATCGCCATGCGGCCCATAGTTCCAGACTCCCGGATCAGCGGAGTTTGCGGAAGAATTCGCGCAGGTCGCCGATCATGAGACCGGGGGCCTCCATCGGCGCGAAATGGCCGCCGCGGTCGAACTCCGACCAGTGCACCACGGTGTTCTGTTTCTCGGCGATGCCGCGAATCGTGTTGTTGCCCGGGAAGACCGCGATGCCGGTGGGCACACCGGAATCGGGGAGCTCCACGCCCCAGTGCTGGGATTCCTTGTACAACCGCATGGACGAGCCGGTGGTGTTGGTGAACCACAGGATCGAGAGATTGGTGAGCAGCATGTCGCGGTCGATCGCGTCGGAGGGCGTGGCCTTGGTGGGATCCTTGAAGGTGTTCACCACATCCAGTACCCACGCCAGCATGCCCGCGGGCGAGTCGGCGACCGCCGGCGCGAGGGTCTGCGGGCGGGTGGCGTGCATGCCCGCGTAGCCCGAGGTGTCCTTGCTGCTCCAGTCCTGCATTTGCGCCAGCTTCTCCTGATCGCTTGCGCTGTAACCGGATCCGTCGTCACCCCAGGAGGGAATGGTGATCGGATCGTTGAGGTGGACACCCGCCACATGCTCGGTGTCGATGCGGCCCAGCTGCGGTGCGATGAACGAGGCCGCATCGCCGCCCTGTGCGCCGTAGCGCTCATATCCCAACTCCGCCATGAGTTTCGCGATGAGCTCCGCGCTGCGCTCGGTCGACGCCGCACCGGCCGCGTGTGTCGGGCCGGAGAAGCCGAACCCGGGAAGCGTCGGAATCACCAGGTGGAAGGCATCTTCCGGAGCACCGCCGTGCGCAACCGGATCGGCGAGCGCGCCGATCATGGCAGTGAAGTCCTCGAACGGCCAGCCGTGCACCAGGATCAGTGGCAGCGCATCGGGCTCGGCCGAGCGGATATGCAGGAAATGCACACGCTGCCCATCGATTTCGGTGACGAACTGCGGATACCGATTCCAGGCCGCCTCCTGTGCCCGCCAGTCGAAGCCGGTGCGCCAGTACTCAGCCAGCTCCCGCACATAGCCAGTCGGGATGCCGTAGGTCCAGCCGACGCCGGGCAGCTCCTCGGGCCAGCGGGTGGCGGCCAATCGCCGGTGCAGATCCTCGAGGTCGGTGTCCGGAATGTCGATGCGAAAGGGAGCGAAAGTCGTCATGCCTTCAAGGTAGGAGGACCTTAGGACAGATTCGTTCCTAAGCTAGTGGCATTCTCGGATCATGCTCGAAACCTCGGCTCGACTCCTGCGCCTGCTATCCCTGCTGCAGATGCATCGCGACTGGTCAGGCGGCGATCTGGCAGAACGCCTCGGCGTCAGCACCCGCACCGTGCGCCGGGACGTGGACCGGCTGCGCGAACTCGGCTATCCGGTGGACGCCGTCCAGGGCACGGCGGGATACCGGCTGGCCGCGGGCAGCACCCTGCCGCCGCTGCTGCTCGACGATGAGGAGGCGCTGGCCGTCGCGGTCGGCCTGCGCACCACGACGGGCGGGACCGTGGCCGGCTTCGAGGACTCCGCGCTGCGCGCCCTCACCAAACTCGAACAGGTGATGCCCTCGCGCCTGCGGCACCGTCTGCAAGCCTTGCAGCGCTCCTTGATCCGCGTGGAGGCGACCGCGCCACGCGTGGAACCCGACACCCTCATCGCCATTTCCGATGCCTGCCACCGCCACGAGCGGCTGCGCTTCGAGTACACGAATTTCCAAGGCCACCAATCGATCAAGGATGTCGAACCGCACTCGGTGGTCAACTTCAACCGGCACTGGTACCTGGTCGCGTGGGACGCGGCGGCCGCAGACTGGCGTTCCTATCGGGTGGACCGGCTGCACCCTCGGATGCCCACCGGCCCTCGCTTCCCGCCCCGCGATGCGCCGGAAGGCGATGTGGTCACCTATCTTTCAAATCAGCTCTCCGCTCGCGCGTGGCCCTACCGTGCCACCGTCACCCTGCACCGCTCGGCCGCCGAACTGGCCGACCGTATTTGGATGGGTATGGGCGTGCTGGAGGCGATCGACGACGCCAGTTGCCTGCTCCATGTAGGCGCCGACTCCCCGTGGGCACTGTCCTGGATGATCACGTCCATCGACACCGACTTCACCGTCACCGATCCCCCGGAGCTGATCGAGCAGATCGAAATCCTCGCTCGCCGTTGCGCAGCCGCGATCAGGGCCTGAGGGAGGTCAGCCGGGCGAGCCGCGCGCTCGTCATCTACGGCGTCCTGCACGCTGGCCACCGAGGCGCCCGGTGCCGCGGTGAACGCGGTATCACCGTCTACTGGAACTCGGCCCGCGGGCGCCCGTACATTTCGATCCCGCTGCCGTTCGGCTTCCGCATCGGCCACCGGCTCTGACGTGTCGCGGTAGCGCCGCTGTGTGGCAGTGCGGGACAGTCGGGGCGGCGATCCCGTGAGAACCGACCCGGATGGAGACCACAGTGACCCCCGATGACTACCTGACCGCCTCCGACACAGCGCTATCGCAGGCGGATAGGTTCAGCGGAACCGAAAAGGGCACCGCATTCTGGATAGGCGAAGCGCAGGTGAAGGCAATCCAGGCCGTCGCCGCCGCGATAGACCGCCTCGCGGCGGCGGTCGAAGCGCTGCGGCCGGACTAAGCCACGATGGCCAGGCTCTGCCGGCATAGACGAGAGCCGGGGCCCTCTTGACGGCGCCTCGTCACCCATGAGGGTGACGGGGCGCCGCAGTGTCTTGGCACACGCTGGCGGGAGTAGAGCAGTCCGCTGAGCAATCCCGCCCCGGGTGGCGTACACCACGTCCCAGTTGCGTACACCAGAGGCCTGACCTGCGCGTCTTTCCGTTGAAAGCGCAACTATCTCCTCAAGAGCCAGCAGACCTGGCGTAGGGGCCAACCAATGCTCGCCAAGATCTTGAGCGCGGTCGCCGTAGTGCTGGCCGCAATCGCTCTCGCTGTTGTCCTGACGCGCGGAGGTTCGCGCGAAGCCGCAGTGAAGGTCGCCGCCGCGACGAAGCCGACGGCCACGCCGAAGCCCAAGCCGAAGGCCACACAGAAGCCGACGCCGACGGCCACACAGAAGCCGACGCCGGGACCGGCGAAAAGCACGCCCACAGCCGCTCCGACGACTCCGGCCGCCCCGGCTCCGGCACTGCTCCCGTTGCTCGTCACGCAGGGCGGCTACAGCGGCATTGAGCCCACGACACTCGGCATGGGTGCGAGTAACGCGATCATTGACATCTCCTGGTCTCAGTGGAACGCGAACGGCGCTGTCGGCTCCGGAAAGCAAGAGATTGACTCGTGCAATCCGAACTGCGCGGAAGGAAGCACGACGTACAAGACGGTCACGCTCACGCTAGGCGGTGTGGCCGGAGCGTCCGCGACCGACGGGGGTCACTACACCACCTTCAGCGAGACGGACTCCGTTACCGGCGCTGCGATCAACAGCGCTTACTTCCCGTTCAGCGCTAGCGGCGGCACGCAGGGAAACTACTAATCCCCCTCAAGCCGCACGGCCCGGCGAGTTTGATGTCCATGCC
>DASQVO010000039.1:0-3933 GCA_035640715.1 Streptosporangiaceae bacterium
TCCCGCTGATACTGCTCGCGTTCCGCCAGCCGCTCCAGCAGGTCACCGAGGGTGGTATGGTCCTCCTCCGCGAGTGCGCGGAGCTTGTCCCGCACGACGCTGTCCACCCGGATCGTCGTGTCGCTCATACAAAAGTATACGAATCAGGCCGCCAGTTCGGCGGCGCGCTCGATGAGCTGGACCCGGTCGGCGTGGGTGTTGGCGATCGGGGTGATGGTCAGGGTGGTGACGCCGGCCTCGCGCCACGCGGCGAGCCGCTCGCGCACATAGCCCTCCGGCCCGATCAGCGACGTGCGCTCCAGGAGTTCCGCGGGCACCATGGCAGCCGCCTCGTCCTTGCGGCCGTCCAGGTAGGCGTCCTGGATCCGCTCCGCCTCGGCTTCGTAACCGAGCCGCCGGGCCAGCGTGTTGTAGAAGTTGCGGCCCCGCGCGCCCATGCCGCCGATGTACAGCGCGAAGAACGGGCGGGCCAGGTCCCGCAGGCCGGTCACGTCGTCGCCGATGGCCAGCGGTGCCTGCGCGATCACATCCAGCGGGCCCAGTGCGGGATCCCGCTTGGCCGTGCCCTCAGCGACCGGGCCGCCCCACACCTCGGCCGCCTTCTCCGGCAGGTAGAAGAACGGCTCCCAGCCCTCGGCCAGCTCGGCGGCGAGCGCGACGTTCTTCGGGCCGACGGCGGCCAGCGCGATCGGGATCCGCTCGCGCACCGGGTGATTGATCAGCTTCAGCGGCTTGCCCAGGCCCGTGCCCTGATCAGGCGGCAGCGGGATCATGTAGTGCCGGCCGGCGTAGCTGAGCCGCTCCCGCCGCCAGACCATCCGGCAGATCTCGATCAGCTCCCGGCTGCGGCCGACCGGTGCGTCGTACGGCACACCGTGCCAGCCCTCGATCACTTGCGGGCCCGACGCGCCGATGCCCAGCGTGAACCGGCCGCCCGAGACGTAGTCCAGGCCGGCCGCCGTCATCGCGGTCAGCGCGGGCGTGCGCGAGTAGATCTGCAGGATCCCGGAGGCGATTTGGAGCCGCTCCGTCTTCGCCGCGATGTAGCCGAGCTGGCTCACCGCGTCGAAGCTGTACGCCTCCGGCACGAACACGATGCCAAGGCCGGCCTTTTCATAGTCGGCCAGTTCCGTGACCGTCTCCGCGAAGCCGCCCGCATAGTTGAGCGACATCCCCACCCGCATCGGTGCGCCTTCCGCCGAGTGCCATCCGAACCTCGTTCGGCTCAAACTGGAGCGTAGCGGGTGCGGGCCCGGCGCAATACGTGCACGGCGAGTTCGCATCCAGGCGGAGCCTGGCCAGGCCGTGCTTACGAGCCGCGTCCTCCACGGCGTCGAGCAGGGCCTGGCCGACCCCGCGGCGGCGCGCCCGCGGCAGCACGAACACCCGCGTGACCTCGCCGGTTCCCTCCCCGGCAGGGCGCAGACCCGCGCAGCCGATCACCGCGCCGCCGCGACGGGCGACGAAGAACACGCCGGATGGGGGACGCAGGTCGTCGCTTGGCCCCTTCTTCATCGCGGCGCCGACCTCGTCCTGGGTCGCTTCGCGACGGTGGAACCAGCTCACGACGTCGCGGAAGTACGCTTCGAGCACCGCGCGTGCCCCGGCGCTGTCGGGCGGAACCAGCGCTACGTCCACCGCCTCATTATTACCTTGTGACGAGCGCCTTGCCGACGTCGCGCGCGGCGGTGAGCGCGTCGGCGCGAAGCTGGGCGGCGAGATCCTTGAGGTCGTCCAGGGCGGGGTTGACGCCGGCGAGAGTGAGTTCGCGTTCGATGACCGTCAGGTCGGCCTCCCACATGTCGGCGAGGATGCGCCTGAGGTAGGGGGTGGAGTGGTCCCAGCCCTCACGCGGGGTCCCGGGGCCGTAACCGCCGCCGCGCACGGTCGCCAGCACGGTGGGCTTGCCCTTGAGCACCGGAGTGGTGGCGCCCGCTCCGGCGATGACCAGGTCTACCCAGGCCTTGAAGTGCTGTGAGACCCCGTAGTTGTAGAGCGGCACGGCCAGCAGCACGGCCTCGGCGTCCTCCAGTTCGGCGGCCAGGGTCGCAGCCAGCGCGAGGGCCTCGCGCTGCGCGGGGGTGCGTTCCGCCTCGGGGGTGAAACCGGCCGTGGTGGCCAGCGCCCAGGCGTCGGCGGGGAGCGGGTTGGCGCCAAGGTGGCGGCGCACCACTGTCGACCCAGGGCGGGCCGCGGTCCACTCCGTCTCGATGACGTCGGCGATCTCGGCGCTGGCGGAGGTACCAGGAAAGATGCTGGCGTCCAGCCGGAACAGGCTCATTGGTCGTCTCCTCGGTGTCGGGTTTGTGCCTGACCTAAACGGACTTTACCCCGCTTGATATTCCGGCGGTAGGTTGAAATCTGTGAACCCGCCTCTGGTGCCCCTCGGCAAGCCGCATGGCGAGCGCGCGGACGCGGCGCGCAACCGCGAGCATCTGCTGGAGGTGGCCCGCGAGATGATCGCGGAGCACGGAGTCGAGAAGGTGACCATGGACGGCCTGGCCGAGCGGGCCTGTCTTGGCAAGGGGACGGTCTTCCGCAGGTTCGGTACCCGCGCGGGTATCTTCCGCGCGCTGCTCGACGCCGACGATCGCGCCTTCCAGCACGACGTGATGCGGGGCCCGCCGCCGCTCGGCCCGGGTGCCGGCCCGGTGCCGCGGCTGGCCGCCTACGGCCGTGCCCGGATCGCCTTCCTGCTCGATCACTTCGCGATCGCCCGCGCGACGCTCGACCGCAACGGGCCGGTCCCCGCCGGAGGCGCCGAGTTCACCCGGATCCACATCTGGATGCTCCTGGGGCAAGCGCGCCCGGACGTCGCCGACCTCGACAGCCTGTCCATCCAGCTCACTGCAGCCCTCGAAGGACCGATCCTGCTGGGCATGTGGATGAGGGAACCGGACGACACCATCCAGCCCGCCGGGCCGCTGGCCGATAGCTGGCAGACCCTGCTGGCCGATAGCTGGCAGACCCTGGTCGAGCGTGTCTGCCACGTCACATAACGTGCCAGATGTGGAATTCCGTCAGGTTGACCACAATGGCTGACAGCCTGTCTGGAAACTCAGGCGGGATGTAGCTGGTGTGACTGGTTATGTCTTGCGAGGCCACGCCACGGGTCCCCTGGCCGGCACCGGCCCGCCCCGGGCAGCACCCGCTGCCCGGGGAGTCGCTCGCGCACAGCGAGGAGCATGCAAGCCCGTCAGTCAACACCGGCGAACTAATGAGCAGGAGCCCTAGCCGACGGGCGTCGTCATCTGGCCGTCACCGACGAGTTGCGGCACGCTGGTCTCCGCCATGATCGCCGCCGTGTCCAGCAAGGTGCAGATGCCCCGGCCACGATGCCCGGCAGCCAAGGTGGCGACGTCCGCGCTCTCGCTGGGAACCAGGGGCCGGTGCGCGGCCGGCTGGAGCAGTTCCGCCATGCGGGCCGTCCCGGTCACACAGATCGGGCAGGACTCGCAGGTTTCGCGGGCGAAGAACGCCGCCACGCGCGCCGCCGCGCGCCCAAGACCCTGGCGGGTCCCCACCACGATGATCGACGCTCCGAGCCCCGTGCCGGCGGCCCGCAGGGCCTCCGGCTCGAGAGCTATGTCCAGCTGGTCACGGCGCAGCCACGGCAGCGAATAACCGCCGGGCAGCACCGCCTCCACCTGGTCACCGGGGAGGGGGCCGCCCGCCTGGCCGATCAGCTCGCGCAGCGGCACGCCGAGCGGCAGCTCAAACACGCCGGGCCGGGTGACGTCCCCGCTCACCGAGAACAGCGTCGGCTGGTGACCGGTGTACCAGGCCGGCCCACGGCGGAGGATCACCGGGACATGCGCGAGGGTCTCGACATTGTTGACCACCGTGGGCCGGTCACGGTAGCCGCGCTCGCTCGGGTAGGGCGGCTTCGGCCACGGCCACGCGGGCTTGCCCATGAGGGCGGCCAGCATCGCC
>DASQVO010000040.1:0-2457 GCA_035640715.1 Streptosporangiaceae bacterium
CATCGGGCAGCGCCCGCTCCTCATGATCGCCGGCGACCAGGCCATCACCTCCTGGATGTCCGTCGAGGCGTTCCAGAAGAGCACCGGCCCGAAGGAGCTGCACTGGATCGAGGGCGCCAGCCACGTCGACCTCTACGACAAGGAGCAGTACGTCGGCCCCGCCATCGCCAAGCTCACGGAGTTCTACCGGACCAACCTTGCCGGCAGCGAGCAGGCCGTGGCAGCCTGATCCACTCCACCCATCAAGACGCCGGCAACGGAAACAATCCGCTGCCGGCGCCTTCGCCGTGGCTCGATGCGACCGAGCCGGGACTGATCCATACCCGCCCGGAACGCCAGCGACCTAACGGGGCGACCAGAATCTGCTACTACGACCGGACCACCTGACTACACCACGCGATCAACTCGTTGCGCGGAAAGGCTCATTCACCGACCGTTTCACCCATTACTTTAGTGAGATGAACGCGGTTCGCCCATTTCGAGTGAAGTACAGGTAAACCAGCCGGTCCTGGTCAAACGACGGGGACACCGCCACCCCGAGCAGCCCGCCCTCACCGTACGGTTTCACGCCCGGGACCGTGCCGACCGTGCTGACCCGGCCGTGCGGGGCTACCCGGAGCAGCCGGGCGCTGTCGCGTTCGGTGACGAGCGCGTCGCCGTATCCTGACGCTATGGACCTCGTCGGCATTGGACGAGTGCTCATCGTGCTCGGCGTGATACTGGCCGTCGTCGGCGCGGTGCTCCTCCTGGCGCACGGGCTCGGTCTCGGCCACCTTCCCGGCGACCTCCGCTTCCGGTCGGGCAGCGTCCGGATCTACGTGCCGATCGCCACAAGCATCGTCCTTTCCGTTGCCGTCACCCTGCTGCTGAATCTGTTCCTGCGCCGCTGAACGAAGGGCCGGAGGCTGACGTTTCATCGCGCCGATGAGACGAGGGCCTGCGGCCTGGTCAGGCCGCAGGCCTGGGTTCCGGGCGCGATCCGGGCGCCTGCTGACCGCCGCGGCGGGGGATCGTCGCGGCGGCGTCGGCGTCGCGGATGGACAGCGAGCAGGCGACGGCGGACAGGCTGATCGCGGCGGCTGCCAGGAAGGCAATGCGGTAGGCGGTGAGGTTGGCCACCGCGTGCCCGGCCACCAGGTGAACTGGGCCGACGAGCACGATGGCGGTGGTCAGCACCGCCACGCCGACGGCGCCGCCGAGCTGGCGGACCGCGTTGAACATCGTGGACGCCCGGCCGGTCGCGGCGGGCGTGACCGTGGCGAACGCCGCCGCCTGCACCGGCACGAACACCTGGGCCATGGACAGCCCCAGGGTGAGCATGAGCAGCCGCGCCCACCACAGGCTGGTCTGCGGCCCCATCAGGGCGAGCAGGCCGATCGATGCCGCGACACCGGCCAGCCCGATGGTGATGTGGCGGCGGGGGCCAAGCCGCGGGTACAGCACCCGGCTGGCCAGCTGCGCACCGCCCATGACGCCGAGCGCCTCGGGGAACGTGCTCAGCCCGGAGCCGAGCGCGCTCAGGCCGCGGCCGTCCTGGTAGTACAGCGAGATGGCGTACAGGGTGCCCAGGAAGGCGATGGAGGCAAGGACCATGACCCCGTTCCCGGACCGGAACAGGCGGTTCCCCAGCAGCTGCAGGTCCACGATTGGCGCGGCCGACCTCAGCTCGACGGCTACCATGGCCGCCAGCAGCACCGCGCCGGCGGCTATCGTGGCGAGCACCTGCGCGTCACGCCAGCCCAGGCCGGGCCCTTCCGAGACGCCGTACATCAGCAGCCCGAGGCCCAGCCCGGACAGCAGGAAACCAGCCAGATCGAAGCGGCCCGGCTGCGCCTGAGGCGGCTGCCGCAGGAAGATCGCGCCGAAGGCGAACGCCGCCACGCCGATCGGGACGTTGACGTAGAACACCCACCGCCAGGACAGGTCGGTGACAAGCAGCCCGCCCAGCACCGGGCCGAGGGCGGGAGCCAGCGTCGTGGGCACGGTGAGAATCGCGGAGGCCCTGATGCGCTCCTCGGGAGGAAACGCGCGGAACAACATCGCCATGCCGACGGGGGCGAGCATGCCGCCGCCCGCCCCCTGGAGGATCCGGAACGCGACCAGCTCACCGAGGCTGGATGCCAGCCCGCACAGCGCCGAGGCGGCGGTGAACACCGCGATGGCGGCGAGGAGCACCCGCTTGCCGCCGAAGCGGTCGCCGAGCCACCCGGACGCCGGGATGAACGCCGCCAGGCTGACCAGGAAGGCGATCGAGATGCTGGCGACCGCGGTGGCGCCCACCGCGAAGTCACGGCCGATGGTGGGCAGGGCGACGTTCACGATCGTGGCGTCCATGATGCTCATGAACATGGCGGCGACGAAGACGACGCCGACCACGACCTTCTGGCTGATGCGCGCTGCCACAGCTTCCTCTCCCCGCAGCTTCCGGTTCTCGCTGCACCCGGATAGAAGGCCATG
>DASQVO010000041.1:0-4868 GCA_035640715.1 Streptosporangiaceae bacterium
AACACGTTCACGATCCTGATCACCCAGCGTGGCCGGGAACTGGCCCTGCTGCGCTGCGTCGGCGCGAGCCGCCGGCAGGTGTTCGGTGGCACGCTGCTGGAGTCCCTGATCGTCGGCCTGATCGCATCGGCCGCGGGTGTCGTGGCCGGGCTCGGCCTGGGCTGGGGTTTGCAGCGGCTGTTCGCTGGGTTCGGCGCGTCCATCCCGTCGGGGCCGGTGGTGCTGAGCCCGTCGACGGCGGCGATCTCGATGGCGGCCGGGATGGCCGTCACCGTCGTGGCCGCGGTGGTGCCGACCCGGTCGGCCACCCGGGTCGCGCCGGTCGCCGCGCTCGGCAGCCAGCACGAGCAGCCCGACCGCGCCAGCGTGAGCTGGCTGCGCGTCGCGGTGGCCGTGGTCTTCGCCGGGGCCGGGATCCTGCTCACCTACACCGGCATGCAGCACGTCAGCGGGCAGGCCGGTTTCGTCGAGATCGCCGCGGGCGGCTGCCTCTGCTTCGTGGCGGTCCTCGCGCTCGGGCCGCTCATCGTCCCCCCGCTCATCACGGTCCTCGGCTGGCTGCCCAGCAGGCTGGCCGGGACGACCGCCCGGCTGGCCACCGCGAACGCGCGGCGCAACCCGCACCGGGTGGCCGCCACCACGGCGGCGCTGATGATCGGCATCACGCTGATGACCGTGTTCACTGTGGTGATTTCGTCGGCGCAAGCCTCCACCAACGCGCAGATCGCCCAGCACTACCCGTTCGACTACATCGTGCAGGCCGGACACGGTGGCCAGACCGTGCCATCGCAGGTGGTGAGCGCGCTGCAGGCCGAACCGGCGCTTGGCGTCGTCGCACCCTTCTATGACCAGCAGGCCCCGGTGAACGGGGTAAAGACCGAGGTGGGCGCGATTGGCCGGAGTGCGCTCAACATCAGCGTCAAGCCGACGATCGTCTCGGGGTCTCTCGCCGCGGTAGGCCCGGGAACCGTTGGCGTAGATTCCAGCCGGCTGGCCGCGCTGGGCGCCCACCAGGGCGGGACGCTCGTCGTCGGCACGCCCGGCGGGGGCTCGGAGGCGCTGCGCGTGGCGGTCGTGTACGACAGCGCGGGCCTGACCATGCCCAGCGTGCTCATGTCGGTCCCTGACTTCCTCCGCGGCTTCCAGCCATCCGGTGCTCAGGAGGTGCTCATCAACAGGGCTCCCGGCGTGACCACCGCCGCGTCCCGTGCAGCGGTCGACGCCGCGACCGCCAGCGACCCGCTGCTCGTAGTGAACACGGACGCCGACTACAAGGCCAGCCTGGCCAGCCGGGTCAACCAGATCCTTGCGCTCTTCGGCACCATGCTCGGGCTGGCCATCCTGATCGCGCTGTTCGGCATCTCTAACACGCTGACGCTGTCGGTGATCGAGCGGACCAGGGAATCCGCGCTGATGCGCGCGCTGGGCCTGACCCGGGGCCAGTTGCGCCGGATGCTGCTGACCGAGGCGCTGTTCATGGCCCTGCTCGCGGTCGCGATCGGGGTCGGCCTCGGTGCGGCGTTCGGCTGGGCCATGGTGCACGCGTTCATCAAGTCCAGCGGTGGCCAGGGCGTCATATCCATCCCGTACGCCGAGATCGGCCTCTTCGTCGTGATCGGCGCCGGTGCCGCGCTGCTGGCCGCGGTGATGCCGGCCCGGCGGGCCGCGCGGGTCTCGGTCGTCAGCGCCATGGCCGAGGCGTAACCCGGACCACCCGATCCCGGCACCCCCGGTCGCGGTCATGGGTGCTGCCAGCTACCCATGACCGCAGCCGGTGCCCCGCGCGCAGCAGCCGCCGTTTCGCCTTCCGGCGGGTGCGCTCCCGGCTCATCTCAGGGCGTGAACCATCTCATTGCGTTAGTGGTCAATCAGGCTCGACGGGTAAACCAGGTCGGCCCCATACCAGCTGGTGGGCTCGCTATTGAGGATTTGCTGCTGGATGCGCTGTATTTCAGAGTTGGGTTCGAGTCCGAGTTCATCCCGGAGAAAGTGACGGTGACGATGGAAGCTCTCCAGTGCTTCCCCGCGCCGTGAGGAGAGGTACAGCGCGATCATCAGGCGGCTTTGAAATCGCTCATGCAGCGGGTGGGCGACCGTCAGGGATTTGAGTTCAGAAATGAGTTCCCTGTGCCCGCCGGTGATGAGGTCGGCGTCGATGCGAAGCTCCAGTGCATTCATGCGCTCCTCCTCGAGGTGGACCGCATGGGCTTCCAGCACCGGCCCGCTGCACACGCCGCCGAAGACCGGCCCGTGCCACAGAGAAAGAGCTTGGCGCAGCACCGCGGCGGCGTGGTCGGGGCGATGCTCCTCGAACGCTCGCCGGCCTTCCCTGAGCAGCTTCCTGAAACGGAACAGGTCCACTTGCTCGGGGCTGACCGCCAGAACGTAGCCTGGGGGGTCGGTCCGGGTCCGGATCACGCCGCCCCTGTCGCGCCCGTCGCTGCCCAAGGCTTTGCGCAACTGGTAAGCATAGGTCTGCAGGGTCGCCATCGCGGTAGTGGGCGGGTGGTCCTGCCAGAGTTCCTCAGCCAGCGTCTCCGCGAGGACAAGCTTGTTGGCGCAGACCACCAGGGTCGCCAGCACGCGGCGCAGCTTCGGTGCACTGGGGGTACACTCGACCCCCTCGTCTCTGGCGATCAGCGGTCCTAGTACCGCGAATTCCATAGTTCCCCCGATCAATCCCCTGCCCGCTGCCCGCCAGTTTGGCCGGCGGTCGTTGATCAGAATTACACCCGCTGTAGACCCTTAAACCGTTGAACTCTGAGTTACCAATGTGATTGCGATCATGGTGGGGACGTAACGGAATTGTCGGAACTGATGAGCGGCTGCTGCCGGAGCTTACCTACCAGTTGACGGCAGTCCCGTGCCGGGCCCAGGAGCCTGGCGCCCGGTACCCGCGGTGCCCGCCGAGCCAGCCCGGCGGCCACCGCCCGCCGTCGCCCGTCGCGGCGGGCACCGCGATGCGCGCTCTCTGGCTGGCCAGTGCCAGCGCGACCACCAGTGCTGCCAGCTCGGCCGGATCGGGATTCCCGCGAAGCACGCGTATAACGGGCTTGCCGGTACCGGCCACGGGATCGGCTGCGCTGTCCGTGCCGGCCACGGTGTCCGTGCCGGTCACGGCGCTCGGGGCGGTCACGGCGCTCAGCCCCTCACATCGGCGGGTTGCCATGCTTGCGCAACGGAAGGTCAGCGTGCTTGGCGCGCAGCATCGCGAGCGAACGGATGAGCACGCCGCGGGTGTCGACGGGGTCGATGACGTCATCGACAAGGCCCGATTCCGCCGCGTAGTACGGGTGCATGAGTTCCGACCGGTATTCGCCGATCATGCGTTGGCGCATCGCGTCGGGATCGTCGGCCTCTGCGATCTGCCTGCGGAAGATGACGTTGGCCGCGGCCTCCGCTCCCATCACCGCGATCTCGTTGGTCGGCCACGCGTAGGTGAGGTCGGCCCCGATGGACTGCGAGTCCATCACGATGTACGCGCCGCCGAACGCCTTGCGCAGCACGACCGAGATCCGCGGGACGGTGGCGTTGCAGTACGCGTAGAGCAACTTGGCACCGTGCCGGATGATGCCGCCGTGTTCCTGGTCGACGCCGGGCAGGAAGCCCGGCACGTCCAGCAGGGTCACCAGCGGGATGTTGAACGCGTCGCACAGCTGCACAAACCGCGCCGCCTTCTCGCTGGCGTCGATGTCCAGCACCCCGGCCAGCACCGCCGGCTGGCTGGCCACGACGCCAACCACCTCGCCGTCCAGCCGGCACAGCGCGCAGATGACGTTGGCGGCCCAGCCTTCGTGCACCTCCAGGTACTCGCCGTGGTCGACGATCTCCTCGATCACCCGGCGCATGTCGTAGGCCTGGCTGGCGCCGGGGGGCACGAGGTCCAGCAGCGCCGTGCAGGGCCGGTCGGCCGGGTCGTCGGTCATCTCCCTCGGCGGCAGCTCGCGATTGTTGGGCGGGAGGAGGGACAGCAGGTAGCGGACCTCTTCGAGACAGGTCTGCTCATCGTCGTACACGAAGTGCGCAACCCCGGAGCTGCCGCCGTGCACGTCCGCGCCACCGAGTTCGTTGTGGCTGATCTGCTCCCCGGTGACTGCCTTGACCACATCCGGGCCGGTGATGAACATCTGCGAGGTCCCACGGACCATGAAGACGAAATCGGTCAAGGCCGGCGAGTAAGCCGCGCCGCCGGCACATGGTCCGAGCATCACCGAGATCTGCGGGATGACCCCCGAGGCCCTGGTATTGCGCTGAAAGATGCCACCGTAGCCGGCCAGCGCCCGGATCCCCTCCTGGATTCGCGCGCCGGCGCCATCGTTCAGGCTGACCAGCGGGGCACCGGCCTTGATCGCCATGTCCATGATCTTGTGGATCTTGCTGGCATGCGCCTCGCCGAGTGCGCCGCCGAAGATGCGGAAATCGTGCGCGTAGACGAAAACCACGCGGCCGTGCACAGTGCCCCAGCCGGTGACGACACCGTCGGTGTGCGGCCGCTTCGCCTCGAGACCGAACCCGGTGGCCCGGTGCCGTCGCAACGGTTCGACCTCGTGGAACGAACCCTCGTCCAGCAGCAGCGCGATCCGCTCCCGCACGGTCAGCTTGCCTTTCGCATGCTGTTGCTCGGTGGCCGGACGGTCGCCTTCGAGCACTGCGGCCCGGACGCCACGCAGTTCTGCTGCCCTGGCCCGGACCGAGCATGCCTGTCCGTTATCCTCAGGGGTTCCGAGCCGGCGTTCCAGGTCGTCGATGACTGGCCCAGCGTCGACCGGACTTTGCACGTCCATGATCGTCTCCCGTCCGACGTCGATGTTTCGTCATGGGTCGGCCTAGTGTCGGGGATCCTGGTCGAAGCCTGGTGAAAGGCTGGT
>DASQVO010000042.1:0-15306 GCA_035640715.1 Streptosporangiaceae bacterium
CCAGAGGTACGCTGACGACCCGTTCCCGTCGGTGTACCCAGATGACTTGCCCGGCCCCGGCTACACCAATGATCCGCAGCCCGGCTCGTTTCCGTACGGGCCGCCGCCCGGCCACCAGATGCGGGAACAGAGAGCGCCCCGCAGGCGTTCCTGATAGCTGCCTGGAGTCCGGCCGTGCGCCTGCCGCGCGCAGCGCTGGGAAATTCGGGAAAGTTGGGAAATCCGGGAACAGGGAGCGCCCAGGTGGCGTTCTTCATAACAGCCGGTGCGGCTGAGTGCCCCGGGCCGCATCCAAAAATGCCTTCGCGGAATACCGTTCGGCTGGAGCCGCGTTGTGCCACTCGCCGAGGAGGCGACCTCCGCACCGGCCTTTAAGCCAAAGGCCCAGCGTGAGCAAGTTCGCTTGCTCACGCTGGGCCTTTTGGCATGCTGGCCCGGGGGGACGACCCAGTGTGCCCGGCCAGATGGCCAAAGTGATCTTGTAGGGCGCTAAGCGCCCTTCGGCGGGCGCCCGCATGGCCGCGGGCGCCCGCCGGACGCGAGTTCCTGCTTGCACTACCTCGCATGACAGCCTCCGCGGCGGCTGTCACGAGGACGGCCACGGCGGGAACGGCGGGGATAAGGCGGCGGCGCGTCCGGCGCGTCATGGCAGTGCCTTTCTGAATGATGAATGGTTAGCCAGTGGATCGGGACCGATCTCGAACGTCCCGCCCGGGCGGGCGAGATGGACGGTGCCTGTGAACGCTTGTGCGGCCTCGTCGCGGCGGGCGAGCAGCCAGCTCGGGTCGGCGGACGGGAAGTGGGTCAGCACGAGGGTCTTCACGCCGGCGGCCTGCGCGGCCCGCGCCGCATCCACCGCGCTGAGATGACCATGTGGGCCGTGATCGGTCGTCGGCAGCGTTGCCTCGGCGAGCAGCAGGTCGGCGTCGGCGGCCAGCGTCAGCAGCGCGGGCGTGACGCCGGTATCGCCGGTGTAGGCGAGACAGCCGGCGGGGGAGGAGATCCTGATCCCGCAGTTCGGCGAGCTGTGACGCAGCTCGTGCAGGCTGATCCGCATGTCGCCGATGGTGAACCGCGCGCCGGGTGAGTATTCGCGGACGTCGAAGGCGAGGTCGAAGGTGCGGTCCAGCACCGGCGCGGTGGTGACGGGAAACAGGGAGGCTAGCTGCTGGAGCCGTTCCCTGGAACCGCCGGGCACGTGCAGGGGCACGGCTTCGATCTCCGCCCAGTCCTGCGGCGCCTCGCCCGCCCGCGGATACCGCACGCTCCGGCTCAGCAGTGACTTGCCCAGGGGCAGCAGGTCGTAACAATGGTCGAGATGCAGGTGGCTCACGATCACCGCGCTGAGCTGATCGGGCGTCGTCACGCTGCCGAGGGCGGTGGCAACGCCGGGACCGCAGTCCAGCAGGACCGTCGCTGCGTCAGTGGCGACGAGATAGCCGGAGCTCGCCTGCCCGTCTGCGGGCATTCCCGACCGGCAGCCCAAGATCGTGATTCGCATGCTTCAAAGCTTCCGGGCCACGGCAGAGGCGGGCAACGGCGTTCTGCCAATGGCGGCGATTGCCGCTGCCTATCGCGCGTACTCCGTACGTGCTTCTTCCATAGCGTCGAGGAACAGCGGCACCGCGGGATTGGGATCCTGCTCACGCCAGGTCGCGTACACGGTCACCTCGGGTACCGGATCGACGAACGACAGCGTCGAAAGCCCGACCATGTTGACCGACTCCGCACGTACCGAGGACGCGAAGATCACGATCTCCTGGCTCGCCACCATGACGACGGCGGCATCACCATCGTCGAAAACTTCAGCCGTGCTGAAATCAATCCCGTTGAGCCGCGCGGCGGTCGTGACCGCGTCGAAGATCGCCGGGCTGGTCGACTGGCTGGGCAGCAGGCAGCGGTAACTGGCCAGATCGGGCCAGCGGACCCGCTCGCCGGTCGCAAGCGGATGGTCACTTGAGCAGACGCCAACGACAGGCAGTGTGAGGATCGGACGCTGGCACATGCCTTTCTCGTCGTAGGTGCCGTAAATGAAGGCGATGTCGAGCCTTCCGCTGCGCAATTCGGTGATCTGCCCGCACGTGTGCCGTTGCAGCAACGAGGTGCGCACCTGCGGATACCGCTCCCGCAGCAGGGACAGCGTCGGTACGAGAACGCGCTGGCCCGCCGGGAAATTGAACCCGATGCGCAGGTGCCCGCTCGCCGCCGGGTCAGCCCGCCGGGCCGCCTCGACGGCACGATCCAGCTGCCCGAGCAGCGGCCGGGCTTCGCGACGGAACGCTTCCCCCGCGGGGGTGAGCCGCACGCTGTGCGAGGTCCGGGCCACGAGTTGCACGCCGACGCGTCGTTCCAGCTGCTGCAGCTGCTGACTCAGCGATGGCTGCGAGATGTGCAGCCGTGCCGCCGACCGGCCGAAGTGCAGCTCCTCGGCGAGAACGAGAAAAGAGGCGATGTGTCGTAGCTCCATCGGCATTCCGTCGCATCCGTGCCGCCACCGGCCATGGTCCGCGCTGATCATGCTGCCTCCCTGAACAGGACGTGACATACAGACGTACATCCGAGGACGGACAGCCACGCCACCCAGCTCCGAGCCGGTTGGAAGCAGTTACCTAACTGGCTGGTCATTGCTGGCCATTCCGGGACAGGTTGCCAGGGGTGGATCAAGGGTGGTGCCGGTGGCGTTCGCCACAAAGGTGCTGGTCCCGGAAGCGGGGCATGGTCAAGGGAGCGGCGTGGGTAATCGCGGGGGCAGGCAGTAGCCAGGGTGCTCAGCGGCCGGCGGGCGTGCTGAAGCACGCGCCGTGCCGCTCGCTGTCCGGTACCGCCCGCCCGGCAACGTTCCAGGCACCTTACAGCGAGCCGGGTGTGGCCCTGCGGGCCCGTGGGCCCGTGCGGCAAGGGTGTGCGTCAATAATGTAGGGTCTCGGAGTTTTGGCTGGTAGCGCGCTTGCAACGGTTACGACAGTCACAACCAGACACAAAAGCGCTGGCCAGAGCTGTAAACACTCAGATTGAGCCGATTGCGTCGTCGCCCTGCGGCGCGATGGGGAGGCGCGGTACGCGAGGCGCTGCCGCGCGACGGACATGAGTAAACGGGCATATTGGACGTATCCCGCCAGTAATCTTTTGGGACAGTCGAAACTGGGATTACTGCGGGGGGCACGGATGCTGGGCGTTAAGGCGCTGGCGCGGAATGCCCTGTACGGGCTGGGATGCATTGCCGCCGCGGTCGTCCTGGTCGTGAGCGGTGTGGCGCACTACGGGGCCAAAGCGGTCAATGGCCTCGGCACGTCCCCTAATCTGTCCGGCGGGCCCTCCACAGGCCCGATGAACATTCTGATCATGGGCCTGGAGTCGCGGACCTACTGGGACGGGACATCGGTTGACCACCACCTCGCGACTATCTTGCACATTGGGACGGCCGCCGACGGCAACGGCGGGAATGCGGCCAACACGCTGATCCTGCTGCACATCTTTGCCGGCGGACGGAAGGTGGTGGGCTTCTCCATCCCCAGGGACGCCTACGTGCCGATGGCCGGGACGATGGGCTTCGGCACCAGCCCGAGCAAGATCGACAACGCCTACGGCTATGCCATGGCGCAGGAGATGAGCAAAGACCTGACGTCGCACCCGAACTGGTCCTCCGCGCAGCGCAGCCTGGATGGCAATTACGCTGGTCAGAAGGCAGAGATCCAGACCGTCGAGGCCCTGACCGGGGTCACGATCAACAAGTTCGTCGAACTCAACCTGGTCGGCTATTACAACATGGCACAGGTGTTCGGCGGCATCGAGGCGTGCGTCTTCCCGTGGCCGGGCGGCAATACGCCGAGCGGATACCTCGCGAAGGACGCGAACCTTAGCGACCCCGTCGTGGGAGGCACCACTGGCGGGTACGGGTCGGGGTCCGAGGTGGTCCCGGGCATCCAGCACCTGTCGCCGGAGCAGGCCCTGGCCTTCGTCCGCAACCGGCATACCGTCCCGGGCGGCGACGCCGGCCGCACCTACCGCCAGCAGGCCGTGATCGACTACGTGCTGAACGACCTGAAGACCGGCGGCGTCCTGTCCGACGTCAGCAAGCTGAGCTCGCTGCTGAGCAGCGCCAAGGAGTACGTGCAGTTGCCCCAGAACTGGAACCTGGTCCAGTTCGCCGGCGAGATCAGCGGCCTGACCCCGTCGCATGTCACTCTCACTACGCTCCCCACTACAGGGTCGGAGACCGCCCCCCCACGGCGTCGGAGCAGTGTCCACGGTCGACATCCCCGCGATCCAGCGGATCGTGCAGCAGGCATTCTCGGCCCCGCCGGAGGCCGGCATCACCAAGCCGACCGGTTCCGCCAAGGGCAGCACCTCCGCCAAGAGCGGCACCTCGTCCGCGGCGAAGGCGCCCGCTAAGCCGGCCCCGACGGCGCTGCCCGCGGCCAAGGTCACCGTGGACGTGATCAACAACGGTGCCCCGGCCGGCACGGCGCATAACGTGCTGACGGCCCTCGCGGCCAAGGGGTACACAGCCGGCACCGCCGGGAACCCGCCGGCCGGCACCCCCGCCCAGTCGCTGACCACGGTCAGCTACGGGGCCGACGCGGCGGTCAACGCGGCGGCCATCGCGAAGTACTTCGGTCCCGGCATCGCCGTGACTGCCAGCAGTTCCCTGACGGCCGACCGCGTGCTGGTCACCCTGGGCGTAGAGACCCAGTCGGTGCCCGCGTCCCTCGTCGGCCCCGCCCTCACACCAAGCCCGGCCACGTCGCAGTCCTCCGCCAGCGGCTCAGCCAGCGGTGGCTCGACCAGCAGTGGCGCCGCGAGTAGCCGCTCAGCGAGCAGCACCTCAGGCGTTGCTCCCGCCCTGACGCCGCAGGAGAAGCAGTGGGCAGCGGAGGCGAAGGCCAAGTACGGCATCCCCTGCGTCTACTGAGTAACCCTAGTCGGGTGGCCCGGGGGAATCGCACTCTTGCGCTGCGCGAGGCCAGCAGCCAGCAGTGAGCCATCTGACGCAACCGTCACAACCAGACACCAGCCGTATGACCAGCCGCTCAGCGAAGATGATCTTCGTCCCCTACAAAACTGACGCGCACCCTGCGGGCGGGGGCGTGGCTGGTGGCGGGTGTGCGGGCGGGGGTGCGGGTGGCCGGGTGGGTGGCGGCGGGGCGGGTGGCTGACGTCGCGGTCCGGGCACTGCCCGGCGTGCCGGCCAGCAGCACCGCGGTCAGGGTGGCCAGCGCCGCGGCGAGCGCCAGGGCAAGTACGGTCTCCGACGGCCGCGGCCGCCACTTCCGGCGTGGCGTTCCCGGGACGTTGCCGGTCGGGGCGGGCAGCACGGCGGGATCAGCCGCGTACTGAGGGCTGAGCACCTTGACCGCCACTTCGCGGCCCAGCACCTCATCGCGGGCCCGCCACACTGCGGCCATGCCGCCGGTGCCCAGGACCTCCCGCAGTGAGTACCGGCCGCCCAGGATCCGGGTGCCTGTCACTGCCATGGCTCGCTCATCCGGCATCTCCGGCCTGTCCCCGCTTTTGTCCCACTGCCTGCTCAGGCTGACAGCTAACCATCACGGCCGTGGGCACGCGGCCGTGATGACGATCATTGATCTTGCTGATCACGAAGCGTTGCAGAGTCCATGGGGCCGCGCCTAACGACGACGCGCTGGGCCGGGCGCGCCGGGCCTCAGCAGACCCTGGTACCCGTTCTCGGAGGCATGGGTCGCCGGGTTTTCCGGTTCGGCCACGGCCGGGGGCTCCGGCTCCTTGGGCTTGCGGGGGATCGGGCCGACCGCGGCGGCGAGGACCAGGGAGTTCGGCAGGGACATCACGCTCTCGCCGGTGTCAAGGCGGATGTAGGTGATGCCGATCTCGGTCACGATGCCGTCGAGCGAACCGGCCAGCGCTCCCGCCTGCAGCCGGATGGCGTCACCGACCTTGAAGGGCCTGGACAGCAGCAGGACCATTCCGGCGAAGATGTTCGACATGGACTGCTGCGCCGCGATGCCGATCAGCACGCTGGTGAAGGCACCGCCGACGAGAAGCTGCCCGACCGACACGCCGAAGAGCTTAAGCGTCATGGCCAGGGTGATGATGAGGCCGACGAGCAGGACCGCGTAACGGATCACCGCGGCATGAGCCGATCCGAGCCTCAGCTCGAACACCGTCCGGATCTTGCCGGAGATGCCCACCACCGCGGATGTGGCGAGCACGCAGAAGACGATCGCGGACCCGTAGGCAAAGACGCGGGGATAGTGGAAGCCGACGATGGGGTAGCCCGAGTACGACCGGAAGATGCTCGCCGCGTTATGGGAAACGCCGTTCGCCGCGATCGCGAGCACCAGCGCGATGATCTCTTTCCACGGCCGCGTCTTCTCCTTGACTCGTGCCATCTGAATACCCAGCTGCTCACGCCTGCGGACGTCACCCTGGTCCACCCTTTGATTCCCTCCTTCGTCCTCCCGGGGTTTCCGGCCATCCCGCCTACGTTATCGGGACAGTTGAGGACGGACGCAGGGAACCGGGGGCGCAGGCGGGCCGGCCGGAGACCGGCCGGCCCCGCGCGACGCTGCCGGAAACGCGGCCGGTCCCGGAGGCCCTGGCGTTGAACGGGTCTCCGGGACCGGCTGCGGAATGCGGCGTGCGCCGGTTCAGGGTGGTGCTGGCGTCAGGCGATCAGGGCCCTGCCAACCGGCAGCTTGAGCCGGCCGCCGATCCCGTTGGTCACGCCGGCGGCCGAGGTGTACCACGCGACGAGCGCCGTGAGCACGCCCACGTAGCCGCCGACCTTGGTGATTCCGGAACTGCCCATGAAGCCGCCGATGAACAGGATGACCTCGGTGGCCTCCAGGGTGAGGAACACGCCGAAGACCGCCATGTTCAGCTGGGTGCTCCACAGCAGCATGTAGGTGTTGAAGATGGCGAACGCCAGCAGGATCCACGCGATGTCATGGCTGGCTGCCGCCGGTGACGTTGCCTTCGGGGCGACCAGGAGGGCCCACAGTCCCAGGCCGATCCAGAAGCCGCCGTAGGTCGAGAACGCGGTGGCGCCGAACACGTTCTTGTTGCGGAACTCCCACATCCCGGCGAGTAGCTGGCAGAAGCCGCCGTAGGCGAACGCATACCCCAGCCAGGCGTTGCCGGTAGCCTTGGTCATCCAGCCGGCGTTGGCGGCTGACAGCAGGAATGTGGTAAGAGCAAAGGCGGCCAGGCCGAGCGGCGCGGGGTCCGCGATGGCCGGAGCAGATGCCACGGTTGCGGCCTCTGCCGCCGGCGGGCGTTCCCCCGCCGCGGTGATGCGATCGTCGTTGACGCTCACGGATGATGCCTCCTCGTGAAGGACTGCACGCCCTGCCAACGGCGCCCTGCCGTGGCTACGGGCGACCGTTGAATAAGAATTCGCGGTGCCGTCGGCCGGGAAGGTCTTTCCCGTGCAGCGGCGCCGCCCTGGCACGCGTGCCCGTACTGGCGGGGAAGACCAGCGCGAAGCAATTCATGCCGCGTCCTTGTCCCGTTCACATCTGGAACAACAGAACCAAATGGAAGATCCGCGCTGAGCGTAACTCCGCGAGCGCCAGATCGCGAGACCCTGCCGCGGATTTTCCCGCCGCGTGCTGGATCGCCGCGCCAGCCGGGCCAGCCGCGCGGCCGGCCAGGTCAGGAGCCGCACGGACAATGCCCGAATCGTCCGCATATGAGCACCGGGTAGGCGGCTATCCGGGTTAAGCGGCTCTCCGGGTCAAGGGGGACGGCCGGGGCGTTCCTGACCAGAGTGTCACCGAGGCCGGCCCTGGTGGCGAGGACCAGCAGCCGGTCCTGCGGTGCGAGCAGGTAACCGCGGTGCGGCGACCAGTCGAACTCGCCGGTTCCCTTGCGCCGGACGGCGAGCACGCGGGCCTCGCCGGGACGCTCCGCGTGCTCGATGGGCTGCCCGGCCAGCTCGGCGTCGGCCTCGACCCGCACGTCCGCGATCAGCAGCACATGCCTCCCGACCGGGATAGTGCGCAGCACCTGGTGCTCGAGCATGGCCACGGCGAATGCCGGTGCGGCCAGATATGAAACGCTCCGGGAGACGGTGTTCCCGATCATCCTCTGCACCCGCTCGGCCAGGTCGTCGTCGTAGAGCCGCAGCACGATGCGCAGGTCCTCGCGGAGCGCACGCGCGTGCAGCGCCGCCTCAAGGTTGACCTCGTCGCTGCTGGTCACCGAGACCAGGGCGATGCTGGTCTCCAGATTGGCGGCGCGCAGCGTCTCCTCGAGCTGGGCCTCGCCGATAATGACACGCACCCCCAGCCGGCGGGCCATCGCCACCCCGGCGGCCTGTGGATCACGGTCGATGCCCACGACGTCGAAACCCAGGTCGTGAAGCTGGCCGACGGCCCTGGAGCCGACCCTCCCGAGCCCCACGACGATCACGTGCCCGCTGACCGGGCGCCGATTGTCCCGGATCGAACCGGTTAGCCGGGCGCCGACGATGAGGGCGGTCACGAATGGCACGAACACCATCCCGTCGAACGTCAGAGCGAATTGTGCGATCTTCTCCGGACCGCCGAGCGCCGGATTGGTGACCGCCGCGCCGGCCGCGTCCAGCACCGTCAGGTAGAGCGCGTTCGGCCAGGAATAGCCGGCGCCGCTTACCAGCAGCGCGAAGCCGCTGGCCAGCACGGCGAACAGGCTCATGAAGGCGAAGCCGAACTTATGCCAGACGAGACGGCGGAGCGTGCGTCCTGCGGCCCGCAGCGGATTCTGGCGGCGGGCGAGCGGATTACGCGGCGTTCCATCGGCGATGGCCAGGACCAGATCGGCGCTTTGCTGGTCCGGCGGCAGCAGTCGCGGTGCGCCGGACCCGCTGTCGGCGGCGAGCCCGCAGAGCACCCGGCCCGGGTCCGCGTCCTCGCGCCTGGCCACGTACAGGGTTCGCCCGGACACCCGGACGTGGCTCGGGGCCGGCTCTCCTAAAGCGGCGGCCACGAACGAGGGCGCCGCCATTGAGGTGCCCATCAGGACGGCGCAGTCGGGAAAATACGCGCGGACCCGCTCCCCCAGGCCCGGGCTGAAAATGGCGAAGACCAGCCGGAGATCGGGATTGAGCTCTCGTGCGCGCAGTGCCGCATGAAAATTGCTGACGTCGTCTTCTCGCAGCAGGGCCAAAGCCCGGGCGGATGCGATCTGGGCGTCGGCAAATGACTCGCTGGTCAGTTCGTCTCGCTCGATCACCCGGACGCCGGGCAGTTTGCCGATGTGCGGGCCGTGATTGTGCCGCCGCGATGGCAGGATGACCGTCACGCGCTCGTGGTACCGGTAGGTGAGCTCTTCGGCGACACGGAAGGCGAGCCTGTCGTCGCCGCAAATAACGAGATGGTCTTCAGAGGCCCGGAGCCGCGTAACGGGTGGCATGCCGCGATCTTAGCCATAGAGCCACATGTAAACCAGTAAGTGCAGCGGCCGCAGGGGCTGTGCAGGCGGGCGCGGATCAACACGGCCGCCGGGCGCGGCCCAGGTGCCCACTTGCGCGCCCCCGCAGCGGGGTATGCTCCATGTCTATCAGGGCTAACGTCACGGGAAGGCCCGGATATGACGACAGACGGCGGGATTCGCGCTTCCGACCACGACCGGGAAAATGCCGTGGAGGTCCTCCGGGAGGCGTATGCGGTCGGCCGGCTGGACCTTGACGAGTTCGACCAGCGGACCACTGCGGCGTACTCGGCCAAGACGTGGGGTGATCTGCGCGAGCTGACCTCCGATCTTCCCGTAGGACCCAAGCTTGGCGCCGACCTCAGCGCTGCGGCCCAGGAGGCACCGGAGCCGGCGGTCGACGCCGGGGTGCAATATGAGTCCAGGCGCCCGTTCGTCCCGGTGCTGCCGATGGCCTTGGTCTGGCTGGCCATAGCCGCTGCGGCGCACACGTCGGCCGCGATCATCCCGCTGATCCTGCTGGCCCTCTTCGCGCTGCGCGCAGCCGGCGGGCGGCGCAGGCCCCCGGATCGCCGGCAGCAGGCCGACCCTCCCACCGGGCCAACGACGTGATCTAAGGCCGGCCGGCCCGCGGAACAGCCGCTGGCCCAGCCGGCTCCCATAAAGGTTCCTGAGTAACCACTGGGAATCAGGCCTGATTTCGGCCACCTGCCGGGGCCAATCCGGTAGTTTCGGTTGCACATCGGTCATCGCCCGGGGCCTGCCGGGCTGGCAGGCATATGCCCGTGAGCGTAGCGGCGACGTCGTCGCCGCTACCTCGCGGCAACACCGGGAGAGTTGTTGGCTGACGTAACTGCGGACAGCGACAGGCAGTTTGCGCAGCGCGAAGTTGCGGGCGGAACGCCGGGTGGGCTGGCGGACGGCGCAGCGATAGCAAGCGCCACGGCGACGGCAAACGATATGCCGGCGGCCATGGCCGGGCGCATCAGGAAGCTGGTCACCGCGAACTGGCAGTTCAGCGTCGTCGTCGCGGTTGCGGCGGCGCTGCGGTGCGTGGTCATGCTCGGCTACCCGCCGATCATGTGGTTCAACGACTCCTACAACTACCTCGAGGACGCGGTCAGCAAGACTCCGGACATCGTCCGCTCCGACGGCTATCCGCTATTGCTCTTCGTCTTGCTGCCGTTCCGCAGTCTCACCCTGGTCGCCGCCCTGCAGGCTGCGATGGGCCTGGCCATGGGCACCGCCATCTACGCGCTGCTACGCCGGCGCGGGCTCCCGTGGTGGGGCGCGACGCTGCCCGCCGTTCCGGTGCTCTTCGACGTGTTCGAGATGCAGCTTGAGCACATGGTGATGTCGGATGTCCTGTTCAGCTTCCTGATCACCGTGGCGGTCGCCGCGCTCTGCTGGTTCGACCGGCCGCCGGTGCTGCTGTGCGCGGCCGTCGGCCTGGTCATCGGTTACGCGGCGATCGTCAGGTCGGTGGGCGAGCCGATGCTCGCCGTCATCGCGGTCGGCATGCTGCTCCGCCGGGTGGGCTTCAAACGCGTCGCGGCGATGGTGGCCGCCGGGGTCCTGCCGATTGCGGGCTACATGGTCTGGTTCCACCGCTTCTACGGGCAGTACGCCCTCGACGGCTCCAGCGGCACCTTCCTGTACAGCAGGGTCAGCAGCTTCGCCGAATGCTCGCAGATGAGTCTCCCGCAGAGCCTCAAGGTCCTATGTGACCCCAGGGCACCCGCTGTTCGGCCGAATTCGCAGGAATACCTATGGTCGACCACCACGCCGCTGTACAAGGTGAGCCACGGGAACAATTTCTCCAAGTACGCGGACAGCATCGCGGGGAAATTTGCGAAAGACGCCATCCTGTCCCAGCCGCTGGCCTATCTCAGGGTGGTGGCGCATGACACGCTGCACACATTTACCTGGACGCGTACGCAGTCGGATGTGACCGGCTCGGGCCCCTCGTTCCAGTTCAGGGAGACGGTTGATCCGGTTCCGTGGTGGGCGAACTACTATCCGCAGGACAAGGCGGCGCTGCTCCGCTACGGCGGGCCGGGCGAGGGCCAGCCGAAGGTCGTCCAGCCCTGGGCCGACCTCATCCAGGGCTACCAGAAGTACTTCTACCTGCGGGGCACGATGCTCGGCCTCATCCTGCTCATCGCCGCCGCGGGGCTCATCGCCCGGTGGCGGCGATGGGGCGGCCTGGCGCTGCTTCCGTGGGCCGTTGGGGCGCTGCTGATCGTGGCGCCGGCGATGACCGCCGGGTTCAGCTACCGGTACGTCATCGTGGCCGTGCCGGTCACCTGCCTCGCCGCCGGGCTGGCTCTCACCAGGGAGCCCCGGGGCGCGCGCACGGCCCGGCCCCGGGCTTGAGCACAGCCCGGCTCCAGGGCCTTAATGAGCCGCCGGGCGGCCGATCTCCGGCGGCACCTGCGCGGCCGCCTCCCTGTCGAGCAGGAAAAGCGTCCGCTGCCGGCCACGCGCGGCGGCGGCCGGAACCTGCATGGGCCCGGCGTCGGAAAGGGCGAGCGCAACCGCTCCGGCCTTCTCCGTCCCGGCCGCCAGGATCCATATCTCCCACGCGGAGTTGATCGCGGGCAACGTCAGCGAAAGCCGCGTCGGCGGCGGTTTCGGCGCGCCGCGCACTGCGACGACCGGCCTCTCGTCGTAGAGCGCGGGCATCCCTGGGAAGAGTGAGGCGATATGCCCCTCCGGGCCGATGCCGAGGAGCAGGATGTCGAACGAGGGCACCGGGCCGTGGTCTTCCGGCCTGGTCGCCGCGCGCAGCGATGCCGCGTAGCGGGCGGCAGCCGCCTCCGGGTCGTCGCCGTCCGGCCCGTCGGGGCCGGGCATGGGGTGCACCCGTGCCGGGTCGGCGTCCACGTGGTCGAGCAGGGCCGCGCGGGCGCCCGTCTCATTCCGCTCCTCATGCCCGGCCGGCAGGAACCGCTCATCTCCCCACCAGATGTCGACATGGCGCCAGTCCACGGCGTCCCTGGCCGGCGCGGCGGCGAGCTCGGCGAGCACGGCGGTGCCGATGCCCCCGCCGGTCAGCACAAGCGACGCGGTGGCCCGCGCCGCCACGGCATCCACGAGGCGCGTCACCAGCCGGGCGGCGACCGCCGTGGCCAGCAGCGCCGCGTCCCGGTGGACAATGACTTCCGGAGCGCTCATTGGCCCGCGATTTCCTCTTCGGTCTCCACGCCCGTCTGCCCCTGGCCGGGGTCCAGGGCATCCTCGCCGGCGGGCTGGTCCGGTTCCGGTGAGGACCCGCTCCCGGCGGGCTCACCGTCAGCAGGGCCGCCGCTGTCCCGCTGGCCCTCGTCCGTGCCGCCGTTGCCCGCGGTCCCGGGGCGGTCCGCCGTGGCGGGATCGGCCAGGGTGAAGGAGCCGGTGCTCACGTCGTCGTCGAAGCGGGCCTCGCTGAACAGCCACCAGAGAGACTCCGCGTACACGTCGTCCGGATCCAGGCGCCGGAGTTCCTCGGCGAGCAGTTCCGCCAGGTCGCGCCGGTGCAGCGCAACGCGCCGGTCCGGCTCACCGGTCCTCGACAGCGTGGCGGTCCGGCCATCAGGCCGGGATATGCCGATCTGCCCGGCCTCGGTATCGAAGCTGACGTCCGTGATGCCGGGACCGCCGGAGACGCCGCGGCGCACCGGTATGCCCAGCTTGACGGAGAGCCAGGCGGCGAGCACGTCGCCGCTCGGGTTGCCCTGCTCGGCGAGCACCGCGCCGCGGATGAGCGGCGGGTACGGCACGTCGAACGTGGCTGCGAGCAGTGTCCGCCACGGGGTGACGCGGGTCCAGCTCATGTCGGTATCGCCGGGCTTGTAGGCATCGGCGAGGGCGGCCAGCACGCCCTGTGGCGCCTGGTCGGCGGCCGAGTCGGTGACCCGGCGCTGCGCCAGCGCGCCGAGCGGGCTCTCCGACGGCACGTTGGGCGCCTGCCCGGGCCACCAGGTCACGACAGGAACGTCGGGCACGAGCAGCGGGGCGACGACGGAATCCGCGTGCTGTCCCAGCGGGCCGTACATCCGCAGCAGGATCGTCTCGCCCGGTCCTGTCTCGCCGACCCTTATCTCGGCGTCGAGCCGCGATTCGGCCTTCGGGCGGCGGGTGATCACCCCGATCACCCGGGACGGATGCTCGCGCCCGGCCTGGTTAGCCGCGCGCATGGCGTCGTACTGTGCCGCCTCGTTGGTCTCAACGACCAGCGTGAGCACCATTCCCATCGCGGGGCCGCCAAGACGGCGCCGCGCCTCGGTGAGGGCCTCATAGATCGCGCCGGTACTGGTGTCTGTCAGGTCGATCGTCATCGTCGTTCTTCTCCTGTGGGCTCCGGCCGGCGTGCCTGGCGGTCAGAGCCGGCGCCAGGCACGGCCGTCGCGGGCCATCAGCGCGTCCGCGGAGGGTGGCCCGGATGTGCCTGCCGCGTACGGCTCAGGCTTGGTGTACTCCGCCCAGAACTCCTCGATCGGGTCGAGGATCCGCCATGACAGCTCGACTTCCTCCTGGCGGGGGAAGAGCGGCGGGTCGCCGATGAGCACGTCGAGCAGGAGCCTCTCGTAGGCCTCTGGGCTCGCCTCGGTAAAGGACTCGCCGTAGGCGAAGTCCATGTTCACATCCCGGACCTCCATGGCGGATCCGGGGACCTTGGAGCCGAACCGCACCGTGACGCCCTCGTCCGGCTGCACCCGGATCACCAGCGCGTTCTGCCCCAGCTCCTTGGTGTCGGTCGCCGAGAACGGCAGGTGCGGCGCGCGCTGGAACATCATCGCGATCTCCGTCATCCGGCGCGGCAGCCGCTTGCCCGCGCGCAGGTAAAACGGCACACCGGCCCAGCGCCTCGTGCCCACGCCCAGCCGTATCGCGGCATAGGTCTCGGTCCGCGAGTCTGGGGGAATGCCTTCCTCCTCCAGGTACCCGGGCACCTCCTGGCCGCCCTGCCAGCCCGCGGAATACTGGCCGCGTGCCGTGCCCGTCGCCAGGTCGGCCGGCAGCCGGACAGCCGACAGCACCTTCTCCTTCTCCGCGCGCAGCGAGTCGGCGTCAAAGGCGACCGGCTCCTCCATCGCCGTCAGGGCCAGCAACTGCAGCAGGTGATTCTGGATCACATCGCGGGCCGCCCCGATACCGTCGTAGTAGCCGGCCCGGCCGCCGATACCGATGTCCTCGGCCATCGTGATCTGCACGTGGTCGACGTAGCCGCGGTTCCAGATCGGTTCGTACAGCGTGTTGGCGAAGCGGAGCGCCAGGATGTTCTGGACCGTCTCTTTGCCCAGGTAGTGGTCGATGCGGAACACCGACTCGGGCGGGAAGACCGCATTGAGGACCGCGTTCAGCTCCCGGGCGCTTTCCAGGTTGTGGCCGAACGGCTTCTCGATCACCACCCGGCGCCAGGGCTGGCGGACCTGCCAGGCGGCCTGCTGGCCCCCCGGCGGGCGGTACGTGCCGGGGTCCGACAGCCCGGACCGCTTGAGCTGCTGTACGACGACCGGGAACGCCTTCGGCGGGACCGACAGGTAGAACGCGTAGTTCCCGCCGGTGCTGCGTTCCGCATCAAGGCTCTTCACGGTCTCGGCGAGCTGGTCGAAGGCGTCATCGTCACCGAACTCGCCCGGCACGAACCGGATACCCTCGCTGACCTGCTGCCACACCGAGTCCCGGAACGGGGTGCGCGCGTGTTCCTTCACGGCCTCGTAGGTGAGCTGGGCGAAATCCTCGTCCTCCCAGTTGCGCCGGGCGAAGCCCACCAGGGAGAAGCCCGGCGGCAGCAGGCCGCGGTTGGCCAGGTCATAGATGGCTGGCAACAGCTTCTTGCGCGCCAGGTCGCCGGTGACGCCGAAGATGACCAGCACGCATGGCCCGGCGACCCGGGGAATGCGCCGGTCACGTGGATCCCGCAACGGGTTC
>DASQVO010000043.1:0-4236 GCA_035640715.1 Streptosporangiaceae bacterium
CGGCCGACCCCGCCCGCGCCCGCCAGTCGATTCTCTACAACGCCTCTACCGTGCTCACCCTCACCATCAGCGTGGCCTGCATGTACGCGACGCTCTACGTGCTCTCGCTGGCCGCGGCCGGCGCGGTCATCGACGCCCAGGAATAGGCCGAGGGCACCGCCTGATCGATGGCAGTGCCCTCGCGATCAGGGCGTCGTTCCGGTACCTCCGCGAAGCGCGCTAGCTTTTCGCGGCGAGGTCGCGGAGCTGGCGCATTGCCTTCGCGTTTCGGGCGAGCGCCATCGGCGTCCAGATCAGCCCGAACGGGATGCCCCACCACCCCAGCAGGAGGTTTTGCGTGCGTGCGCCGCGAGCGATGCCTTCCAGCTGGTCCAAGGTGCCGCTGTAACTAGCCGTGCGCCGTTGGGTAACGACAACGAAGCTGCTTACTTTGGTTAGCCGGACCCGGTATGTGGTAGCCGCTGATTCCGTGGCCGGGGCCTGACTCGGGAATGAATCACTCATTGGAGTTCTCCATGGTAAGGACGATAAGTTCCGTGTGCGGACGATAAGTTCGGACACACGTACGAGCTGGACGTGCCGTTCGCGGACATGCTGATCTCCGCGACGTTCTTGGACATGGAACTGGGCAGGGTCACGCTGCCCGTGGAAGGATCCGCGGAAGCCGCGGCGCCGGGATTGGCCATGGCGATGATCCCCCCCGTATAGCCGTGACCGCTGAATTCGACCTCCGTCAGGCCCTGCTGGGAGGATGCGATGTTGCCGTCGATCCTGTAACCGGCACGGGGAAGCGCGGTGGCGTAGAAGGCTGACGACTGGGCGGGAGTGACGGGGCCGATTGCGAAGCTGACCTGCTTGGGGCAGGACAGGTTGTACAGCACCTGCGCTCCCCGCGGAATCGGGAAGCTCCCAATCGGCGCGTCCACGTGAACCGAAGCGGCCGGGCTGGTCGAGGGTGGCGCCGTGGGCGAAGGTGCCGCGGTATGCGAAGGGGACGTGGTCGGCGAGGACCCGGTGCGGCTCACGGTCGGTGACGAGGACGTCTTCGGGCTCGCGGTGGTTATTCCGGCGGAGCACGCGGCCAGGGAAAGGCCGGCCGCGCAGGTAGTCACGGCCATGGCCGTGCGTAGGTATTTGTTCAATGGAGGCCTTTCGCCCAGTTTGTCGATCGCTGCCAATTCAAAATTAGGCGGGCACCTTGCCGCGAGGATCGCTGCGCTGTCGCGGTTCTGCGACAGCGGGTGCGGTTTCGGTACGGGCCTGGACCGGGAGGCGGATGCCGACCACCGTGCCCTGGCCGACCCGGCTGCGGATGGCGACGTGCCCGCCGTGGCGGGTGGCGATGACGCGGACCAGGGCGAGACCGATGCCGGTGCCGGGGATGCTGCGCGCGGCGCGGCCCCGGGCGAGCTCATGCCAGACCTCCCCGATCTCGTCCTCCGGAATCCCGGTCCCTGTGTCGGCCACCTCCAGCAGCACCCAGCTGCCGTCCTCGCTGGCGCGCACCTCCACCGTGTCGCCGGGCGCGGAGAACTTGACCGCGTTGGCGACCAGGTTCTGCAGCGCGATGAACAGCAGGTCCCGGTCGCCTTCGATGAGCGGGAGCGGCCACGGCGCCCGCGGCACGTTCACCCGGATGATCCGCTCGCCCGCCGCGGGGATCGCGGCGGTGGCCTCGCTCACCTCACGCAGCAGGCCGGGCAGGTCGACCGGCGCGGCCTCGATTTCCCGGGTCTCCAGGTCCGCCAGCTTGCGCAGGTCGCCGAGAAGCTGGGTGATCCGGTTCGCCTGCGCCGACACGCTCGCCACGGCGGCGCCCGCGGAAGCATCCGCCGTGGCCGCGGCGTCGGCGTGCTCGATGTTCGCCAGTCCCGCGCGGATGGCGGTCAGCGGGTTCTTCAGTTCGTGATCGAGCCGCATCAGGAAACGCAGCCGCTCCTGCGTGGCCTTGGCCACCGCGTCGCGCACCGCCGCGTCGGCGGCCGCGGCCGCCGCGGCGGCCCGCCGCCGGGCCAGGGCAAGACCGGCCAGGACGATGGTGGCGAGCAGTCCGGCCATGCCTGCCAGCAGGGCGGGCGACGCGGTCGCGTACAGCCTGGTCTCGGGTTCGGTGACCTGCAGGGCGGCGCCGAGCGCCGCCCCGGCCAGCACAGGGACGAGCAGGAGCAGCCAGGGCTGGAGACCGGGCACCAGCCTTGTCATCGCACCTCGTCCACGCTCGCGACGAACCGGTATCCCTGGCCGGGTACGGTCGCTATCCACTGCGGGCGGACGGGATCGTCGTCGAGTACGCGCCGCAGTTCAGCGATCCGGTTGTCCACAGCGCGCGTCCCGACCGGGAAGTCAAACCCCCACAGCACCTCCAGCAGCCGGTCCCGCGTCATCAACTCGTCCGGGTGCGTGAGCAGGTAGTCCAGCAGCAGCATCGCCTTCGGCGTGAGCACGAGTTCCGCGTC
This sequence comes from Streptosporangiaceae bacterium, assembly GCA_035640715.1. Taxonomy (GTDB): domain Bacteria; phylum Actinomycetota; class Actinomycetes; order Streptosporangiales; family Streptosporangiaceae; genus DASQVO01. The sequence continues at coordinate 2,457 of DASQVO010000043.1, forward strand.
CCTGAACCAGGCCCGGCGCGCGATCCGGTCCAGCCGCAGGTCGCCGGCTCGTAGCGCGGGCGACGCGGACAGCGGCCTGCGCCCGGGCCGGGCGCGGCGCAGCACCGCGCGCAGCCGCGCCAGTAGCTCATGCGGGTCAAACGGCTTGTTGAGATAGTCGTCCGCCCCCTCATCCAGGGCGATAGCGCGCTCGGTGGATTCACCCACCTGCGTCAGCAGCACCACCGGCAGCCAGCGGCCGTCGGCACGCAAGCGGCGCAGTACCTCCCGCCCGTCGAGCCGGGGCATCAAGACGTCGAGTATGCAGCCGTCCGGGTCGAGCCGCTTCACCAATTCCAGTGCCGCCTCGCCGTCCGGGGCGACATGCACGGTAAGCCCGGCCCGTTCGAGGAACGGAGCCAGATTGGACGTGATCGCGTCGTCGTCGTCGGCGAGAACCACAACGGGGCGTGCACCCTGTCCGCCCATGCCCGACCCGTGGGTTGCTTCCATGCACGGCATTATCTCCCCTATGGGAAAGTAATTACGGAAAAATTTTGCCAGGCCGCCTGGGGGACGCGACCGACGTGACACAAAGGACATGACAGAAATAACGTGCCCAACGGCGTGGAGCCGATCCTGGGCGTGATCGGCGGCCTGCCGCCGGGCACCCCGGCGGCGTCCGGGGCCGCGTTCGGCTGGGGATGGCTGGCGGGCTGCTGGAGGACTACGGCTTTGATCCGCATCTGGTGCACCCGCTGCAGTGCAAGGCGATCGCCTCGGCGCGGCTGAAGAACGACAAGGTGGACGCGGCGATCCTGGCGCAGCTGCTGCGCGCTGATCTGCTGCCGGAGGCGTGGATCGCCCCGCCGGAAGTACGGCAGCTGCGGGCGATGGTGCGGCACCGGATCCAGCTGGTGCGGCTGCGGACGCTGCTGCGCAACCGGATCCACGCGATCCTCGCCGACCACGGCACGGGGGTGCCGCCGCGCTCGGCGACCCGGCCAAGGTGGCCGAGGTCGTCCTCACGGTCGCCGGGATGGCAGACCCGCCGCTGGCTGATCCTGGGCAGTGAGGCCTATGCCTACACGATGGCAGCCGCCCGGGCGCGGGCTGAGGCCGACGCCGCCTGGCACTACCTCACTATCTCCACCGACCGCGACGATGCCACGGCCGCGCACCGCGATCCGCTCGCCGCGGCGGGCAGCTGAACCGATGAAGGAGCACCGCAATGCCAGCACCCATGACCGGCCAGGATGATTACCAGCAGGCGCTGGACAACGCTCAGCGGCTGCTCGGCCAGCCGCTCGTCCTCCCGCTGGGTGATGGCGAGCCGCCCGTGGGAGAGGACTTCCGGCGTCTCGCCACCATCCACACCTTCGGCGACTCGTGGTCCCGCAGCGGGCTGGATGACCGTAGCCGCGCGCTCATCTCGGTCGCCATCGCCGCCACGCTCGGCACCCATGAGCCGCTCCGCGGGCAGCTGCGGATAGCGCTGAACTCCGGCGTGACCAAGGAGGAGATCGTCGAACTCTTCATCCATCTGGCCGCCTACGCGGGCGCCGCCCGGGCATTCGACAGCTACCAGACCGCCCTGGCGGTGTTCGCCGGGGCCAGCTAACGGCGGTTTGCTGTCCGGTGTAAAGCACGTACCCGGCCGCCAGCCGTGGGCCCAGTCGCTGGGCGAGGTGGCGCAGACCGGCCAGGTCCCCGGTGCGGACGGTGGCGCCGGCTTTCACCTCGATGGCGACCACGCGGCCGTCCGGGGTTTCCAGGACGGCATCTACCTCGACCTTGTCTT
>DASQVO010000044.1:0-23056 GCA_035640715.1 Streptosporangiaceae bacterium
CGGGGAGTGGCTGGAGCAGGCGCGCCAGGCCGGCGGGCACACCGGGCCGGTGGTCCCGGCCGACCCGGCCTGGCTGCTGAAGCAGGGCGTCGAGGAGTACATGGGGCCAGGCTCGCTCCCGATGTGGACCGCTTCCCCGGACTATGCCGGATTTTCGGCCCGCAGCGGCGCCGCGGCGGCGGCCGCCGGGCTGCGGCACCGGCCCCGCCCGGAACTGCTCGTCGGCACCCTGGCCTGGGAGCTGGAGGTGGGCCTGAACCGCACCCGGCGTGCCGGCCTGAGCCCCGAGCGCGAGCGTGAACTGCTCGATGCCCTCGGCTGAGGTGGCCGTCGCATGCTCTCGATTGATGGCGCGTCGGTCTGGTACCAGCGGGGCCGCCCGTTGGGCAGGGCCTCGACCGTGCGGTCGCCGAAGCCCCGCACCCCATAGAGGGTGCCGAAGTAGTGGTCGAAGCTCCGGTTCTCCTGCATGGCAAGAATCCACGCGTCCGGCTCGGCGTTGCTCCACGTCCAGTTGATCGCACTCTGGCCGTCGGCGGTCGCGGGAGTGACGGTGGAGTCACCCGCGCTGGAGGCGTTCTGGACGTTGGACCAGCCGAGGTTGCCGGTGCCGCTGGAGCCGAGGAAGTTCTCCGGGGTCCACGTCGACGGTGCGGAGATCTTACCAATCTGGTTGTCGTAGGTGTTGGCGACGTAGAGGTCGCCGGCATCCGTGGGGTCACGTGCGAAAAATGTTCACTAGCTTGTCATGGAGTCACAGGACGTGCGCAAATGATGTCTGGAACGCACCCGCGAACGCGGGCCGTTCACCCGCGGGATGGGCGTTCATGCCGGCACCTTGGAGGTGCTGGCCATGCGGTCGATGGCGGACGTCCCGCCGGCACTGCCCTGGGCCTGATCACCCGAGCTGAGCAAGGAGGCTGTGGGCTGCGAGGAGGCCGGCGAATGTGGCGATGAGACCGGATGCCAGGGCCAGCAGAAGTGTCACAGTGATCAGTGCGAGAACGTAGCGGGCGTGGCAGGCGCGGCGCGGAGGTTCCAGCAGCCGTTGCACGCGGGCAGCGGTCGCGCCGGCAGTGGCTGCGAGGGCCGTGGCCGGCACCGCCGTGCCGGTTCCCATCGCGAGCAGAGCCGCGATGAGCGTGCGCCGGCCGCTATGACGTGCCGCGGCATCGTCAGCGCACATTTCGGCCAGCCGTGCCACTTCGGCCGATCCCCGCATGAACAGCGGGACGGCGGGAAAGCTGACCGCCAGTCCCCGGGTAAGAGCTACCAGCAGGTGGTGACGGCCTGCCAGGTGGGCCCGCTCGTGGGCGAGCACGGCCGTGAGCTGCGCGGGATCGAGAACAGCGAGGGCTCCGCTGGTGAGCACGATAGTGGCGGGACGGCCGGGCACGCAGTACGCGACCGGCTGCGGGGCATCGAGCACCACCGCCGAGCCGGCACCCGGCAGTTCACGGCCGGTTACGCGCGCGACCTCGGCATGCGCCCGGGTCCGCCGCTGCGCCCGCTGCAGGCCGCGCCCGTATCGCCAGGCCAGCACGGTCACCGCCAGCGCGGCGACCGTCGCGGCCATGCCCAGGGAAAGCTCGAAGATCGCGCTCCGGTATACCGTCGGCGTGCACGCTCCTCCGGCGACCGAGCGGCATACGACCTCCGCAAAGCGAGACCAGCCCGTGATGGCCGCCCTGACCAGGAACTGCAGCGCCACCATCGCCGAGACCAGGACGCTCGCCATCGCGGTCAGCCATGCGGCCAGCCCCAGCCGCGCGCTGATGCCGCGTGCGGTCAGCCGCGCTAGTGGCACCGGCACGTACCATGCCACTGCCAGCGCATAAAGGAACATCAGCAGGGCGGCCCTCACTGGGGTCCCCGGCCAGCCAGCCGGCGCACCACCGCGCGCAGCGCCTCAGACTCCTCGCCGCCCATCTGGGCGACGAAATGGCTCAGCACCACCTCGGCGTCCCCGCCGTCGGCCAGTGCCTCCCGCATCAGGCGCGCGCTGTATTCCTCGCGGCTGGCTGTCGCGGTGTAGCGATACGCCTTGCCATCCTTGGCCCGGTCCAGCCATCCCTTCCTGTGCAGGTTATCCATCGTGCTCATCACCGTCGTGTACGCGATGGCCCGTTCCTGGCGTAGTCCGTCGAACAACTCCCGTACGGTCACCGGGCCGTCGTGATCCCACACCAGGTGCATGATCACCGCTTCCAGGTCGCCGAACCCGCGCACGTCACCTCCCGCGAACGTGTAGCCAGCATATGAGCCGTCAGCGCTTCTCCCCATGCCCCCAACGTACTACTATCTACGTACGTAGGACGTAGATGATGCCCAGGGCATCTGCTCAGGCAGTTGAAAGGCGGGACCGGCACGATGGGCAAGGCAAGCAAGGCTAAGCGCGACGGCACGCGCCGCGAGAAGATGGCCGCTCAGCGGGCAAGGGAGCGCCGCGCGGACATCCGTAACAGGGTGCTGCTGGCGTCCGGGAGCGTCGTGGTGGTCATCGCCGTCGTGGTGGCCCTCGTCCTGGTCAAGGTGAACTCCAAGGCGACAACGTCAGGTGTGAGCAGCAACGGGCCGACCGGAGCGGCGCTCGCCAGCGTGGTCACGGATACGACCAACGTTCCGGCGAGCACGCTGAACGCCGTGGGCGCGGGCAGCGGCAGCGTGACCAGCCCTCCGATGTCGATCAGCGGGTCGCCGCTGACGTCCGGCGGCAAACCGGAGGTGCTGTACATGGGCGCGGAGTACTGCCCCTACTGCGCCGCCGAACGCTGGGCCATGGTCGTCGCGCTGAGCAGGTTCGGCACGTTCACCGGGCTGGCCACCGTGCATTCGGCGGCCGTCGACGGCCATGGCCTCGCCGAGGTGTATCCGAACACGCCGACCTGGACGTTCGCCCACGCGACCTACACGAGCACGTACCTGACGTTCGTTCCCGTCGAGGAGTACACGAACATCCCGGACAAGAGCACCGGCGGCTACACGAACCTCGAGACGCCGGCCAGCGCCGAGAATGCGCTGGTCGGCAAGTGGGACGCCCCGCCCTACGTCCCGTCAGGGGACCAGGGCGCCATCCCGTTCGTCGACTTTGGCAACAAATACATGATCAGCGGAGCCAGCTACAACCCGCAGGTACTGCAGGGCAAGAGCTGGAGCCAGATCGCCTCGGCACTGAAGGACCCGTCGAGCCCGATCGCCAAGGCGGTGGACGGCACGGCGAACTACCTGACCGCCGCGATCTGTAAGCTCACCGGCAACCAGCCAGCGACCGCGTGCACCCCCGTGGTGCAGGGGCTGGAGGGGAAGATCTAACGGCAGGTTCCAAAGCCGCGTCTACCGCGAAACAGTCAGCTGCAACGCAGTTCCGTGCCACATACAGGCGAAGCTCCCCACGCGGTCGCGCGCTGTCAGGAGAGCATGGCATGGGTCGGCTTGGCCGTGCGCAGCAGCGCCGTCAGCCAGGCGGATTCTGGCACGCTGCCGGCCTGGCTCAGCAGGGCAAGAACATCGGACCGCTGCTCGGCCAGCCATCTCCGTGCGGCGGCCGGGCTGGTGAACGAGAGGCCGCCCGCCGGGGCAAGCGGCCGGGGCGGCGGTACCGATGAGCGGTCATGTATGACCATGGCGGCATTACGGGCAGTGGCAGAGTAGAACCTGATCAGCCGGTGAAGCGCGGCCTGGCAGGCGTCCGCGCCGTACTCCGCGAGCGCCTGGCGCCGGGCAAGTGCCTTGACGAGCCCGTCGTAGCGGTAGTCGCCTGAGGACAGTGCGTCAAGCAGATGAGCGTCGGCCAGGGACTCCAGCGCCGCCCGGGCATCTGCCTGCGGCACATCGAGCAGGGCCGCGGTGGAGGCAACGGAGACTCTGGTGTAGTCCGGAACGGCGGCGAAACGGAACGCGGAGGCGATCTCGGGCGCCAGCCGGTCGGCCGCCCGCCGGAACGCGGCACCGATGAGTTCGACGTCCTCGTGGACGACGGAGGGCTGCGCCAAGTCCCGGGCGAACTGTCCCTCGATCTTCTCGATCGGCCATGAGGGCCGGGAAAGAAGCCTGGCCGCTGCGGCGCGGATCGCCAGCGGATGGCAGGAGCACAGAGCGGCCAGCCGCGCCGAGGGCCCGGGCTCGGCATGCACCCGTTCCGGGCCGGCGATCGCGGCCAGCAGTTCTACGGCTTCCCCAGGGGTAAGGGGGCCCAGTCTGAACCAGGACACCCCGGCCAGGTCGACCATGGGACGGCCGTGCGTGATGATCGTGGCCGAGCCAGGCGCCCCCGGGAGCAGATCGTGGATCTGGCCGCAGTCCTGGACGTCGTCCAGCACGATCAGCACCCTGCGCCCGGTCAGCAGCGTCCGCCACAACGCTGCCCTTTCACCCAGCGTGTCCGGCAGCGTTGTCAGGTCAGCGTCCAGGGCCCGCAGGAAGCCGCCGAGCACGTCGAAGGGATCGGCCCGACGCCCGCTGGCGGCCCACAGGCTGGCGTACACCTGGCCATCCGGGAACAGGGCGCGCAGCCGGTGCCCGACGTGCAGCGCCAGCGCGGTTTTCCCTATCCCCGAGGTGCCGGTCAGCGCCACAACCGGCGGCCGGCCCTCCCGGGCCAGCGCATCGGTCATCTCCGCGATCTGCGCCCGGCGCCCTACGAAGTCCGGCGGATCGGGCGGAAGCTGTGCCGGCGGCCGCCTCGGCGCCGGCCTGGGCTGCCGCGACGCGTCCGGCTGGAGCAGCCCGGGATCCGCTTCCAGGATCCGCTGATGCAGTCTCTGCAGGCCGCTGCCGGGATCCATGCCCAGCTCACGGCGGAGCAGTAGCCGCAGGTTCTGATAGGTGGCCAGGGCGTCGGCCGTCCGCCCGGACCGGTACAGCGCCAGCATCAGCAGCTCCCGCGTCCGCTCACGCAGGGGCTGAGCCATGACCGCGGCAGTCAGCCCGGTGACCGCCTCAAAGTGCCGTCCCAGATCGAGATCGATACCGTACCGGTCCTCCAGCGCTGCCAGCCTCAGTTCATCCAGCAAGGTGCGCTGGTCGCTGACATAGTGGCCGTGCACGCCCGTCAGTGCGGTGCCGTGCCACAGCAGCAGGGCATCCGACAGCCCTTTCGCCGCCGCGGCCAGGTTCCCCGCCGCACGGGAAGCGCGCGCCTGCCTGACTTGCTCGCTGAACACGCTGAGGTCAGTGCTGACGGCCTCACCGGCCAGTAGGTACCCGGTCCTGGACGAGGCCAGTACGGCCTGGTCGCTGCCCGCCGGCCGGAGGATGCGCCGCAACCGGTAGACATAGGTGCGTACCGTGCCCCCGGCCCCCGGCGGCACCTCGCTGCCCCACAGCGCTTCGATGATCTGGCCCATGCTGAGGGATTCCCCCGCATGCAGCGCCAGCAACGCCAGCACTCCCCGCTGCTGCGGCGAGCCGAGATCCAGTTCTACTGCATCCCGCCACGCCTGCACCGGGCCGAGAACGGCCAGCCGGATCCCCGTTACCACGCAACCGAACCCCGTATCAGAATAACTTTCTCGTCGGGCCCATACTCTACGCAATGGAACGATTTCCGTCATCGATATACCGAACGTGAACGATGCGGACGTCTGACCAGGGAACGCGGCCCCGCAAACTGGGCGTCGACGCCATCTCGACACGCTGTCGACGGGAATGGCGCAGGACTCTGGTTACCTGTGTCAGCGCGCGAAGCCGAACGTTACCGCGCGTATACCAAACTCAGCCCACAGGGGAGTCCGCGAGAAGCATGTCCAAATCAGGAGCGCTGGCTGGGGTCATCGCCTCAGCAGTGGCGATGGCAGGCATCAGCGTCGCTGGCCTGAGCACGCCTGCCCACGCGGGGCAGAAACCAGCGTATACACCGATCGCCGGCAGTTCCGTTCCGTTCACCAGTCACACCCGAGTGATCGGAACCGTCGCCGGATCCACGAAGCTGACGATCCAGGTGTGGCTCACCCCCAACGTCACGGCCGCGCAGCGGTTCGCCACCGCGGTGAGCACGCCGGGCAGCACGCAGTTTCACCACTACCTGAGCCCAGCGGCCTACACGGCCGATTACGGGCCCACCGCCAGCGCGGCGGCCAAGGTTGAATCATGGCTGCATACGCAGGGTTTCACCGGTATCAGTGCTGGACCGGGCCGTTCCTACGTCCGGGCGACGGCGACGGCCACCGCAATTGACGCGGCTTTCCGCACAAAACTGAATATTTACCAGTCGTCCGCGCAGGTCAATGGCGGCGCGTACGCGCTGCGCGCCAATAGCCAGCCAGTGTCGGTTCCCGGGTCGCTCAGCGGCAGCGTGCTCGGCGTGACGGGTCTGGACAACGCCGCGCCGATCCTCCCGATCGAGCGGCCCGGAGGCGGGGCCGCCAGTGGCGCGGTGGCCAGGAAAGCGCAGCGGGCGGCGGCATCCTCGGCCGGCACATCGCCGAGCTGCTCCCACTACTACGGGCAGTACATCGCCACCGGCTGGCCGCAGAAGTTCGGGACCACGTCCTTCCCGACCGAAATGTGCGGATACAGCGGCGGCCAGTTGCGCGCCGCCTACGGAGCCAACGCAGCGAACACCGGCCAGGGCCAGACCATCGCCCTGGTGGAACTGGGCCTGACCCAGAACATGTTCCTCACCCTCCAGGACTACGCGGCCGCCAACAAGCTGCCAGCCCCCTCACTGAAGAGGTACGCGGAGCGGTCGCTCGGCCGGGGAAGCGCCTGCGGCGATCCGTTCAACGGGGAAGAGCAGCTCGACGTGGAAGCCTCCTACGCGATGGCCCCGGGCGCGAACCAGCTCGTGGTCGGCGGTGACAGCTGCAACAACGGTGACGCCGGCCTTCAGGGCCTGTTCGACGCCGAACTGGCCGTCCTCAACGGGGGCGGTAAGCACCCGCTGGCGTCGGTCGCCTCCAACTCATGGGAAAGCGGCTCTGAGGGCCAGGGCGCCGCGCTCACCAACATCGAGCACGCCTACCTGCTGCGGGCCGCCGCCGAGGGTGTCGGCATGTACTTTTCCTCTGGCGACGGCTCCGGCGTGCTGGCCCCGTCCAGCGATCCGTACGCGATCGCTGTCGGAGGCACGACCCTGGGACTCGGCAAGACCAGTAACCGCCTGTTCGAAACCGGCTGGTCCACGGACTTCTCCCTCCTCAGCTCGGACGGCAAGTCCTGGCAGAATGTCGGCGAGTACGGCGCCAGCGGCGGCGGACCCAGCCTGCTGTGGTCACAGCCGGGCTACCAGAAGGGCGTCGTGCCGGCCGCCCTGGCCAAGGCGCCGGGCAACCGCGGTGGCGCGATCCGCTCGGTGCCCGACATCAGCGCCGACGCCGATCCCTTCACCGGGATGGCCGTCGGGCAGCTCGTCATCCTCGCGCCTGGCAACCCTCCCACCTACCTCCAGATCGCCAGCGGCGGGACCAGCCTGGCGGTGCCGCTGGTGGCCGGGATGGTGACCGCCGCGCAGCAGGGCCGGGCCAGGCCGTTCGGGTTCATCAACCCGGCAATCTACAAGCTGGCCGGCACGGGCGCGTTCCACGATGCCCTGCCGATCACCGCCAGCACCCCGGCCCTGTACCACGAGATGTTCTGCAGCTCTAATGACTGCGGTGGTTCCCCGCTCCTGGCGGCGTCCGACATCCAGAGCTACAGCATGCCCGGCTACACCGGGCAGGTTACGCTCAAGGGCTACGACAACATGAGCGGTCTCGGCACGCCCAGCGGCCAGGCCTTCATCACCGCCCTGCGCAAGCTGGAGAAGTAGTACCCGGCGCCCCGCCACGGGCCGGCCGCACGCCGGCCCGTGGCGCGGCCAGGGCACGCGGGCGGCCCGTTGCAGTTATGTCCAAGCTCTGATGTAGGCATCAATCAATGCTGCCCGTTCTTCGACCTCGGCGGCAGGAATCTCCACCAGTTCAAAACCAAGGTGCGCATATTCGTCTTCATGATAGCGCTCGAATTCCAATGATTCCTGGTAGCTGGCTTCTCATTTCCCCGGGACTGCTCTGAAGAAATTAGTTCGGTCGCAGCTTCGTGCACTACCGAGTATCCCCGATCCCGCAAAGCATGAAGAATAGACGTCTTACCCGAGCCCGGCGCGCCGGTCATAATAAAACGCTTCATTACCAGACCTCCAGGTACAACAGACAGCCACTCCGGCGACGGGCAGGATCTCGGGAGAGGCCGGAGTCGCACAGCCGAGCACAGCAGACAGCACTCGTGCGATCCACGTGCGATTAGATGCGGCCACGAGGGCGATGGCCGCGACGCTCGCTACCACCGGCAGTGCCAGGGCCGGCGAAGGGGCGCCGTCTCGCTCGGCTTCGGCCCGGATGGCAAGTGGATACGCCGCAAGGTAACCGGCAAGAGCAAGCCGAGGTCCGCGACAAGCTCAAGGCGCCCAGCGGGCCATCACCCTATGCGGGCAAGTCTTAACCAAACGTTCACTGTCCGGCCAACACTCTATAGCCAGCTCGTTGTGCAGCCGCCGTTACCGTGAGCTGATGTCAAGCTCAAGGGCCTGATGTCAAGCTCAAGGGCCTGTGAGCCCGTCCTGACCGCAGCATGAGGATCCGGAGCTGATGGCAGCCAGCTCATACCCAAACCTGGGCTTTGACCCCTGCCCTGGCGACCTGCGTGGTTACCAGGCACTGGCGGCCTACGCCGGGCGGTCGGCGACGACGCTGGCCAATGCGGTCCGGGCGCTCGCCTCGGCGGGGCCGCAAGAGTGGCGGGGCCAGGCGGCTGACGCCTTCCGCGCACACGTGGACCAGGATGTGCTGCCGCTGGCGCGCAAGGCCAGCGATTCGGTGGGCAAGGCCGCGGCGGCCCTGCGCACCTGGGCTATTACCTTGGCCGGGCTGCAGGACGAGGCCAGGGCGCTGGACCAGCAGGCCGCGCCGTACCGGGCCGGGCTGGACGCGGCGCTGCGGTCCGCCGGGCTCCCGGCAGGCGGTGCCCCGCCCTGCCCTGCGACGGTCAAGCCCTCGCAGAAGGCCCAGCTTGATGAAGCGAATACCGGGCTGGCCGGAATCCTGGCCAAGGCCGATGAGCTCCACAGCCGCTACCTGGCCGCTGTGCAACGGGCTGACGGCCGGTTCGAAGATGCCGGGAACATGGCGCCCAGCCCGCCCGGGCTGTGTGCCTTCCTGCGGCACGGCGCCGAAACCATCTACGACTATGGCGTCCACGGGCTCAGCGAGTTCGTCCACAACAAGGCGTTGCTGGAGTTCATCTCGACCGTGGCGAATATCGTCGCCACGGTCGCCGAGCTGCTCGCCCTCTTCCCGTCTTTGACCCCGATCTTCGGCCCGATCGCCATCGCTGCCGCTGTCACAGCTCTGGGAGCAGAGGCGCTCCTGGCCGGGTTCAATCACGGCAGCTGGGGCACGGTGGCGATGGATGCGGCGGCGATGGTGTCGGATGCGGGCTGGATGAGGGCCGCCAGCAAGCTCGCCGACATGTACAAGCTCGCCGGGCTTTTCAAGGAGATCGGCCTTACCGGGTCGATGACGCAGGCGCGCACGCTCACCGGGCTGGTCATCGGCAAGACGGTTGATGTGGCGCCGGGGATGTTCCGGATGATCGGTGACTCGCTGAAGAATGTCCGGGATTGGGGCAGCAAAATCGCTACCAGCAAGGCTCCGTGGCAAGAGCCGGCGGACACAGCCACCGGGCAAGCGTAAGGACTAGGCTCCTGGAAGAACATCGGACTAGCGGCACTGCCGGGTTTGCTAGTGGCTGATCATCTGGCCGCCGCCGTGATGCGGCGCCAGGTGATCAGCCGTGCGGCGTAAGCTCCGGCGGTTGCCGTTCTCCGGGAGCGCGGTCTGGCTGATCTCGTGGTTGCCGACCGCGTCGTGGTACGGCTGGCCCAGGCTCGCGATCTCGGTTTTCGCGAACTGCAGGTCGGGCAAGTTGCCGTCGTCGGCCATGTCCCCCATGGCCTGGACCATGCTGGGGCTATCGAGCGGATACTTCGAAACGACGACTACGACGGTACGCCGCCGAACGGCATAACGGTTGACCTCGATAAAGGCATCGTCCTGATTTTCTCGCGCTTCCGCCATCCAGGTTTCTTTGTCATTCGCTTACATGAAACCTCCGTTCGACTTCTTGCAGCCGTGGTGGTAGCGCGGCTGGGTAGGTCGCTACAACGATGGTGCGCGGAGGCGCAGCGAAACGCGGGAATGCCACGAATTCTCTGGTGTAGACACCGAACACGACAATCCAGTTCGGATTGTCTTGCTCAATCCGCTGTGCCATCTCTTGTTCGTCCAGGACAGGCACCACTTGTGGGGCACCTTCTGTCTCGGTTGAGTTCATCGCCTATACCGTCCTCTTCGCTCCCCCAAACCCCGCAGCCCAGGCATGGCCGCCGCACCCCGGCCGCCTCGCCACGGACCAAGTCCCGATCACCAGGACATGCCACGAATGACGGAACTTCCAGCTATAGCCACAGCACGACCGTCACCCGGAAAGCTCAGTTCTGCGCACACCGCTCATGCCCCAGAATCACGAAGCTACGGCGTCCAGCCCATACCCGGGCGTTATCCCACCAGGAGATATAAGCTCGAGTTGTGTCATTAAGCCCCAATGCACGGAACCACCCTGACCGAAGGGACGACAACGGCATGCCCGGCCGCGCGAACGAACTGATCGTGATCCCGGATTCGTTCTGGCAGCGACCCGAGACGATCGCGGCGCTCCGCAGCCGCGCAATCGGCCAGTTCTTCGATCTGCTCCGCCAGTACGCGGGGGCTAGCCAGACCCAGATCGGCATGGCCTGCGGCATGGCTCAGAGCAAGGTCAGTGACATTGTGCGGGGAGTCCAGCAGGTTGAAACCCTCGCCGTGTTCGAACGCATCGCTGACGGGCTGAACATGCCTGACCCTGCCCGGATTATCCTGGGCCTGGCACCGCGTACGACATCGGGGTCAACCGTGCCAGCCCAGCGGCCATTGCGAACTATCCCGTCCGGGGATAACCGTCCGGCCTTGGAAGCCCATCCTTTCTCTGATCTGCTCAGTCTCGATTCAGGGGACAGGCAGGAGGAAGACGACCCGGTGCGACGCCGAACCTTCGTCGGGCTGACCGGCGCTTCCGTGTTCAGCGCCATGTTCGCCGATTCGGCGCGCGGCAAACCGTCCGTTGACGCCGAATCGCTCGCACCCGTCCTCGCCACGCACGAAGCGGACGCCCCGCCTGCTCCGCTCGACGTGCCCCCCGACATCACGGCACTCAAAGCGGCCGTCAACAACGCCAGGCGTCAATATCAGGCGTGCCGCTACTCCGAGCTGGTCAGGAACCTTCCGGACCTCCTCGCCCAGCTTCACGCCGCATCGGTCGCACTCGACGGCGAGGCCCGGCCCCGCGCCTACGCCCTCTCTGCCGATGCGCACCACGTCGCCGCCGGGCTCCTGCTCAAGTTGGACGACCAGGGCCTCGCCTATCTCGCAGCCGACCGAAGCATGCGCGCTGCACAGGCCAGCGAGGACCCCATCACGGTCGGTGCTAGTGCCCGCATCATCACCCATGCCCTCATGAACGGCGGCCACCTCGCGGCGGCCGTTGACACCGTGACCAGCCATGCCGCGCGGCTGAACCGGGATGTCTCCCACACTCCGGAGTCCCTGTCGGTTTACGGCTCGCTCCTCCTGCGTGGCGCCATCGCCGCCGCCCTGCACAGCAAGCGCGGCATCGCCCACGAGCTGCTCGCTGAGGCCGACGACGCCGGACGGCAGCTCGGCGTAGACGGCAACCTCCGCTGGACAGCCTTCGGCCCGACCAACGCCAGGCTGCACCGGGTCAACATCGCCGTCACCCTCGGGGACGCCGGGACCGCCATCGACACGGCCCGCAGCATTGACCTGAGCAAGATCACCATCACCGAACGGAAGGCAAGCCTGCTCATCGACACCGCCCGCGCGTTCCTCCAATGGGGCAAGCACGAGAAGGCATATCTCGCGCTCCGCGCCGCCGAGCAGACCGCACCCGAGGAAGTCGCCGGGCGTCCCTCCGTGCACCGGCTCGTCCACGAACTCGTCATCTCGGCCCCGCCGACTGTCAGACGCGATGCCGAGCGTTTCGCCACGCAGCTCGGAGTCTCCCGGTGACTCACGATCCGCAGACCCGCGTCCTGTCGGTCATCGTGTGCGGTGCAGGCCCAGCCACGGCTATCAGCACGCTTATCAAGCTCGCCCGGGAACGTGACTGGAAAGTCCAGGTCATCGCTACCCCAGCCGCACTGGAATTCTTCGACCAGGCAGCCATCGAAAGTCAGACCGGGAATCCCGTCCGTAGCCAGTACCGCAAGCCAGGTGAACCCAGGTCCGAGATAGCCGACGCGATCATCGTTGCCCCGGCCACCTACAACACCATCAACAAATGGGCGCAAGGGATCAGCGACACCTATGCCCTGGGCGTGCTGGCTGAGACAACCGGCCTCGGTGTCCCGATCGTGGTTCTCCCGTTCATCAACTCCGCGCTCGCCAGCCGTCACCCGTTCCAGCGCAGCGTTGAAGCCCTCCGTGCCGAAGGCGTGCGCATCCTCATCGGCCCCGGCGGCGTCGAACCTCATCCACCGCACACGGGAGAGGCGCTGATCGGCTCCTACCCCTGGCACCTCGCGCTCGACGAAGCCGGCCGCCTTGTGCAGGCAAGAGCCGCTCAGCGCTGAACCGAAAGCAACCGGGGCCCGCTTGTCAGGCGTCCTTCATGAGAAAGCGCAACAGCGCCGCCAGCGACCCCGCGTTCCAGATGTCTCCCGTCACGATCAGGCCCGGCACGGAATCGAGCGGGACCCACTCCACCCGCGCCGCCTCGTTGACGTCGGTCGGCTCACCGATCCGCTCGGGGTTCCGGCCGACAAAGACGGAATGCTCGGAATCGACCTTCCCGGCCATCGGCTGAAAGCTGATCAAGTGCTCTACCCGGCCAGCCCGGTAGCCGGTCTCTTCTTCCAATTCACGGCACGCCGCATCAGCCGGCTGCTCACCCTCATCGACCAGGCCGCCCGGAAGCTCCCACCCCCACCGATCCTGCACAATCCGGTGACGCCACAGCAGCAGGACCCGGCTGCGATCATCCAGCAGCACCATCAGCGCCGCACGCTGGAACCGGACCACATGATGCCAGTACCGCTCACCGTCCGGCAGCTCAACATCTACCTGTCCTAGCCGCACCCACGGGTTGTCATAGATCACCCGCTCGCTGAACGTCCGCCACCGGCTCGCCTCATCGCCGTTCGCTTTATCCACAGCATGACGCTAACGCGTCCAGAGCTTCATCACCTATCGCATCCATCAATCGCACGCCGAGACCGATGGCGCCCATCAAGCCCCACTGGTGTCTTGACTGCAGGCAGGGAGCAGCATGATGGCAACAGACAGTTACCATTCGAGACAGTCTGTGAGGAGGGGCATGGGAGCATCAGAGCCGCGCTCAGTCGATGATGAAGGACTGCCCCGGCCACCCCCTGTACGGGGAAAGCTACCCCGGTGGCTGCTCCGGGCCCTGGTGCGCGGCGAGAGCATCATGTTCATGGCCATCGCCGTCGGCCTGCTGGTGATCGCCGTCATCGTGTTCGTCCGCGGCGTCCATGACCTGGTCGCGGCACCTAGCAGCTCGCGGTTCACGGTGACGACGATTACGCGGGCCGTCAACAGCGCGCTGTTCATCGTGGTCGTGCTCGAGCTAATCCGGACGATCGTGGCGCGGCTGGAAGGGGGCGGCTTCCAGCTCCAGCCGTTCCTGGTGATCGGGATCATCTCAGCGACCCGGGACATCCTCACGGTAGGTGCAGAGCTGTCCCTCGTTGGTGAGCAGACGCCGCTGGTCCGCACGATGACCGAACTGGGCGTCAACGCCGGCGTGGTGCTCGTGCTGTCCATTGCCCTGGTTCTGGTGCGGCGTTATGCCCGGCTGGACCGCGCCTGAGGGCGAGTACAGCCATGACGGGCCTCCGCTGGCCGGTGCCCGTGGGCTGGCGGTCGCGGCGTCATCCCGGCCGGGCTACCCGGTGCGCGCCGGGACGGTCAGTGACACGTTGCTGACCGTGATGCCCGACGGCAGAGTGTCCGGCCGCCACGTGGGCGAATCGTCCGGAGTGATCTCCAGCTTGAGCTGATGACCGGCTGCCAGTGCCCAGGCCGTCGGCCATAGCTCGAAGGCCACCTGAAGCTGCTGGCCCGCGGCTGATGCAGTGAGGCGGTACACGCCGCGGGTGATCAGGGCCTGCTGCCCGGTCGCGGGATCTGTGTCCCAGAGCCGGGCGGCCAGTTCGGCATCGGTACCTGCCAGGTTGGCGGTGAGCCGTATCACCGGTGCCCCGATCAGGGTCACCGGGCCGGGCGGTGACCAGGTCCAGGCGGCGACCCCGGGATCGGTGGTCGTGCTCATGATGCGGCAGCCGCCGGCTCCGCTGTCCCGGTCATGCCCAGGGGGCAGCTGGCGGCTGTAACGGAGGCTGCCGACCTGGCAGTCCCGGTTGCCGCAAGGGCCAGCATGGCGACCACGATCACCACGAGCACCCGCCGGCCGGGCCCCAGCACCGCCGCCCTCATCGCCACCTCCCGGCATCACGGAGCCCAGCGACATAATGCGTATAACGTGCTCTGCATGTTACCGGCGGGTTTCGTCATTGCGCTAGACCCAGAGCCGCCATGAGCCCGTCCGGCATTCCGTGGCATGAGCGGGCCGCCCTCCCATGCGCATGGTCCGGTCCCATGCGGCCCAGCTCACCGCGTTGCCGGTCGCCGGCGTCATACCAGGCTCAGGATCCGGGCGGCGATATCGAGTGCCTTCTCTACGTCATCTGCCAGGTACATGAGATCGACGAAGAAATGCTCCAGGCCTGTCCCCCGCGCCACCTTTGCCATGGCGTCAGCGATCTGCCGCTCCTGGATCCCGGCGCGGACGTTGACCCGTACGACGGCAGGCAGCTCGGTGATGTCCCGGCCGGCTTCCTCAGCCGCCTGCCGGATGAGCTCCCGCTGCCGGAGAAAAAGCTCCGGCTCGAAAGCGTCCGGGATACGGCCTGCCGGCAGCCAGCCGTCCGCGCGCCGGCCGATGCGCCGTAGGGCAGCCTCTGAGACTCCGCCCAGGTAGATAGGCGGGCGCGGGCGCTGGACGGGCTTGAGGTCAACGTAGCTGTCCGGCATCTCCCACACCGCGCCGTGGTAGCCCACCGGGCTGGCGCTCCAGATGGCCTCCAGGGCGTCGAGGCTCTCGTTCAGCTGGGCCCCCCTGTTTCGCCAGGGGACCCGGACAGCCTGGTACTCGTCCGGTGACCAGCCGCTGCCGAAGCCGGGGATCAGCCGGCCCCCGCTCGCCACGTCGATAGTGGTCAGGGACCGCGCGAGCGCGATCGGCGGGTACCAGGGAAGGTTGAGCACGCTGGTGCCGAGCTGCGCGGACGTGGTGGCCGCAGCCGCCAGGGTGAGGACCGCAAGGGGATCCAGCAGCGACCGGAACTCTGCTGGCATGGTGCTGGTGCCGCTGTAGCCGATGACCGGCTTCACCGGCGCAAGCAGCCGGTCCCCGGCCCAGAAGCTTTGCGCGCCCAGCCGCTCCGCTTCCGCGGCGAACCAGGCGACCCGGTCAGCCTGCCGTGCCTGCCCGCCGAACTGCGGCAAGGCAAATCCAACGCGCATCAGAATCTCACCCCTTTCGTTGTGCCAGCTAACCGTGCTGTGATCCGTCCCGGCTGATCGGCGCCGTCCCTATCTTTGCAGGCAGCCGTTCACCGGCCGGTCCCGCCACCGGGCATGCCAGCCGCGGGCGTGCTAGCCGCTGAGGAGCGCCGCCAGCCGCTGGGCCAGCTCGCCGGGAGCGCCGGTGATCTCCAGGACCTTGTCGCGGCTGGTGGTTCCCGTGACGAGCGCGACGTCGCGACGCGGCACGCCGAACGCGTCTGCCACCGCGCGCAGTGCCGCCTCGGTGGCCTTTCCCCCGACGGCGCGGGCGGTGACCGCGACGATCAGCGCATCCCCGTAGCGGCCGCCCACCGCCGTCCGGGACGCGCCCGGCTTCACCCGGATGTGGACCCGCATGCCCGCTGCCATGCGTCCCCTCAGCAGCAGCTTCACCGGCCGGGATGGCCGGCTATGGCTTGCGGGCGACGCCGGCCCACATGGTGGAAGGGCCCGCGGCGTCGGCCTCCGATTCCGGCCGCCACTCCGGCGCCCGGACCACACCGGGCTCGATCAGTTCCAGGCCGCCGAAGAACCGGGAGATCTCGGCGTGGCTCCGCGGGGTGACCTTCTGGGCCATGAGCTGGCTGAGCTGCGTCGCCATGTTGGCCATCGCCGCAGCCTCGATGTCTGAAGCCGGGTGCGAAATCACCAGGTAACTGCCGGACGGCACCGCGTCCATCAGCCGTGCCACGATCGCGTGCGGCTCATCCTCATCGGGAACGAACTGCAGGATCGCCATCAGCACGACTGCCACCGGCTTGGCGAAATCCAGCCGCCGCTCCGCCTCGGCCAGGATCACGTCAGTATCGCGCAGGTCAGCGTCGATATAGGCGGTGGCTCCCCGCGGATCGCTGGTGAGCAGGGCGCGGGCGTGGGCGAGCACCATCGGGTCGTTGTCGACGTAGACGATCCGGCTCTCTGGTGCTGCAGCCTGGGCGACCTCGTGGGTATTGTCCGCCGTTGGTATGCCGGTGCCGATGTCGAGGAACTGCCGGATATCAGCCTCGGCAGCCAGGTAGTGCACCGTACGGGCCAGGAATGCCCGGGTGGCACGCACCGAGGCGACCATGTCGGGGAAGGCAGCGATCCCGATGTCACCGGCCTCCCGGTCGGCCCGGAAGTTGTCTTTGCCGCCTAGCCAGTAATCCTGGACCCGTGCGATATGCGCCACGGTGACGTCGATATCCGGGCAGGCGATGTTTTCCCCGTCATCCGCCCACCGGAACCACGCGCCTTCTTCGGCCACAGCCGCGCCTTCCATCCGTTTTTGATTGTCCGCTGCTCTCCCCCAAATCCGAGCCTATCCTCCCAGAGCGGGCCGGACTTGATGAAATATGGCCGCACCCGGGCCGATCCCGGACCGCTGAACTCACAGACGGTGCGATACACGTTCAGGGCATTGCCGTAGGACGGGCAAGGGCGTCACGAGGGCGGCCGGTCATCGCCTCGTTTCCCGGCCGCCCAGCAGTTCCCGAGTTTCCCGGCCGCCTAGCCGTGCTGCTCACGCTCGGCAAGCGGCCGGTATGTCTGCCCGCGGTCGCCTGTGTATACCTGCAGCGGCCTGGCGATCTTCTGCTCCGGGTCATCGAGCATCTCCAGCCACTGGGCCACCCAGCCGCTCGTCCTGGGGATGGCGAACAGCACCGGGAACATCTCCGACGGCAGGCCCAGCGCCTGGTAGATGAGGCCGGAGTAGAAGTCGACGTTAGGGTAGAGCCGCCTGCTGACGAAGTACTCGTCCGCCAGCGCCTGCTTCTCGAGCTCCAGGGCGATGTAGAGCAGCGGGTTCGTGCCCTTGGCCTCGAACACGTCGTCCGCTGCCCGCTTGATCAGCTTGGCGCGGGGATCGTAGCTCTTGTAGACGCGGTGACCGAAGCCCATCAGGCGCTGCTCACCACGCTTGACCGCCTCGATGAAGTCCGGGACCTCACTGACGTCGCCGATGCGGGTGAGCATCCTGATCACGGCCTCGTTGGCCCCGCCATGCAGCGGCCCGTAGAGGGCGGCGATCCCGGCCGCGACCGATGAATAGGGGTCGGCGTGCGAGGAGCCGACAACCCGGACGGCGGTCGTGGAGCAGTTCTGCTCGTGATCGGCGTGCAGGATGAACAGGGTCTCGAGAGCGCGCTCTACCCGGGGATCGGGTTTGTACTGCAATTCGGACATCTTGAACAGCATGGACAGGAAGTTGCCGACGTAGCTGAGCTCGTTGTCCGGGTAGACGTAGGGCATCCCGCGATTGTGCCGGTAGGCGAATGCCGCCAGCGTGGGCAGTTTCGCGATGAGGCGGCGGATGTGCAGCTGTATCACGGCCGGGTCATCGCGGACGCCAGCATCGGGGTAGAACGTCGACAGCGCTCCGACCGAGGCGAGCAGCATCCCCATCGGGTGGGCGTCGTAGCGGAACCCCTCCATGAAGTCCTTCACGTTTTCGTGGACGAAGGTATGCATGGTGATGTCGCGCGTCCACTCGTCGAGCTCGGCCGCCGACGGCAGCCGCCCGAAGATCAGCAGGTAGGCAGCCTCCAGGTAGCTGGCGTCCGCGGCGAGCTGCTCGATGGGGTAGCCGCGGTGTTCCAGCACCCCGGCTTCCCCGTCGAGGTAGGTGATCTTGCTGCGGGTCACTGCCGTGTTGATCAGGCCCGGGTCGTAACTGGTCAGCCCGTGATCAGCCTCGTCAAGCCGGATCTGCCTCAGGTCGGTCGCCCTGATCGTGCCGTCGGCGATCGGTATCTGGTACGTATTGCCGGTCCGGCTGTCGGTTACCGTCAGCATGTCCTGCTGTGTCATGGCTCCTCCGCGGTGACGGCTATGTCGAACAACTCCGCGATGTGCTCGGCCTTGTCGAGGCCCCAGATGACCGTAGCCAGCTGATCGGCCGCCGCACCGCCTAGCATCGGCACCCGCTGCTCGGCGAACTTGTGCTGGAGTTCCTCGTCGCTGATGGGATTAAGGGTATGTCCACGGTAATACCGGGCGATAGCGGAACGGCGCTCACCGCCGTTCCGCACCAGCGTGACCTTGTTCATACACTCACCCTGCAGCCCGGATTTCTTCCCCAGGGCGGGTCTTGCCTTCGCTGGTTGCAGTCCAGGCGAACAGGGCTTCCGGTGATCCGGCTTCGTCCAGTTCCCAGATCGCTTTGCGGAGCGAGTCCGCGTCCGCCGCGGTGATGACCGATTCAGCCTGGTCGCGGAACTTCTCTTCCAGCTCGCTGTCACTCATCGGGTTCTTGGCGTGTCCACGGTAGTAGCGCACGCTCTTCGACTCCTGGCTGCCATCCTCGAGCTTGACCGTGACCCGGTTCATGCAGGCCTCCGGCCACGCGGCGGCGCACTCGGGGTCTTCTTCGACGGTGAGGCCGTCGAGGAGTCGCCGGATCTCAGGATCTGCGAGCCGGGACTGGTCGAGATCACTGCGCTTGACAGTGCCACGGGACAGCGCGCAGGCAACGACGTACGGGATCGAGTGGTCCGCGGTCTCCCGGGTGGTCGGGTGCCACTTCTGAGCGTCACCCGCCATCACGCGCTTCCCGAACTCGAAGGTGCCTACTTCGATCGCGGCGAGAACCCTGCCGTTCAGTTCGGCGTGGACGGCGAGGGCCGCCTCGATCGCCCCCTGCGAGAAGTAGCCGCTGGGGAAGCGCTTGACGTGACACCCCAGGATGGCGGGGCCGGCGCTCGGGCCGAGCGGCCGCATGTCGAGCTCCTGACCGGTCACCTGGAACAGCCCGCCCCGCCCGGTGAATGGGGAGTCCGGCCCGGTTATGCCCGCGGCTGCCAGCTCCGCGGCGAACACGCCGTTGCGGCAGGCGTTTCCGGCGGCACAGCCCTTCCACATCGAGAGCTCCCCCAGCCGGGTCGCCTGCAGGGACAGGTTCGCGGTCACCGCGAGGGCGAGCGCGTGGCGGGTGTGCTCGCTGGACAACTCGTTGGCCACCGAAGCCGCAGCGGCGCTCGCCACGGCGCCGTTCAGCACGTGGTCGATCTGCTCCACGCCGAGCCGCGTGGCGTCGGTCAGCCGGCAGAAGACCTCGTATCCCACCAGGATGCTGCGCAGGATGAGCTCGCCGGGTATCTCCTCCTCGCCGAGCTGCGCCATGGCGGCGGGAATGTAGTCGCTTGGATGGCCCACCCCGACTGTGCTGCCGTAGGTGTCGTTGTAGTCCAGGAACCGGATCATGACGCTGTTCGCGAACACCGCCGCGTCGGGGTGCAGCCGGCCGTCGCTGCCGAAAACCCGCGCGCCGGACGGCTTGGCCCGCCGCCCGCTGATGCTCCGGATGATCGTCGGCACCTGCTCGCGGTAGCTGCCCAGGGCGCAGCCGATCGAGTCGAGCAGCATCCGCTTGGCGGCATGCAACGCGTCGTCGGGTTGCGTTGCCCGGCCGCTCTCCACGATGTCCACAAGCGCGCTAAGTACCTCGTCCATGAAACTCCCTCAGAGGAACGACCCGGCAATCCTGGCGAGTGCGCTCCGTGCGCGCTATACCTGCACGGAGGTGTCCATGAGCCCGCCGCCGTCCTGCGCCTGGGCTGCCACGTCGGCGGAGAGCAGGCGGGTGATGGCCCGCAGATCCGTCTGGGATTCCAGGTCAAGGATTAGGTCAGCGGCGCGTCGGCCGGCGTCGGCGCCGACGCCACCCGCCTCCAGGCAGTCCATGAACTTCTGCCGGAGCCCCTGCTCGCTCATCGGGTTCGCGGGGCTGCCCTTCGCGAAAGCGGCGCGCCCCTCGATCTCGCGGCCGTCCTTCAGGCGCACCCGGATGATGCTCGTCATGGTGTTGTATCCGGCGGCGTCGGCTTCCGGGTCCACCTCGAAGCGCACCTTCTCGATGGTGGCCTTTACCTCGGGGTCGCATACCACCTCGTCGCGGAACTCGGTTAGCCCGGCGCGGCCGCGCAGCAGCAGGATGGCGATGCAGAACTCCATGCTGAACTTGGCGGCCAGGCTGTCAGTGGGCCGGTGGTGAATCAGCGCGTTCGGCATGTGGCGATTGGTGCCCACGCGAACTTCCTCGACGTCCCCGGCGCGCAGCCCGTTCGCCCGCACCAGCTCGAGGAACGCGGTCATCGCCGGGTGGGTCAGCGAGCCGGAGGGGTAGGGCTTGATGGACACCCCCGGGTCGACGAACGTCCACGGGTCGCCCAGCTGGTCGGTGATCTTTGCGGGATCGTAACCGCCCCCGGCAGCGCTGAAGAATCCCCGGCCGGCCTCCAGGATGTTCGGCGCGGTGGTGAAACCCTTCCCGGCCAGGCTCGCGGCCAGCAGGCCACCTTCCGCGGCGCGGCCGGCGTGGAACGGCTTCGTCATGGTCCCGAAGTTCTCACGCAGCCCGGCAGCCTGCGAGCCGGCCAGCGCCAGCGCAGCGGCGGTTTTCTCCGCGTCGTATCCGAGGAGCCGGGCGGCGCCGGCGGCGGCGCCGAACGTGCCGGCCGTGCCGGTCGAATGGAAACCTGCCTCGTAGTGGCGGGGATTTATGGACTCCGCGACCGCGGACTCCACCTCGACGCCCACCAGGTAGGCGGCGAGCAGGTCCGCGCCGCTGCAGCCCTCCCGTTCGGCCAGCGCCAGCACCGCGGGGAGCACCGGCGCCGTGGGATGAGTGAGCA
Organism: Streptosporangiaceae bacterium; assembly: GCA_035640715.1. Classification (GTDB taxonomy): domain Bacteria; phylum Actinomycetota; class Actinomycetes; order Streptosporangiales; family Streptosporangiaceae; genus DASQVO01. Next base: position 21,290 of record DASQVO010000044.1, read on the forward strand.
ACCCGTAGACCCGGTCGGGTAGCACCGCGAGCTGCGTGTCGTCGAAGTCGTCCGCGTGGATCGCCATGCCGTTGAGGAAAGCGGCGAAGCGCGCGGGAAGGACCGTGCCGCGGCCGAGCACCGTCGAGGTGCCGGCCTGGCAGCCGTAGGAGGCCACTTCCGCCGCGGCGATCGCCACACCCTCGGTACGCGCCCCGGCCACGGCGAGCCCGAAGCCGTCGAGGATGGAGTGTTTGGCTCTCCGTACCGCCTCGGTCGGGACCGCATCCAGCGGCGTGTCGGAAACAAAACGGCTGACTTTCGCCGTCAGACCCTCGCTCATGCCCTGTCTCCCGCTCGCCTCCGGGGCGCCTTGAGGCGCCGCCTTCCCTCCTCGCTCGTTCCTCGCTCCTCAGTCCAGGCGGCGCCGCGCCCCTCCAGCTCGCTCATGCCCTGTCTCCCGCTCGCCTCCGGGGCGCCTTGAGGCGCCGCCTTCCCTCCTCGCTCGTTCCTCGCTCCTCAGTCCAGGCGGTGCCGCGCCCCTCCAGCTCGCTCATCCGGTAACTCCTCGAAGGCATCGTTTAATCTCTCCTCGTCTGCGACCCGCTGCGGGGCGTTGACTGCGCCGGCCGGTCAGTCCGGGCGGTCGAGCTCACGGACCCGGTCCATGTCGATGTCTACGCCCAGCCCCGGGCCGGCCGGCACGGTGATGAACCCGTCATGGTCCACGTCGAGCAGCGACGAGTCTCGCAGGTGCGGCCCGAACGGGTAGCGGCCGAAACTCTCCGGCTCACGTTCCGGCACCATGAACTCGGTGAGGCCGCCGGTCGCCGCGGTGGCCCCCACGTGCACCGCGGCGAGGAAGCTTAGCGGGGGCGCGGCGGAGTGCGGCACGAGCCGCTTCCCCCACGCGTCCAGCACGTTGGCGATCTTGATGCCCTGGCTGATGCCGCCGCACTTGTCGAAGGACGGCTGGAAGATAGCCAGCGAGTCCACGCTCAGATGCCGCCGCAGCGCGTACACGGTGGTGTCCGACTGGAAGCCGGAGATCGGGGTCGCCAGGCGCGCGGATACGGCCGCCAGCGCTTCGACGTGGGTGTACGGGCACGGCTCCTCGAACCAGCGGACACCGGTGGCGTCGCAGGCGGCACCCACCGCCACGGCGTCCGCGACGTCGTACGCGCCGTTGGAGTCCACGGCGAGCGGCATGTCGGGCCGCTCGGAGCGCAGCCGGGTGATGCGTGCCTTGTCTGTCTCGACGCCGTGCCCGATCGCGAACTTGACGCCGCGGAACCCCCAGTCCCGGGCCGCGTCGATCAGATCGAGCTGCTCCTCCACCGGGCGGTTCCACGGGATCGTGGCGTAGGCCTCAACGCGGTCGCGGAGCAGGCCGCCGAGCAGCTGCCACACCGGCTGGCCCATCGCCCGCGCCTTGAGGTCCCAAAGGGCGGTGTCCACCGCGCTCATGGCCGGGTGCAGGCCGTGGTGGCGCACCGAGCGCCACAGCCCTTCGACCATTGCTGCGCCGAGGTCGGCGCGGGGCCCGGTGAGCGGTCCCATCTCGCCGAGGGTGATCGACCCGTTCCCTCCGCTGCCACCGCCACCGCCGCCGGACGATGCGCAGGCCGCCAGGCCCACGGACACGAACCCGAGCATTGACGCCATCACCCATCTGCTGATCTTGTGCGCCGTCATCGGGGTCACCCCTTTGCACCCGCCATTGGGTTTTGTATGCCACGTACTGTATACGTGCACTGTATACAGTGTAATGAGTAACATCGACGGAAT
>DASQVO010000045.1:0-11164 GCA_035640715.1 Streptosporangiaceae bacterium
TTCGTGCAGGGCAACCGCGGCGTTCAGCGCCGTCTGCCCGCCGAGCGTCGGCAGCACGGCGTCGGGCCGCTCGATCGCGATGACCTTCTCGAGCACGTCGGTGGTGATCGGCTCCACGTAGGTCGCGTCGGCGAACTCCGGATCCGTCATGATCGTCGCCGGGTTCGAGTTGACGAGGCTGACCCTGATGCCCTCGGCCTTGAGGACCCGGCACGCCTGGGTCCCCGAGTAGTCGAACTCGCAGCCCTGCCCGATCACGATCGGGCCCGACCCGATGACGAGTACCGACTTAAGGTCACTGCGACGCGGCATCACTACCCCCAAGCCATCCAACCCGGAAAACGGCCATCAGCTCCACCTTCCATGCCGCCCGCAACCAGCGCCGCCTACAACCATGATCGTGGGCTGAAATGGGAGAGCGTCATCGGGGGCGCTCCATCAGGGCGCAGAACTCCCCGAAGAGGCCCGCGGCGTCGTGCGGGCCCGGCGCGGCCTCCGGGTGGTACTGCACGCTGAACACCGGCCGGTCCAGCATCCTCAGCCCCTCCACCACGCCGTCGTTCAGGTTAACGTGGCTGACCACCGCCCGGCCGTATGGCGTGTCGAACGGCTTGAGCGCCCCGGCCGGGGCATGCGCCCAGCCGGATCCGGCCGGGCCGTCATGACCGGTGGCGACGGCGTCAGCACGCTCTTCCTGGCCGGGGAGAGCGGCGGCGAAGCCGTGATTGTGGCTGGTGATGTGGACGCCGCCGCTCGCCAGGTCCATCACGGGCTGGTTCACGCCGCGGTGGCCGTAGCGCAGCTTGTAAGTGCGAAGGCCCAGCGCCAGGCCGAGGATCTGGCTGCCGAAGCAGATGCCGAACACGGGAACGCCGCTGCCCAGGACGCCGCGCATTGCGTCGACCGCGTACCCGGCCGCCGCCGGGTCACCCGGGCCGTTGCTGAAGAACACCCCGTCCGGAGACTCCGCCATGATCGCGGCAGCAGGCGTGTCCGCGGGCAACACCAGCACTTCGCAGCCGAGCCGTGCCAGGTAGCGCGGAGTCGATGCCTTGATGCCCAGGTCCACCGCCGCGACGCGGTACCTGACCGGGGTGCCGTCCGGCGGTCTGACGGTGTACGGCTCCGGCGTCGTGACGGTCTTGGCCAGGTCGGCGCCGATCATCCCGGGACTGGCGAGCACCCGGTCAAGGAGCCTGCCGGGGTCAGGTTCCGTCGTGCTGATCGCCGCACGCATCGCGCCGTGCTCCCGCAGGCGCCGGGTGAGCGCCCGGGTGCCGCGCACCGCGATGCCGGTGATGCCCTGGGCACGCAGCTCCTCATCCAGGCCGCGCACAGCGCGCCAGCTCGACGCGATCCGGGCGGGCTCGCGGACGACGTAGCCGCCCACCCAGATCCGGCGGGATTCCGGGTCTTCGTCGTTGATGCCGGTGTTGCCGATGTGCGGGGCGGTCATGGCGACGATCTGCCCGGCGTAGGAGGGATCGGTCAAGGTCTCCTGGTATCCGGTCATCCCGGTGTTGAAGACCATCTCGCCGAACGTCTCGCCGTCGGCACCGAACCCGGTGCCGTGCAGCGTCGTGCCGTCCTCAAGGACGAGAAGCGCCGGCGGCCCGGCGGGGCCCGCGCTCATGCCCTGTCCCCCGCTCGCTTCCGGGGCGCCTGGAGGCGCCGCCTTCCCTCGTCGCTCGTACCCTGTCTCCCCGCTCGCCTCCGGGGCGCCTTGGAGCGCCCCTCCAGCTCGCTCATGCCAGCTTCCCGTCGAGCACGGTCAGTGTCCCGCGCAGGAACGTCGCCACTACCCGGCCCGGCAGTGCCACGCCGCCGAACGGCGTGTTGCGGCTCTTCGAGGCGTGGACGGCCGGATCCACCGGCTCCCGCGGCGCCGCCGGGTCGTAGAGCATGAGGTTCGCCGGCACGCCGGGACCGGGCAGGTTGCCGTGCCCGCTGAGCCGGCCGATGCCAGCCGGGCGGACAGACATCCGGTCTGCGACCCCGGCCCAGTCGAGCAGCCCGGTCTCCACCATTGCCTCCTGCACCGCGCGCAGCGCAACCTCCAGGCCCGTCATGCCGAACGCGGCCTCCACCCATTCCGTGTCCTTGGCCTCTGCCGGGTGCGGGGCGTGATCTGTCGCCACGCAGTCGATCGTCCCCTCGGCGAGCCCCTGCCGCAGGGCCTCGACGTCGGCTGCGGTCCGCAGCGGCGGGTTCACTTTGTATACCGGGTCATAGCCCTGAACGAGGTCGTCGGTGAGCAGCAGGTGGTGCGGCGTGACCTCGGCGGTCACCCGCCACCCCTTGGACTTGGCCGAGCGGATGATCTCCACGGATCCCGCGGTGGAGACGTGGCAGACGTGCAGGGCCGAGCCGACGTGCGCGGCGAGCAGGCAGTCCCGGGCGATGATCGCCTCCTCCGCGACGGCCGGCCAGCCGGCCAGGCCCAGGCGGCCGGACACCTCGCCCTCGTTCATCTGTGCACTCTCGGTGAGCCGCGGTTCCTGCGCGTGCTGGGCAATCACCCCGTCGAACGCCTTGACGTACTCGAGCGCGCGGCGCATCAGCAGCGGGTCGGACACGCAGCGGCCGTCGTCGGAGAAGACCCGCACCCGCGCGGCGGAATCGGCCATGGTGCCCAGCTCGGCCAGCCGCACGCCCGCGAGCCCGAGGGTGACGGCGCCGACCGGCTGCACGTCGCAGTGCCCGGCCTCGCGGCCCAGCCGCCAGACCTGCTCCACCACGCCGGCGGTGTCGGCGACCGGCTCGGTGTTGGCCATGGCATGCACGGCGGTGTAGCCGCCCAGCGCCGCGGCCTGCGTGCCGGTTTCGATGGTTTCCGCGTCTTCCCGGCCGGGCTCGCGCAGATGCGTGTGGAGGTCGACGAGCCCGGGCAGTGCGACGAGTCCATCCGCGTCGAGCACCTGGGCACCCGCCGCGGCGATCCGCGCCCCGGTCTCCGCGATCACCCCGTCGCGCAGCAGCAGGTCGCTGCGCTGCCCGTCGGGCAGCCGGGCCCCCCTGATCAGCCATGTGTCCACCACGCCGTTCACCATGCCTTCCTCGCCGCTGTGCCCTTCCCCGCCGCCGTGCCTTTCCCGGTCACCATGCCTTTTCCGGTCACCATGCCTTCCCCGGGAGTTCCGCACCGCCGAGGAGCAGGTACAGCACGGCCATCCGGACGCTGACACCGTTCGCCACCTGCTCCACGATCGTGGACCTGGCGGAGTCCGCCACTTCCGCGGCGATCTCGACACCACGGTTCATGGGCCCCGGGTGCATGACGATGGCGTGCTCGGGCAGCAGCGCCATCCGGGTGGCGTCCAGGCCATACCTCCGGCTGTACTCGCGCACGCTGGGGAAGTAAGCGGCGGTCATCCGCTCCTGCTGGACCCGCAGCATCATGATCACATCGCTTTTCGGCAGCACCGCGTCCAGGTCGTAGCTCACCTCGCAGGGCCAGCCGTCGACGGCCAGCGGGAACAGCGTCGGCGGCGCGACGAGGGTCGTCTCCGCGCCGAGGATGTTGAGCAGGAGAATGTTCGACCGGGCGACGCGGCTGTGCAGGACGTCGCCGACGATCGTGACCCGCACGCCGTCCAGCGCGGCCCGGCTGGTGCCGCCAGCCGGGCGCAGGCCGAGCCTGCGCCGGATGGTGAACGCGTCGAGAAGGGCCTGGGTGGGATGCTCGTGGGTGCCGTCGCCCGCGTTCACCACGCTGCCCTTGACCCAGCCGGCCAGCCGGTGCGGGGCACCCGAGGCGAAGTGCCTGATCACCACGGCGTCCGCGCCCATGGCCTCGAGCGTCAGTGCCGTGTCCTTGAGGCTCTCGCCCTTCGCGACGCTGGATCCCTTCGCCGAGAAGTTGATGACGTCGGCGGACAGCCGCTTGGCGGCCGCCTCGAACGAGATCCTGGTCCTGGTCGAATCCTCGAAGAACAGGTTGACAACGGTGCGGCCCCGCAGCGTCGGCAGCTTCTTGATCGGCCGGTCGGCCATGCGGGCGAGCTCTTCGGCGGTGTCGAGAATGAGCAGCGCGTCATCCCTGCTGAGATCCCCTGCCGAGATCAGGTGCCGGTTCATGCCTGCGCGCTCCTTGTCGTCCCGCTCGCCGCCCGGTCGCCGTTCCCCGGCCTGCCGGCTTCCCCGCGCCGGCCGGGCCCGCCGCCTTCCCGGGGCCCGCTGCGCTCGACGGGTCCGCCGCGATCGCCAGGCTCAGCGGCGGCCGGTCCACCGAGGAGGACCGCGTCCTCACCGTCGACCTCGCTGAGCAGAACCCGAACCACCTCGCGCTGGGAGGTCGGCAGATTCTTGCCCACATAGTCGGCACGGATCGGCAGCTCACGGTGACCGCGGTCGACGAGGACCGCGAGCTGGACCGAGCGCGGCCTGCCGAGGTCGATGAGCGCATCGAGCGCCGCCCGTACGGTGCGCCCCGAGTAGAGCACGTCATCGACGACGACGACCGTCTTACCGTCGATGCCTTCCGGCGGCACCTCGGTGCGCCCGAGCGCGCGGGCGGGCCGGAGCCGGAGGTCATCCCGGTACATGGTGACGTCCAGCGAGCCCCACGGGACCACCTGGCCCTCGAACTCGCCGGCACGCTCGGCAAGCCGCCGGGCGAGCGGCACTCCCCTCGTGGGGATCCCGAGCAGCATGACGTCACCGGCGCCATGGGTACGCTCCAGGATCTCGTGCGCGATCCTGGTCAGCGCTCGCTGGATCTCCGCCGGCTCAAGGACCCGCTTCTGGTTCCCGTCGACTGAGCCGCCGGCGAGCGGGCTGGTCTCACCATCTCCCGCGGTGCGCGCATGCATCAGCCGCGACCTCCTTTACCGCCTCACTGAACGGTCCCTTAAAGGACGTCTGTCCACATCACGCTATCAGGAGCCATTGAATGACGCCCGACTCCACGCCGCGGGCCGCGGATGCTCCCGCGTGTCGTGTCCTGGGCCCCGCGCCACCGCTCCGGACGCCCGGCGCACCGCCCCGGGTACGGGCAGGACATGCGCGCGAAACCCCGCTAGTAGCGTGATTTAGATCACGTTGACGCAAGCTATCAGAACATAACAAGCCTGTGCCGACCATCAGAAAACGGGCGTTCACGACGGCTAAAGTCCCGGTTACGCCGAGGTTCCCGAACGCTGAGCGCGGGGTACATAACGCTCCGGAAGGGCGGACCGGTTACCGGGTAAGTTCAACCAGTTTTTGCCATTCGGCTTGACCTTGTCGTGCTCGCGGCTTACCGTCACTGTCCGTAACCGTTACCGTAAGCTATGACTGGCCGGGGGGCCGAAAGATGCCATCTGAGTACGCGAAGACACTGGGCGCGCGGTTGCGCGCTATCCGCACGCAGCAGGGACTGTCCCTGCATGGAGTCGAGGAGAAGTCACGCGGGCGGTGGAAGGCCGTCGTCGTTGGCTCGTACGAGCGCGGCGACCGGTCCGTAACTGTCCAGAAGCTTGCCGAGCTGGCCGAGTTCTACGGCGTGCCGGTCTCCGAGCTGCTTCCCGGTGACGCCATGCCGGCGCCGCTCGCGCCAACGCCCAAGCTCGTTATCGACTTGGAGCGCATGAACGAGCTGCCGAAGGAAAAGGCCGGCCCGCTGGCCCGCTACATCGCCACCATCCAGAGCCAGCGTGGTGACTACAACGGCCGGGTGCTGTCCGTGCGGCAGGAGGACCTCCGGTCGCTCGCCGTCATCTATGACAAGTCGCCCGCCGACCTCACCGAGGAACTGATCAACTGGGGCGTGCTGGACTCCGACGCTCGCGGCGCCATCGACACGCTCTGACCCCGGCATCCTTCCGCTCCTGCCGGGCAAGGGCAGCCAGCCCAGGCAAGGCTGCACCGTGCCTTGTCCTTGCCGCCCGGATCCCGGCATTGCGGACCCAACCGGTCCCCCCGCACACCGGTAACCGGCCAGCTAGTCGACCACTGCGTGCGCGGCTGTGCATCCGGTGCCCGCCCCAGCTGAGAGCTGAGCCGGGTACCGGCCTTAGCCGCCGAACGCCCGGGGCAGGCAGCTATCCCGCCGTACGGAGCGGCAGCGGCGACTGGCCCGGCACGCCGAGCGCCGTCTCCACGATCGAGAGGAATATCTCGGCATCCCGGAGCAGGTCGTCGGCTTCCCGCGCGGTCACCGCACGGGACAGCCCGGCTTCAGCTGCGGCGCGCTTGCTCGCCCCGGCCGCGAAGAATGCGGCCCATTCGGCGAGCGTCGGCTCGGCCTGCGGCAGCAGCTCCCATACGCTGCGGGGCCGCCTGCGGCGTGATCCGCTGGCGGGCTCGCCGCGAGCGGCCACCACCGCTGCGGCGGCGCGCAGCGCGGCCAGGTGGGCAGCGACATAGCGGCTTGCCGGCCCCGTCTCGCCGATGGCATCGGCAAGCCCGCGCCGCGCGGACTCAAGAAGGGCCAGGGCTGACGGCGCCACCCGGCATCGCGGCAGGCCGCCCGGCGATGGTATGCCATTGGCCGACCCGCGATCGGCCAACCCGCGGTCACCCGGTACGCCATCGCCGAATCCGCGATCCGCCGGGCGCTGGCCCCCAGGCCCGCGATCGCCAGGTCGATGACCGGCAGGGCCGCCTTCCGCGGGTCCTGCCGCCCAGGTCCCGGCGCGTGCCGGGACGCACACCTGCGCTGACGTGACTGCCTTCACCATCGCCGTCCTCTCTCCTGTGCGTAACCGTGCCAGGCGAGACGCTTCCCCCGTCTCGCCTGGCACGGGGTCCGGCTGCCCGAGGGGGGTCGGCGGCCGGAGCCTCGCACAAGCTAGTCGAACACAGTTTCGCTCGCATGTCTAGCCCGTCTGTATCTCCGTTCGAAATGTACTGTGAGGGTCTGACATTCTGGCCGTCGCGCACCCCGGACCACCGCACGCCCGGGGGAAGGACCATCGCACGGCCGGGGAAGCACCGCACGGCCGGGGAAGCACCGCACGCCCGGGACATCGCAGTGCGGCGACATCACACGCCCCCTGGCCCGGGATTACACCGAAACAGGCCACAGTCATGACGTAGGCGTGCTGTTTCCACAACGGGCGCAATTAGCTACTTTTATGCCGTAGCATCCCCTCTACCCGAAGGCGCGCAATGCCGCACCAGCCACAACCACGTCTGGTGCCTACGCGTCACTGCCACTCATGCGGGAGCCCGGCCGGCGGAACGGGGCTTATCGGCCGAGGCCCGACCGAGGCGGGCCCGGGTATATCGGGCAGTGAAGTGCGGCCACATCGGGTAACAGAACATGGCGGCCACATCGGGCGACGGAACGTTAGTGACGCGGAGGTTTCATCTGCATGGAGCCGTCATCGGGGGAACAGCCTGGCAGGTCCCACCGGCCTTCGCGCCGTGCCCTGCTGCTGGCCGGGCTGGCGGGCGGCGCCGGCGTAGCCGCCGCTCCGGTAACGGAGCTGATCCGCGGCCTGGTCCGGCCGGCCGTTGACGCCGACGACCGCATCATCGCACGGACGTACTCGTTCAACGCGGGCTGGCTGTTCGGCGCGTATGCCGACGGCTCTGACCAGGAACGCTATGACGACACGGGCTTCAGGCCCGTTACGCTGCCGCACTGCGTGACGCCACTGTCGTGGCGGGACTGGAAGCCATCCGCGTGGGAGCGTATCTGGGTCTACCGCAAGCATTTCGACGGCGCGGGGCTGCTCGACGGCCGGGTGCTCGTGGACTTCGACGGCGTGATGGTCAATGCCTCTGTGGTCATCAACGGCCAGCTCGTCAGTAGCCACATAGGGGGGTACCTGCCCTGGTCGGCGGAGCTGACCGGTCATCTTCGGCCCGGCCACAACGTGCTTGCGGTGGTGGTGGACTCCCGCTGGCTTCCGGTTCCGCCGGAGGGCGCCGCCAACGGCCCGGCCTCTGTCGACTTCCTGCAGCCCGGCGGTATCTACCGTGACGTCATGCTGCGGCTGCTGCCGGACGCCTTCCTCTCCGACGTCTTCGCCCAGCCGGCCGACGTGCTGTCCAGCGGCCGGCGCGTGGACATCCAGTGCACCATCGACGCCGCAACTGCCCTGCCCGCGCCGATGCAGCTCAGCGCGGAGCTTTCCGACGGTACCCGCAAGATCGCCGCCACACGCACCCTGAACACCCTGCCGGCCGGCGCCACCATTATCGGGCTGCAGCTCACCGGGCTCGGCGATATCGAGCTATGGTCACCGCAGAGCCCGAAGCTCTACGAACTCACGACAACGCTGCGGGCGCCGGGAGCCGGCACGCACTCGGTGCGGCAGCGAATCGGGTTCCGCGAGGCGGCATTCCGGCCCGACGGCTTTTTCCTCAACGGCGAGCGCCTGAAGATATTCGGCCTCAACCGCCATCAGCTCTTCCCCTACGCGGGGATGGCGATGCCGGCCCGCGTGCAGCGCAGGGACGCCGAGATCATCAAGAATGATTTCAACTGCAACATGGTGCGCTGCTCCCACTACCCGCAGTCCCGGCATTTCCTTGACGCCTGCGACGAGCTGGGCCTGATGGTCTGGGAGGAGGCGCCCGGCTGGCACTGCGTCGGCGACGCCGCATGGCAGGACACCGTGCTGCAGAACGTCCGGGACATGGTGGTCCGCGACCGCAGCAGGCCGTCGGTGATCATCTGGGGCACCCGGCTCAACGAGACCAGTGACTACCCGGACCTGTACTACCGGACCCGGCAGATCGCCCGGGAGCTGGACGGCTCGCGGCCGTCGTCCGGAGCAATGGACCACTACAGCGTCAAGTCCTGGAGCGAGGACGTCTTCGCCTACAACGACTACCACCGGGAGCCGGGCGACAATGCCGGGCTGCTGTCCCCGCTGCCCGGCGTCCCCTACCTGATCACCGAGTCGGTCGGCGTGCAGTGGCCGCAGCCACGGCATTACCGCTGGATCGATCCGCCAGCCTTGCTCGCCAGGCAGGCTGTCCTGCACGCCCAGGTGCATGACATCGCCCGGTCCGATCCCCGGTACGCCGGGCTGCTCGGCTGGGCGGCCTTCGATTACGCGTCGCTCCTCGGCCCGGGCGGCGACCGCATCAAGTGGGCGGGCGTCGCCGACGGCTTCAGGATCGCCAAGCCCGGCGCCGCCATCTACCTGTCACAAGTGGACCCGCGAGTACGGCCGGTGATCGTGCCCGTGTTCTTCTGGGACTTTGACGGTGAGCCCGCTCCGGGTGGCCATGGGCCCGGCGTCATGATCGCCAGCAACTGCGAGCAGATCAAAATCTTCGTCGGCGGCGAGCACGCCGGCACCGGGCTGCCGATGCTCGACGCGGAATTGTACGGCCATCTCGCCTATCCGCCGACGCTTGTCAATCTGCCCGTCGCCCGGAATGAGCGTCCGGAACTGCGCATCGAGGGATACGTGAATGGCAAGCAGGTGGCAATGGTGCGCATGTCGGCGGGGCCGGCCGGCGATCATCTCGGCATGGCGGCCGACGATACCGCCATCGTCGGCGACGGCTCGGACGCGACCCGCGTGGTGTTCCGCGCCCTCGACGCGTACGGGAATCAGCGACGGTTCCGCACTGGGGACGTGACGCTGCGGGTGACGGGTCCCGCCGAGCTTGTCGGGGACAACCCGTTCCCGCTCGGCGCATACGGCGGGCTCGGCGCAGTGTGGGTCCGTTCGCGGCCGGGGGAGTCGGGGCCGGTAAGGATCACCGCCGGGCACCCGGTGCTGGGCCAAGCCGAGGTGCAGATCAACGTCCTGCCGCCCAGCTGCCAGCGCCTCACATGACCACCACGGTGCAGCTGGCCAGGCGCACATTGCCGGGGCTGCCACCACGGCGAAGCCCGTTCGGCATGGAAAGACAAATCGGCCGCGGAACTGACCAGGATTTGCCCGGGCCGCAGACCCTGTCTACATGTCGATTCAAGGTCGGTTCACGCGTGAATCCGGCATTTTCGTACCGGGGAGAATTGCTGATTAAATCCGATTGATTTGGTTAGGTTACTCGCGTGGCTGATCCCTCTGCTTGGCACCAGGGCTGCGGCAACCCGCCACATCAGGACCTCCCGGCCGGTGCTCTGCCGTCCCGGCGGGCCGTGCTCCGCACCGGCACGTTCGGCGGTGCCGCCCTCGTATCACTGCGCGCGCTCGGGCATTCCGGCCGCGAACCGGCGGCAACGGCCGCGACCGGGGCGAAAGCAGGGCCCACGCGCGGCTACGGCTTCAATCGGGGCTGGCTCTTCGGCGGCGTCTACGTCAGCGGCTCCGAACTGCCCGGCTACGACGACAGCGGTTTCGCCGACGTCACGCTTCCGCACACGGTCACGCCGCTGTCGTGGGGAGACTGGGACTACACGGCCTGGGAGAAAGTGTGGATCTACCGCAAGCATTTTGAGGGCTCCGCAGTCAGCGGCGGCCGGGTGTTCGTGGACTTCGACGCCGTGATGACGAACGCGGCCGTGGTGCTCAACGGGGTCACGGTCGCCGCGCACGAGGGCGGGTACCTGCCATGGTCAGCCGAGCTGACCAGCCACCTCGTGGCGGGTCACAACGTGCTCGCCGTCATCGTGGACGCCCGCCTGCTGGACGTGCCGCCGGACAACCCGCTGCGCGGCACAGGGTATACGGACTACCTCCAGCCCGGCGGGATCTACCGGGACGTCACCCTCCGGGTCGTGCCTGACGTCTTCATCACCGACGTGTTCGCCAAGCCGGTCAACGTGCTCAGCTCCACCCGCAGCGTGGAGGTGCAGGTGACGATCGACGCCGCCAGCGTGCCCCGCGGCCCGGTACAGGTCACCGCCGAACTGCTCGACGGATGCCAGGGGATCGCCGCTGCCACGGCCACCGCGACGATCAGGGCGACCGGCACGACCGTGGCCCGGCTCACCATCACCGGCCTCGGCGATGTGGCCCTGTGGTCGCCGGACACACCCAGGCTCTACACCATGAAAACAACGTTGTCGGACACCGGCGGGCCGCCGCATACTCTCCAGGTCACCACCGGCTTCCGCGAGGCCGTCTTCAAGCTGGACGGCTTCTACCTCAACGGCAAGCGGCTGGAGATCTTCGGGCTGAACCGGCATCAGCTGTTCCCCTACCTCGGCATGGCGGCGCCCGCGCGGCTGCAGCGCCGCGACGCCGAGATCCTCAAGAACGAGCTCAACTGCAACATGGTGCGCTGCTCGCACTACCCGCAGTCGCCGCACTTCCTGGACGCCTGCGAC
>DASQVO010000046.1:0-3654 GCA_035640715.1 Streptosporangiaceae bacterium
CCTAGCCGTCGTTGAGTAGCGAGTTGACGGCCTGGCTCAATTCCTCCGGTGTGGTCGCGCCGACGGCGCGGACCAGGCCCTGGGCGTCGACGACCACATTGCAGGGCACACCGCGGATTCCGAGCCGGGCGGCATATTGGCCGGTCTCGTCGAGCAGTATGGTTCCCTCAAGGCCCCATACGGCGGCGAAGTTGCGGGCCTCGGTGGCCGCGTCCACGCTTTCCCACACGTTGATCATGATGATGTCCAGCCCCGACCGGGCGGTACGGCGGCGCATTTCCTCCAGTACCGGCGCCTCCGCGTTGCAAGGGCCTCACCAGCTCGCGAAGAAATTCAGAATGTATTTCTTCTCGGCCCATTCACGCGAGCGGCGCAGGCGCCCGGTGCGCAGGTCCGGCAGCGCGAACTCCGGGAGCGGCTGGCCGACGGCGGCGTGTGCGGCGGGCCGGGAGGATGCCGGCGGGAGCCAGGGCCGGTCCACCAGTGTCACCGTGCCGCTGCCCGCGTTGGAGACCAGCAGCCGGCCGGTCACCGGATCGATCGCGCAATCCCCCGGCCCGTTACCGACAGTGATGCGGTGCGATTCCTTCCCGCTGTCAGTGCTGAGCACGCTAACCGTTCCCGCGCCCCGGTTACAGACATATAGCCAGCGCCCGTCGGGGGACACGCAGAGCCCCACGGGCGCCCGTTCCACGGGGAGCTCATCGAGGACGGCCCCGGACCCGAGATGGATCCGGGTCACCGTGCTATGCAGCGAACTGGCCACGTAAAGGTGGTCAGTGGCCGGGTTGATCACGGCCTTGCAGGGCCCCTCCCGGACTCTGATCCGGTCCAGCGGGCGCAGCGTGGCCGGGTCGAAGACGGTGACCGACGATGCCATGAAGTCCGCGCAGTACGCGCGGTTCCGCGCGGCATCGACCGCGATGCTTCCCGCGCCCAGTCTGGCCCGAACGGTCCCGATCAGCCGGAGGGTATCCACGTCAATGGCCGTGACCGTCCCGGCCCCGGTGTCGCCGGAGAATATGCGGCGCAGGCCCTGGTGGTATCCGAGCCCGGCGGGGTAAGCGCCAACCCGTATCTGGCCCAGCTGGCGCCCCGTCCCCGCGGCCAGCACGGTCACGGTGTCAGACCGGGCGTCCGCAGTGAACAACCGCCCCGTCGGCGCATCGAACACGGCAGGGATAGGCTCTCGCCCGACCCTGGCCTGCCACGGCTGCGGCTCCCCGTCCAGGCCCACGGCCGCAACCGCGTTGCTCCGTGAACACGCCACGAAGGCCCGCCGGCCAGCCGCATCGATAGCGATCCCTTCAGGGCCCATTCCGACCGGGATGTGACCAATCACCCGGTGGGCCGTGGGAACCGCGCACGCCATACCGTCGATGAGCCGCTCACCACGATTCACGACGGTGCGCCTGCCCGCCTCCGTCCACCCCAAACGGAAATCTGTCGTCCAACGACCTAATTTCGCGACCGGGAAGCGGTCCGCTCGGCACGATGCGCCGGAATACCGGATGTCATGGCCAGCGGCAGGACGATCCAGCTGGATCGGCATAATGTTACACCCGCTCACTGTCAGCTACTGGCTACCTCGCTTAGCGGGTACGCACCAGGAGCAATGGAGCGGCAGCGGCCCAGTCCTGGGGGGCAGGCGGCATTCGGGTACCAGACGGGGAAGATGGCCTGGGACCGGGGATGGCCACGGTAGACCTCCGGCAGTCGTTCCCGCTAGCGTTCGAAGGCCACTCGCAGCCCGGTCTGCCACACCTGGTGCGGAGCGAGCCCGATGTCGCAGTGGAACCGGGCCGGGGAGGCTGGGGCGGAGGCGATCGGTACCACGCAATAAATTTATGTCGTTCCACGAAGTAAATAGCCGTGCCCTGGGTAGGCGCTCTGGCCGATGCGACGACGATCGGCCATGGCCAGCCCCGCTCCGGCTGGCTCCGCCCGCCCCAAGCACAGGGAAACACCAGAAAGGACGGCGGCGATGGCGGCAGGTGACGCGATCAATACCGACGCGGCGTTCCGGCCGCACGTGCTGCGCGAGTACGCGCTGCTCGCCGACGGGGAGCGCGGGGCGCTGGTCGGGCCGCACGGCGATATTACGTGGATGTGCGCCCCGTGCTGGGACAGCGACGCTGTCCTTTCGGCGCTGATCGGGGGCGGCGGGACGTACGCGGTCACGCCGGTCGGCCAGCGACACGTGTGGGGTGGCTACTACGAGCCGGGCAGCCTGATCTGGCACAGCAGGTGGATCACCAGTGACGGCGTCATCGAGTGCCGGGAGGCGCTGGCGTTCCCCGGCGATCCCGGACGGGTGATTGTGCTGCGCCGTGTCCTCGCGGTGCGTGGGGCGGCGCGGATTCGGGTGCTGTACTTCCAGCGGAACCGCGCCGCCTGCGGTCCTCCAGGGCTGTTCTCCGAGGAGTACGCCGTCACCCAGCGGCAGTTGCGCGGCAACCTCCCGCAGGCGTTTGTGCACGCCCTACTGCTGGAATGCGCGAGCCGCCTCACCAGCGATGTGCTCACGCCCGACTAGCGCACAGACGCCGCACCCGGCCATATCAGCCGCTGACGTCGCCCGCCGCGTCCGACAGGGCCTTGCCTGCCTGCCGTGCGGTTTCGGTGGGAAACAGCGGCGGCAGGTCCCGTATCCGGCGGGCCGCTAGCATCGCCGTGCCCGCCGCGCCGGCCCCGTAGCCAATAGTCGCGGTAAAGGCTGCGGCAGCAGGCGAGAGCCGCTTTTCCAGCAGCCGAATGCTCAGCCGGTATGAGGACGCGACCGCGAGGAGCCCAAGGGCCCCGGCGGCCACGACAAGTGCGAACGCCGGCGCGCTGTCCTTCGCTTTCTGCCACATCTCCCGCTGCGCCGCTTCCATCTCCCGCCGGACGAGATTACGGGTCTGCTGCGTCAGGTCGCTGACAGCCTCAGCGATACCGGCCTGCGGCGTCTCGGGTGTCTCGGTCATAGGCGGCCAAATACCCGCGCAGGCCCGGCATACACGGCGCTGCGCGCCTTGTCCAGCAGGGCGGCGGCCAGCACGGGGAACACCAGCCACTGGTACTCCTTCCGGGCGGACGGTCAGCCGGCGGTCGCGGTGGCCCGCGGCGGGCCGACGGTCCCGGTCCCGTTGGCCTGCGCGCGTTCATTCAGCCGCTGCCGTTGCGGGACGACCGTGTACTTGGGATCACCGGCCGACGCCACCCCGGCATGGTAGATGCCCCATCGGGTCAGGGCGGACGCGACGATCATCGCCGTGCCGGACAGCGCGCTGACGGCCCGGCTGCGCCGGCCGAGGTCAACGGGCACGGCAATGCGCCGTCTGCGCAGGCAAGCGAAACCGGCGGCGAGCGCCCGATGACGGGGACAGCTGACCGGAATCCTGATCAGTGATAGCCATTGGCCATCCGGTGCGGGCTGACCTTCACCCGCGGCGGCGCAATGCCGTTCCACTCGGCATCACGAATCGCCCGCATCGCGGCCTTGCGCCGTTCGGTGTCCATGCGGTCGATGAACCGTCCGGCAAGCGCTAGGAGCCGATCCTGGCCCCTTCATCCTGTCGCCTTTCGTGCTCGCCGAGCTGGATTACCTAGTCTCAGAGCGTCTTGGCCCGCGGGTGGAGCGTGAGGTCCTGGAGGACGTGGCAAACGGAGCTT
>DASQVO010000047.1:0-41547 GCA_035640715.1 Streptosporangiaceae bacterium
CCTCACCGGCTGTGACGCGCCCGGGCTGGGTGCGGCGGGTCAGGCCGAAGCGCTGGCGGCGCTGGAACGCGCCGAGGCCAAGCACACCGCCGTCCGGGCGAAGATCCTCTCCGCGTTCGGTGCGGGCCGCGGGTTCGAGGCCGACGGGCATTACGGGCCCAAGCCGTGGCTGCGGGCGGTCACCCGGGTCACCAAGGGCGCGGCGGCCGGGGCGGCCAGCTGGGCCCGGCGCTTGCAGGCTCACCCCGCGATCGCGGACGCGCTGGCGGCCGGGGCCATCTCCGCCTCCTGGGCAAAGGAGATCTGTACCTGGACCGAGCAGCTGCCCGAGGACAAGCGCACCGACGCCGACCAGATCCTGCTCGCCGCCGCCACTGGCGGCGCCGACCTGTATGACCTGGCCGCACTGGCCCGGGAGATGCGCGACCGCAGCCGCACCACCCCCGACCCCGACGCCGACCGGGACTTCACCGACCGGGAACTGCGGCTGGAGACCACCCTGGGCGGTGCCGGTCATCTGGCCGGGGACCTCACCCCGGGCTGCGCCGCCGCGCCGTCCGCCGTACTGGATGCGCTGTCCGGCAAGGCCGGGCCCGAAGACACCCGCACCTTGCCACAGCGCCGCCACGACGCGTTGGAGGAGGCCCTCCAGCGGCTGATCGCGGCGCGGATGGTGCCCAGCCGGCACGGCGAACCCGTCCACGTCCAGGTCCATGTTGACCTGGCCGCCCTGCGTGGCCTGCCCGGCGCCTCCGGCCTGGAGGCCGCCTGGGCCGCCGCCCGCACCGGCACCAGCGGCGGCGCGGCAGACAACGGCGACGGCGGAGAAGGAGGCGGCGGAGGAGGCGCGGGCAACGGCGGCACGGCGGCCAGCAGCACGGCGGGCATCAGCGGGGGCAGCGGCTGGTCACCCGCCCGCGCCGCGGCCGGGCCCGGGTCCTGCTACCTGACCGGGGCCGCGGCCGAGGCCGCCGCCTGCGACGCGACCATCATCCCGGTGGTCACCGGGCAGATCGACGGGGCCGCCCTGGACCAGCTCACCGAGATCTTCCTCGCCGCCCACGGCCTGGCCTACCCCGCCCGCATCCCCCTCTCCCCGGCCGTGCGGCAACGGCTTCAGCACACCCTGCTGCAACTGGGTACCGACCTGGTGTCCGGCCCCGGCGGCCTCGCCTCCTACCTGCGCGCCCGCCTGCTCGGCCACCCCTACACCGGGGCCAGCCAGCCGCTGGACCTGGGCGCCCCCACCCCGGAGATCCCCCCGCATCTGCGCCGCGCGGTCATCCTGCGGGACAAGTGCTGCCAGTTCCCAGGGTGTTTCCAGCCCCCGTCGGTCTGCCAGGTGCACCATTTGATCCCCCGGTCCAAGGGCGGCCGCACCGCGCTGGGGAATCTCCGCCTCCTGTGCCGCTTCCACCACCTCGTCGTGATCCATAGATGGGGGTGGACGCTGACCTGTCACTCCGACGGCACCATCACCGCTACCAGCCCCGACGGCCGCACCCTGCACAGCTACAGCCCACCCGGACAAGCGGCCTGAGCACCGCACTCATCATCTCCGGACCTGGCCTGGCTCATCTCCGGCCTGGACGGAGCCCATTGGGGCGGATTCAAACGGGCGTCCCCGGGTTGACCTGACGTGGGTTTCAGGCTGTTTCATGGGGTCGTGGATCATGAACAGTGGATTGCGCGATACGCCACGGCGTGGCGTGACAAGGACGCCGCCGGGGTGACGGAGCTGTTTCTCGAGGATGCGCCGCCGGGGTGACGGAGCTGTTTCTCGAGGATGCTGTGTACCGGTCATTGCCGACAGGTGCCGCCCATGTGGGCAGGGACGCGATCGCAGAGTACTGGCGTCGAGCCACGGCCAGTCAGCAAGAGCTGGATCTGCGCTTCGGCGCTCCTGTGAAGGAGGGTTCTCGCGTGGCGGTGGAGTGGTGGGCGGTGATGCGTGATCCCGAATGGCGGCCTGAGCTGCCCAGCGATTGGGTGACGTTGCCCGGTTGCTTGGTGCTGTTGTTCGCCGAGGACGGACGCTGCCGTGAGTTGCGCGAGTACTACAACCCAGTGTTCGGTCAGGCCATCCCCGCACCGCCGGGGTGGGGCCGGTGAGGCTGTCGGCGGAGTCAGGATCTGCGGCTGTCGGGTTGGGCGGCCGGTAAGACCTGGCCGAAGAGGCGGTCGCCCGCGTCGCCGAGGCCCGGGACGATGTAGCCATGATCATCGAGCCGTTCATCGACGGCCGCGGTGACCACCCGCACGGCGGCGGGGCTCTCGCCGCTGAACGCCTCACCCAGCGTGGCGAGTCCCTCGGGGGCGGCCAGCAGGCAGATAGCGGTGACCGAGGTGACGCCGCGCTCGGCGAGCATGGCGATGACGGTCCTCAGCGTGCCGCCGGTCGCGAGCATGGGGTCCAGCACGAACGCCTCGCGGCCGGTGAGGTCAGCGGGCAGCCGGTCGGCGTAGGTGGAGGCGACGAGTGAGGTTTCGTCGCGGACGAGACCGACGAAGCCGACGTCGGCCATGGGCAGCAGCCGGATCATGCCATCAAGCATCCCGATGCCGGCCCGCAGGATGGGCACGATGAGCGGGACCGGCCTGCCCAGCTTGACGCCGCCTGCCTCGCCGAGCGGGGTGCGCACGGTGACCGGCTGCACCCTGACCTCTCGTGTCGCCTCATAGGCCAGCAGAGTGACCAGTTCGTCGGTGAGCCGGCGGAACGTCGCGGTTTCGGTGCCAGTGTCCCGCAGGGCCGTGAGTTTGTGGGTGACGAGCGGGTGATCGATAACCAGAGTCTGCACGGGTCAAGTGTGACAGGCTGGGCCGGTGTTAGTGCTGCGCTCACAAGCTCCGGCGGGCACTCGCCAGGGTGCCGGACCTATGCAGGTCGCTCTCGATGAGGCGGGCCGTCCGCAGCAGTGGCTCTAGCAGGCCGTCGATGATGTCCGCGATGCTGCGGCGGCCGGCGTGCGTGGAGACGTTCGCTGCCGCTATCACGCGGCCCTCGCTGTCGTGGATCGGCGCGGCGACCGATCGCAGTCCCTCCTCAAGCTCCTGGTCAACGATGGCCCAGCCCTGCGCGCGGATCTTGTGCAGCTCCGCGCGCAGTGATGACGGGTCGGCGATCGTGTGCGAGGTGAGGGCGCGCAGTTCTGCCGACTCCAGGTACGCATCGAGCCAGTCGTCGGGGCGGCCTGCCAGCAGCACCCGGCCCATCGAGGTGGCGTAGGCGGGGAAGCGGGTACCGACGCTGATGGCGACGGTCATGATGCGGCGGGTGGGGACCCGCGCTATGTAGACGACGTCCTCGCCATCGAGTTCCGACACCGAGGACGATTCGTGGACCTGCTCCACCAACTGCTCCAGGTGGGGCAGTGCGACCTCGGGCAGGGACAGGCTGGACAGGTAGGCGTAGCCGAGCTCGAGGACCTTCGGCCGCAGCGCGAACTGGCTCCCCTCCATGCGCATGTACCCAAGATTCACCAGCGTGTGCAGGAAGCGCCGGGCCGCGGCGCGGCTCAGTCCGGTGCTCGCCGCGACCTCACTGAGGCTGAGCTTCGGGTGCTCCGCGTCGAATGCTCGGATGACGGATAGGCCACGCTCAAGCGACTGAATGAAGTCTGCGTCGCGCACCACATCATCGCTCAACGGGACTCCTTGAAGTAAAGGACGCCCCGGCCGGGCCGGGTGTCCGCGTGCCGGCTGCGGCACTCGCAGAACGAACATACGTGCCGATGCGGGGTGAGGGAAATATCTGCGCCATTACTTTGACACCGTCGGCTGTCCCCCCTATGTTCGCATTCAGAACTCTCGTTCGTAAAACGCACACTCACGTCGGCCGGCGCAGGCCCGCGCCGTGCCCGGGAGCCCGGTGGCGCAGACCGGTCCGGCCAGCCTGCCGGGCAACCTATGGAGCAGTTATGGCACTCATGGACGAGTCAGCATGGCGGGGCAAGGTCTTCCTCAGTGGCTGGACTGCGGGCGGCGGAGGTGACGCCGCAGTTATCGAGCCGGCCACGGGGGAGATCGGCCGGGCCGGAATGGCCGCGCCGGCGGGCTCTCGATGACAGGACGTTCGGTGGCTGGGAAGACGCGGACGCAGGTCGGAATCGTCGGAGCTGGCCCCGCCGGGCTGCTGCTCTCCCACCTCCTGGCCCTGCGCGGCATCGATTCGGTGGTGGTGGAGACGCGGAGCCGGGCCTACTGCGAGGCCCGGCAGCGGGCCGGCCTGCTCGAACGCGGCAGCGTCGAGCTGCTGCGGGCAGCTGGCCTGGCGCAGCGGCTGGACCGTGAGGGCCTCGAGCACGGCGGCATCTACCTGCAGTTCGCCGGCGAGCGTCATCACCTCGACTTCCGTGACCTGGCCGATAGCCGGACCGTCACCATCTACGCTCAGACCGAAATCGTCAGGGACCTGATCGGGGCGCGGACGGCGGCGGGCGCCGCGCTGCACTTCGAGGTCAGCGACACCGAGATCGGCGACCTCGGCACGGACCGGCCGGTGCTCCGCTACACGGACTCCAGCGGCACCAGGCATGAGGTCGTGTGTGATGCGATCGCCGGCTGCGACGGCTTTCACGGCATCTCCCGGGCAGCGATACCGGCCAGCCTGCTCACCGTGTATGAGCGGGCGTACCCATTCGTGTGGCTCGGCATCCTCGCTGATGTTCCGCCCTCGACGGACGAGCTGATCTACTGCCGGCATCCCGGCGGGTTCGCGCTTCACTCGATGCGGTCACCGGACATCAGCCGCCTCTACCTGCAGGTGCCCACGGGGGAGGACATCGCCGGCTGGCCGGATGACCGGATCTGGGCGGAGCTGCAGCGGCGGCTGCGCGTGCCGGGCTGGGAGCTGAAGGAGGGCCCGATCCTGGAAAAGTCCGTCACGCCGATGCGCAGCTTCGTCGCGGCGCCGATGCGCTTCGGGCGGCTCTTCCTCGCCGGCGACGCTGCCCACATCGTGCCGCCGACCGGCGCCAAGGGCCTCAACCTGGCGCTGGCGGATGTGGCCGTGCTTACTGACGCGCTCACCGCGCTGGTACGCGATCAGCGGACAGGACCCGCCGAGGCGTACTCCGATACCTGCCTGAGCCGGGTATGGCGGGCCACCCACTTCTCCTGGTGGATGACCTCGATGCTGCACGTCGCGCCCGGTGACGACGCGATGGAGGAGCAACTGCAGCTATCCCAGCTGCGATATGTGACCACATCCCGGGCGTCCGCCACGACGCTCGCGGAGAATTACGTCGGCTATCCACCGCTGCGCTGGGAAACGCTGGCCTGATGGGCTAACCGAGGCCAATGTGGTGCCGGGGGCCGCGGGCACGGGTCCGGATGGCGGCAAGCGCGGCGCAGACCCCGGTCTCGGTGAGCGTGAGCGGCTCGCGGGAGGCGCGCTCGGTGTAGAGCAGCTGCAGCGCCCACAGCCGGTGCCTGAGGCCATAGATCTCGCGGCGGACCGCATCGCTGAGGTCGGTGCCGCCGCGCGGCGCCCACCCCTCCTCCGCGTGGATCCGGGTGAGGTGCCGGGTCAGCTCATCGTAGCCTGCCGGCCCGCTGACGAGGAGGAACAGCAGGCTCGCTTCCCGTACCGCCACGGCGAAGTCGGGCCGCTGGCCGTTGTCGGCACCGACGAGGGCGGCGGTGGCGATCTGCCACCTGGTTGTCTCATCTTCCGCCATGAGCTTTCCCGTCCTGGTCAGGACCAGGCTGGTGCCGCTGCGGCGGATCGCGCCCATCTCGCCCTGCGCCAGGCTGCGGAGCGTATGCAGCGGGAAGACGTCGAGTTCCTGCCTGAGCGCGCCGGCCAGCTGATCGCGCCAGCCGAACGTATCCACTGCCTCGGTGACAAGCGCCGGCGGGATGTAGTGCCGGGCGGTGAGCCGGAGGCCGTCATCGGCATGCCCGAGCAGCCAGCGCACCGTGGGCAGCGCGTCCTCCGGCGGGGAGAGCTCCTCCAGCAGCCGTGGCAGGACGGCGGCGGCAAGCCGCGAGCGCTCACCGGGACGGCTGTGTGCCCATGCGTCCATGCGCTCGGTGTGGATGCGCGCCAGCCAGGTCGCGCTCGCCCCCGGCATGTTGTGGGCTCCCGCGCGGTGCCGGCCCAGCTGGCCGTGACCTGGCGGTGTCGTGATCCACCGGTCGACCAGCGCGGCACGCTTGGCTTTCCAGCCGCGGTTCCCGTACGGCAGCTCGCCCGCCGCGATCGCGAGCTCGACCGCGGCGGCGCACGCGTCGTAGGCGGCACGCTCGTCCGGGCCCATGACAGATCCCCACGCCAGCAGCCCAGTGTCCGGCGGGGCCGCGGGTGAGTTCTCGACAGCCTCCGCGTAGGCGGCGATACCGGCCTCGTGACCCTGGCCATAGGCAGCCAGGATATTTTCGGTGCTGGAGCTTATGCAGACGTCGGCGTAGCGTTCCATGCCGACCATCGAGAACAGGCGGCCGAGTGCCCGGGTCACCGCGATGAGTTCGCCGGTCGTCATGGGCCACTTGACCGGGAGGGCATACCAGACGAACTCTTGCAGCTTGAGTTGCGAGACTGTCTCGAGCCCCTCGCCGCTGGTGAGCCAGCTGAGCGCGGCCTTCGCCTCGTCGGCCGCCTCCGGGTCCTCTCTCGCCAGTGCATTCAGGGCCTGGCTCTCCGTCATCATGCGGCCAGTTTGCCGCAGGAGCACCCCGGCCGGCTAGACGGCATTCCGGCCTGATCACCACTTTCCGGCACAATGGCCAGGTGAGCGGTATCTATGACGAACCGGAGATGTACGAACTCGCCTGCGCATACCGGGACGTCGCTGCGGAGGTGGACGCCGTACAGCGCTGGTTCCGCCGGCACGCCCGGCTGCCCGGGGCTGGCCCCGCGGACCCCGGTTCCGTGCTGGAACTCGCGGCCGGCCCGGCGGAGCACGCCGTGGAATTCGCCCGTCGCGGGGCCGATGTGGCCGCGCTCGACCTCAGCCCGGCGATGTGCGCGTGGGCACGCGGCAAGGCGCGGGAGAAAGGGGTCGAGCTTGCCGTCATCAACGCGGACATGCGCGACTTCAGCATCCAGCGGCGATTTGACCTGCTGATCACAATGCTGAACTCGGTGTGCCACCTGATGACCCTCGATGACCTCATCGCGCACCTGCGCGCGGCGGCCGGGCACACCGCGGCTGGCGGGCTCTACATCATGGAGCTCGCGCACCCGGCGGATTTTCTCACCCGCATGCCGCGGACCAGCGCCGAGTGGGACAGCGACCTCGGCAAGCTGCACGTCCACGTGCGCTGGGGCGGTGCCGATGACGTCATCAACCCGGTCACGCAGGTGACCAGGGAGTACGTACGGATCACCGTGCGGGACCAGACGGGCTCCAGGACCCTTACCGACGTGGTGCCGAACCGGTTCTGGACCGCTACCGAGATAACCGCGGCCACCCGGCTGGCCGGCGGCTTCACCGTGACGGCCTGCTACGGAGATTTCGCCGACGGCGTCGCCGTGGACGCACCGTCGGCGTGGCGCATGATTATGATCCTCCGGCGCGATCAGGCGAGCGGTGCGGCGTAGCGGAGCAGCGCGCCGATTCCGTCCCGAGGCGGGTCCTCGCCCGGCGGCACCAGGAACAGCTCGGCGTCGGTCCCGGCCACGGCCCGGATGATGGCCGCGTCGGCCCGGTCTTCCGCCAGGTCGGTGACGCCCCGCTCACGCAGGTCATCGGGGGACAGGGCGATATCGGCCAGGCCGGGCCCGATCCAGGCCGACACGGAGGCCCACGCCAGCTCGGGCAGCCGGGGATCACCGGCCAGGTAGTCGCCGCCCAGGAACAGCTCGGCGACCTGCCCGTCCCGGAGCGTGGCGACGGTCTCGGCGAGGCCCTCGGTTGCCCGCCCGGTGCCCAGCTGGTTCCGGAACGACTCGAGCTGTGTGCGGCACTGCTGGTCGGCGGCGGCGTTCAGCGCCTCGTTGGCCGCCTCGGCCAGGATGGGGGAGTCCACCTCCACCTCGCGCTCCACGACGACGGACCTGGCGGCGAGATCAGCGGGAAGATGCTCGATCAGCATCGCACGGGCTCGCACGTCGCCCGCCACAATGACGAGTTCGGGCTTGGTGCGGGACGCGGCGCTCACCACCGCGGCGGCGAGCTCCTTGGCGTTGATTTCCCAGGCTTCCTCGACCGACCGCTGGTGCTCAAGCTGAGACCAGCCGCCCGCCGGTGACTTGTGCAGCGGCCAGCCGGTGCCCTGGACGCGCTCCTCCAGCACGTTCTCGGCCGTGCGGACGGCCAGGATCTCCCCGCCGGCCCGGTTCGCGCTGACGAGCAGGTGCGGGGGCCGGGCCGGTGACTGTGTCAGCAGCGGCATCAGGTGCGGCAGCCGCGCCCACCGGGCCAGCTCGCGCAGTGGCGGCGCGGGTAGCTTCGCGGTGAGCAGCACCGTGCCCGACCGGCCGAAGGCCGCGGCGCCCGGCGCCGCCAGCTCCGGGTCGGCCACGGTGTCGCCCAGCGCGTCGAGGGTCGCCGGATCGGCGCCGGCCTGCGACAGTTCCTCGCGCAGCTCGCGCCAGCGCAACGGCACCGCCTTCTTGGCGTCCTCACTGGCCCGCGACGTTTCGAGATAGGCGGAAGCCACGTAGCCGGAGTCCGCATACAGCGGGCGAAGGAACGTCAGCCGCACAGGGGGCCACCTCCTCTTTACTGGCTGACTCTTTACTGGCTGGCTATGTCGCGTACCCGGGGCCGCCGGGCGGCAAACCGCCTGTTATCCGGGACCGCCCCGGGCCGACGGCGGGCCGAGGACGCGGTCCAGGTAGGGGTTGGCGAAGCGGCCGGCCGGGTCGGCCTCGTCACGCACCCGAAGGAAGTCACCGAAGCGTGGATACAGCTCACGGAGGCGGCCGGCGTCCAGGCTGTGCATCTTCCCCCAGTGCGGCCGGCCGGCCACGCTGGCCGCGATCGACTCGAAGAGGGCGAAGTATGCCGCAGACGGCAGACCGGCGTACTGGTGGATCGCGATATAGGCGGAATCGCGGCCGTTGGCGGTCGACAGCCAGATGTCATCGCTCGCGGCGACCCGTACCTCGACGGGGAACATCACCGGGTCGGCCAGCCTGGGCACTTCGCGGCGCAGCTCGGCCAGGACGGCGGGAGCAGCCTCAGCTGGGACGGCGTACTCGGATTCGACGAACCGCACGCGCCGGGGCGTCGTGAACACCCGGTACGACCGGTCGGAGTAGGACCGGCTCGGCAATGCGGCCGCCGACAGCCGGTTCAGCCGCGGTATGAGCCGCGGCGCGGCCCGGCCGGCCTGGCACAGGAGCCCGAAGCTGGCATTTTCCATGATCTCGTATTCGTAGAACCGGCGCGGCGGTGACATGGGCGCCGGCGCGCTGCCGTCGGGACTCCGGTTGTTCCGCTTCACCAGCGCGTTGCGGCCATGAGGGAACCAGTAGAACTCGAAGTGATCGTTGCCGGCGGCCAGCTCGGCGAACTGACCGATCACCTCGTCGGCCGGCTGCGGTCTTTCGTCGGCCGCCAGCACGAAGGACGGCACGCAGCGCAGCGTCACTTCGGTGATGATGCCGAGCGCGCCGAGGCCCACCCGCGCGGCGGCGAACAAATCGGGGTGCTGTGCCGCCGAGCAGCGCACGGCCGATCCGTCGGCGAGGATCAGCTCCAGCTCCTCGACCTGGGTGGCGAGCCCGCCGAGCGCCGCGCCGGTGCCATGGGTGCCGGTGGATATGGCCCCGGCGATGGTCTGGGAGTCGATGTCGCCCATATTGGCCAGGGCCAGGCCGAGGCGGTCCAGGTCGGCGTTGAGGTCACGCAGCCGGGTTCCCGAGCGGGCCGTGACGAGGCCGGTGCGGGTGTCGGCCGCCACGATGCCGGCCCACCGGGACAGGTCGAGCGCGGCGCCCGGAGCGGCGGCGATCGGAGTGAAGGAATGCCCGCTGCCGACCGCGCGCACCGTGAGGCCGTCGCGCGCGGCGGCCGAGATCGCGTCGGCGATCTCGGCGGTGCTGCCCGGCCGGTACCAGCGGACCGGGGACGCGGTGACGTTGCCGGCCCAGTTGTGCCAGGTTCCGGCCTCGTGGCCGCGGGCCCGCAGCCGACGCGACATACCCACCGCCACCTTAGCCTCCCCGGCTACCAGCCGGTCGGCCCCTGATCCGCCGCACCGGCCGCGGCGCTTACCCGGCAGTACGGATCATGTCACGCGGGCCGCCCGCGCGCCAGCGCACTGGCGCGCGGGCACTCGGTGCGCAGGCGCCGATCCGCGGGTTCCCGGGCGGGCGTGCCCGCAACCGGCTGAACTGGCGCCAGGAACGGCGCAAGGACCGGATACTGGCCGGGCGCGGGGTGGCCTTGCTGTTCCTGGATCCGGCGAGCCGCCGGGCGGGCGGGACCGCTGCTGCGGTCCGGCCCCCGCAGCGGGTCGATCCGGACGAGGGTGATGCCGAGCGGCTCGAGCATCGCGTGCAGTGCGCCGAGGTGGAGCCTGATCCATGGCTGCCGGGCCCCGAACACCATCGCGAGCCGGGCCGACGTGGTGAAGCCCAGTCCGACCGCCTGCCCCGACGGCAGGCGCCCGGTCCGGATGCTCACCGTGCCTGACGCGCATGTGTGCACGGGAACGTAAAGGAGCCGCCGCCCGGGTCCTGCGCCAAGGGCAGGGTCAGGGTCAGGGTCAGGATCCACGTCAGCTTCGAGTTCCATCAGGGTTTAGCTGCCTTCCCAGCAGTGCTGGCGCGCCTTTCGCGCCAGTGATCCGGTAATTTCTGCCGATGAATTTCTGTCGCTGCCGCCTGGCCTACATGCCAACGTCGCGGCGTCGCAGGTCGTCATCGGTTTCGCGGCGCAGGAGGACGCGGGCGCGGCCGTCGCGCACGGCGATGACGGGCGGCCGGCCGACCATGTTGTAGTTGCCGGCCATCGAGTGGTGATATGCACCGGTGCAGGCCGTGACGAGCAGGTCGCCGGGGCGTATGTCGGCCGGCAGCGACACGTCGCGGGCGAGGATGTCACCCGCCTCGCAGTGGCGGCCCGCGACCGTGGCCAGCTGGCTGGCGCATGTGGCTGGCCGGCCGACCACGCGGACCGTGTACGACGCGCCATACAGGGCAGGTCGCGGGTTGTCGCTCATGCCGCCGTCCACGGCGACGAAGACGTGCCCATCCTGCCGGTGCTTGACCGAGATGACCCGGTAAAGGGTGACGCCAGCGCGTGCGACGATAGCGCGGCCGGGCTCGACCGTGATCCGCGGGACGGGGAGCCGCAGCCCGGCACATTCGCTGGCAACGGCGGCGCGGAGCCGGGCGGCGAACGCGGGCAGGTCCAGTTCAGGGTCGCCGTCCGTGTACACGACGCCGTGGCCGCCACCGAGATTCAGCTGGCCGAGGGTAATGCCGTGCTCATCGCGGATGGCCGCCATCAGCCGGATGAGCCGCCGTGCCGCGAGCTCGTGAACATCGGGAACGGTGATCTGCGAGCCGATGTGACAGTGCAGCCCCACGAGGTCGAGGCAGGGCTGCGCGATGATCCGGCGGACGGCGTCGGCGGCCGTGCCGCCGGCTATCGAGATGCCGAATTTCTGGTTTTCGATGCCGGTGGTCAGTGCCGCATGCGTGTGCGCGTCAATGCCCGGCGTCACCCGCAGCAGCACCCGCTGGCGCTGCGGCACCTGGGCCGCGAGCCGGGAGATCTCGGAGAGGCTGTCGATCACGATGCAGCCGACGCGGTAGGCGAGGGCGGCGTGCACGTCGTCCGGGGTCTTCGCATTGCCGTGCAGGATGAGCTTTTCCGGCGGGAACCCCACCGATGCGGCGACATTGAGCTCGCCCGCGGAGCACACGTCCATCGACAGGCCTTCCTCATCGACCCATCGCGCCATGGCCCGGCACAGGAACGCTTTTCCGGCGTACGCCACCTCGCCGCCGGGGAATGCGGCGAGGTACGCGCGGCACTCCTGCCGCACGCCCTGCTCGTCGAGCACGTAAGCAGGCGTGCCGTACTCTGCGGCGATCTGCCGGAGGGCGACGCCGCCCACGCTGACGATGCCGGCTCGGCCGACCTTTGCGGTGCGCGGCCATGGTGCCTGGGCCGTCTCGGCTGCGGGCGGGGAGCTTATCGGCGTTATGACCGGTACCTGTGTCACGGGATCCTCCGCGTCAACTCAGAGAGGTGTATGGCCTGGCCAGGCGGACACCTCCAGAATTGACCGCGTCTGGCGCCGGTGCGCCCGCCGCTCACGGGTCTCAAGCGCAAACCGCTCGAATACTGACAGACCCCTAACATGCTGTGATCCAGGACACACATACTGCGCCTGGCATTCACTGTGTCTTGTTCAAAATCCGTGTCTTGTTCAAAGTCCGCGTTCTCCAGACAACCCGCAGCGGTTGCTGCCGCCATCCCCTGCGCAGTTCTTCTCAATGCTTCTTGAGTAGCGGATGTTGTTATCGAAGAGCCGCCCGGAGGGCCTTCACGTTTCGATGATCGTGTCTTACTGTGCGAGGATGCCCGACGCCTCCGCGCGAGTGAGGTACGACGAAGCGACCGCCGGCCTCGACCCGCCGCTGGCCGTCGTCGACCTGGCCGCGTTCGACCACAACGCCGCCGACCTCGTCCGGCGGGCCGGCGGCCGCCCGATCCGCGTCGCCAGCAAGTCGGTCCGCTGCCGCTTCCTGCTGGACCGGGTGCTTTCCCAGCCGGGGTATGCGGGCCTGCTCTGCTACTCACTGCGTGAGGCGCTGTGGCTGTGCGCCAACGGCACAAGCGACGACCTGGTGGTCGGCTATCCGACCGCGGACCGCGCAGCCATCGCGGCCCTGGCTGCCGACCCGGTGGGCCGGCGCAACATCACCCTCATGGTGGACTCGGCGGAACACCTGGACCTGATTGACACCCACGCGGGCGCCGGGCACCCGGACATCCGGGTCTGCCTGGATCTGGACGCCTCGTGGCGGCCGCTGGCTGGCCGGCCGGCCGTGCATATCGGCGTGCGCCGCTCGCCGCTGTACACCCCCGGGCAGGCGGCGGCGTTCGCCAGGACCGTGCTGGCCCGGCCGGGTTTCCAGCTGGCCGGCGTCATGTCATACGAGGCGCAGATCGCCGGGCTGGGCGACGCCCCGCCCGGCCGGCCGCTGCGGGCGGCGGCGCTGCGCTGGATCCAGCGGTTCTCCGCGGCGGAGCTGCGTGAGCGCCGGGGCGCGGCGATCCGGCAGATCCGCGAGCTGACCCCGCTGGAGTTCGTGAACGGCGGCGGGACCGGGAGCCTGGAGGTAACCGCGGCGGATCCGTCGGTGACGGAGGTCACGGCCGGCTCGGGGCTGATGGGGCCCACCCTGTTCGACGCCTACCGCCGGTTCTCGCCGCGCCCCGCGCTGCTGTACGCGCTGCCGGTGGTACGGCGCCCCGGCGGCCCAGTGGCCACCCTGTTCTCCGGCGGCTACATCGCCTCGGGGCCAGCCGGCCGGGACCGGCTGCCGTCACCGTTCCGGCCGGCCGGGCTGAAGCTCTCCGGCACCGAGGGCGCGGGGGAGGTGCAGACTCCGGTGCTGGGGGCGGCGGCCCGCTCGCTGAGCGTCGGCGACCGGGTGTGGCTGCGGCACGCCAAGGCCGGCGAGCTCGCCGAGCGCTTCGCCGACTACTACCTGGTCGAAGACGGCCAGCCGGCCCGGGCGGTGCCGACCTACCGCGGGGAGCGCCAGTGCTTCGGCTGACGGGCGGCCCGCGGTGAGCGATGCGACCGGCCCGGCCAGGCCGCTG
Organism: Streptosporangiaceae bacterium; assembly: GCA_035640715.1. Taxonomy (GTDB): domain Bacteria; phylum Actinomycetota; class Actinomycetes; order Streptosporangiales; family Streptosporangiaceae; genus DASQVO01. Next base: position 13,740 of record DASQVO010000047.1, read on the forward strand.
ATCCCGGGATCCTCCGTCCCGCCCGCGCCGGCCGTCCCGCCCGCGGACGCCGCCCCGCCGGCCGCGCTCGCCGAGCCGGTCACGCCGGTCCGGGCCGGCTGGATCACGCTGCTCTTCACCGCCAACATCGGCCTGTGGCTGGCCATCTACGCCCCCATCCAGGTGCTGCTCCCCGAGCAGGCGCAGTCACTCGACAAGGCTGGCAAGGCGGTCCTGCTGTCGGTGGTGATGGGCGCCGGCGCGGTCGCGGCGCTCGCCGCCACTCCCATTGTCGGCGCCCTGTCGGACCGGACCACGTCCCGGTGGGGCCGGCGTCACCCGTGGACGGTCGCCGGGGCCGTGGCCGGCGCCGCTGGGCTCGCCGTGCTGGCCGCGGCGCCCGACGCGGCCGTCATGATGCTCGGCTGGTTCCTCGCGCAGGCCGGGCTGGGCGGGATGCTCGCCACCCTTACCTCCGCGCTGCCCGACCGGGTACCCGCCGCCCAGCGGGGCACCCTCGGCGGGCTGATCGGCATCAGCCAGATGCTGGGCACGGTGCTCGGCGCGCTGCTGGTGACCGTCCTGGTCACCGGGCTCGCCGATGGCTATCTCGCGTGCGGGCTCGTGGTGGTGCTCGGCGCGCTGGCGTTCGCCCTGCTCACCCACGACGACGTACTGCCGCCCGGGCTGGCACCGCAGGCCGGCCTGGCGGCCACGCTGAGCCGCTTGTGGGTGTCGCCGCGCCGGCACCCCGACTTCGGCTGGGGCTGGGCCATGCACTTCATGATCAACCTGGGGAATGCGCTCGGCACGCTGTACCTGCTGTACTTCCTGTCCGATGCGGCGCATTACCGGGATCCCCAGACCGGGCTGCTGATCCTGATGGCCATCTACGGAATCTCGCTGGCCGCGGCCGGCGTCGCATGCGGCATCGCCTCGGACAGGTCGGGACACCGCAAGCGCTACGTCATCGGCGCCGCTGTGCTCATGGCACTGGCCGCATTGCTGCTCGTCATTTCGCCGACATGGAGCGCCGCGCTCGCCGCCGCGCCGCTGCTGGGCATCGGGTTCGGCACCTACTGGGCCGCCGCCCCCGCCGTGCTGACGCAGGTGCTTCCCGTCGCGTCCGACCGCGCGAAAGACCTTGGCGTGATCAACGTCGCGAACTCCCTGCCGCTGGTCGTGGCGCCGCTCATCGCGGGCGTCGTGCTCGGCACGGCGCACAGCTACCTGGTGCTATTCGCGCTGGCCGGCCTCGCGACGCTCGGCGGCGGCGCCGCCGTGATCCGGATCCGCTGTGTCCGCTGACTCTCTTCGGTGATCGTCCCGTCAGCCGGGGCCGGAGCCAGAACCCGGGACCGGCCGCGCCGATACTGGCCCGAGCCGCGCCGGGGGGCGTTCCCGTATCGGGAACGCCCCCCGCGTGTGCATTGACATGGCCAGCCTCCGGGCTGACCGTTGGCCGCTGACCGGGAGCGGTTCAGCAGTTGATCAGTTCGGGTGACTGGTTGAGGAGCTGCGCACGCGCTGACACGAAGTCGCGGTAGGCATCGTCGCTCGCAGCCGCCGTGAACACGCCCACCCGGCAGCAGTTCTGGAACGCGACGCGCACCCCGAAGTGCCGTTCGAGGGCGTCGCGCATAGCGTCGCTTGCCATGGCCCGGAGAAGCTGCCCGTGCTCCTCCTGGCTGGGCGGCGGCGTCTGGTCGTCGGCATACGACGCGCCCGTCTCGCTGGTGCGCTCCACCAGCGAGCTGATTACCTCCCACGCGTACGGCAGCGACGTCCTGATGCAGGCGATGAAGTCCGCATCGGTTGCGTCCCCCCGCTCCGCTCGTTCAAGCAGGTCTGCCGGGACTGTCAGTGACATGAAGTCTCCTTCTGGCTGCGCACTGTAACGGTCGATTACTGATAATAATTTTCGTTTTCATCTCTGTCCAGCGCCGCGCCGGGCCGGCGTCGCGGTGTGTACCGCGTAACCGAACGGCGGCGCTGGCGAGCCGGACGGCGCCGGTTACCGGCGGCTCGGTGAGGACGCGGACGTCGCTGCCTGGCAGGGTCTCGCTGATCGCGCGTTCGGTGGCCGCACGCAGGGCCGGGTGAGCCATCAGGCCTCCCGCCAGCACCACCGGCGGCCCGGCGGGCGCCCCGAGGCGCTGTGCCGTCGAGACCACGAGGGCGGCCAGCGCCTGCGCCGCCTCGGCGGTGATGAGTGCGGCGGCCGGGTCTCCGCTGTCGAGCACCAAGGGGGCGTGCCGGGCCCAGCGCCGCGGATACGGCTGATCGTAGAAGAGGCGGTGCAGCGCGTCGATACTGTCCACGCCCTCGGCGGCGAGGAGGCGGTCGCCGAGTACGCCGAGCGGGACGCCGCGGTCCCGCCGGTCCAGCAGCGCCCGCAGCGCGGCACGGGCGATCCAGTAGCCGCTGCCCTCGTCGCCGAGGAGGTAGCCGAAGCCGCCCGACCGTGCCTCGCGGTGGCGCCACCTGCCGACCGCGATCGAGCCGGTACCGCAGATCACGCCGACGCCGGCGTCAAGGCCGGCGGCTGGCAGGACAAGCGTCGCGTCGTTGACGATCACCACGGTCCCCGATTTCGTCAGCGGCGCGAGGCGGTCGTGGAGAAATTCCCTGGCTCCAGGCACGTTGTTGCCCGCCGAGCCGGCGCAGACCGCATCGAAGGGACGGTCCGGGTCAAGCGGCAGCTGCGCCAGCAGGTCGGCGAGGGCCGCCGTGGCACCGTCCGTGCCGTTGGCGGTGAGGCTGGCGCTGGCGGCTTGCGCCTCCGCCACCACGTCACCGTCCACGCAGACCCGCGCCCGGCTCAGCGTCCCGCCGATATCAAGGCCGAGAAGCCTGCTCACGGCGGCTCAGCGCCCCATCCGCAACGACCTGCCCATTGTGTCCCCTTCCGTGAGGGTTATTCAGCTACCAGCTAGCGAGTACGGGCCAGCGGCCCGTGCGAGCGGCCCAGGAGCGTTTGCCCAGACCGGCTAGCGACCGCGGGGCCGCCAGGCTCGTGCGAGCGGCCGGTGCCGTGGCTACGGTGAGGACCCCGAACTTCTGAATAAGACACCGTATATCCAACTCCCGCGCCAGCTTAGCGGCGGCCTGGCCGGCTACCGCGCGCCCGGCGGGACGTTCCGTGGCGGCTGGCTGCTGCGCGGCCTGCCCCTGGGCCGGCGCGCCGGGGTCAGGCCATCGCATAACGGGACGGCTTCCTGAGTATCCCGGCCTGACCAGGGCAGTAGCCAGGGTCAATTGTGGTCGCCAGGGCAATCACCACGCCGGAAGGAGCGACCGATGAGCATCGTGCTGTCAGCAGCGCGCCTCGCGGGGACGGCGGCGGGCCATTCTTTCCGCCTTGCCGCCATGGGCGCAGACGCCATGCTCACCGCTGCCGAGCACGCTGTCCGCGAGGCCGACCACGCTGCCGAGGCCGTCCGGGACACCGCATCCGCCGTGGCCGGCCGCATCGGGGAGGGCGCGGCTGCGGGGAACGAAGCCGCCGGGGCTCCCACCGATAGCAGGCACCACGCCGGGCAGGTCGCCGCCACGGCCGCGGCCGAGCTCGCCGACGCGGGCCCCGACCGGTCACGCCGTCACATCTGGCGGCGGGCCGGCCACGCCCACATCGAAGTCCGCGGGCTTACGGGGAGCGCAAGCCGGGATATCGCCACGGGCACCGCCGCCGCGGTCCGGCGCGTCAACGGGGTGCGCTGGGCCAGCATAAATGCGGTCACCCAGCAGATCCTCGTCGCCTTCGACGAGAACCAGACGGATCTCGGCCCGGTGCTGGACGCGATCGAGGCGGTGGAGGCCGAGCACGGCGCCGACGATGATGCCTTCGCACGGTCGAAGCCGGAGATGCCGGGTGACCCGTCGGCGGAAGACGTGGCGATCGCGGCACTCGCCGCATCCCTGGCCGGCGCCGGGCTCGCCGTCACCGGGCGGATGATGCACATTCCGGGCCTGCCGCGCGCGGTGCGCCTTCCCGTCGTGATCGTGCAGTCGAATCCGCGGCTGCGGGCGGCCGTGGAGGCGCGGCTGGGAAGACTTCCGTCGACCCTGGTATTCGGGCTGGCCAGCGCCGTTTCCCATGCGAGCACTGTCAATCCGTACCCGCTCGCGGTGGAGTCGGCTCAGCGCGCTCTTGCCGTGCTGGAAGCCAGGTCACGGCGCCTTACCTGGGAACGGCGCGCCCACCAGTTGTGCGCGCTGCTGCCGGAGGCGCCCGCGCCGCGGCGGCCCGGCCGGCCCGTGCCGCTGCCACCAGGCCCGGTGGAGAAGGTCGCCGAGCGGGTCTCGCTCGGCGGGCTGGCGGCGGCCGGCGGCACGCTCGCAATGAGCCGTGATCCTGTCAAGGCTGCCGACCTTCTCCTGGCCACAGCGCCCAGGGCGGCGCGGATGGGCCGGGAGGCGTTCGCCTCCGCCCTCGGCCACGAGCTGAGCCGCCAGGGGATCCTCACGCTGGACATACCGGCGCTCCGGCGGCTTGACCGGGTCTCCGCCGTCGTCATCGACTCATTGGTGCTGATCACCGGCGACCAGCCGGATCCGCTGGCAGATGCCCTGGTCGGCGCTGCGCGGGACTGCGCGCAGCGCGTCCTGCTGACCGACCAGCCGGCCGCCGCCGACCTGCTGCCCTGGGCTGACCAGGTGGTGCCGGCCGACGCGGACCTGTCGGAGCGGGTCCGGGCGCTCCAGGCGGCCGGGCATGGCGTCCTCGTCATCAGCGCCGCCGACGACGCCGCGCTTGGCGCCGCCGATGTCGGTGTCTCGCTGGTCCGCGACGGGCACGTCAGCTGGTCGGCGGACGTCATCGGCGGCTCCAGCCTCGGGGACGCGTGGCGGCTGCTGAAGTCCGTGGAACTGGCCCGTAGCGTCAGCGACCGGTCCGCGAAGCTCGCCATCGGCGGCGCGTCGCTCGGAGCGCTCCTGGTGGTGACCGACCGGAGTGCCGGGCCCGAGCTTGCCCCCGGGAACAGCGCGGCCGGCCTTGCCGTCATCGCCGGCGCGGCCAGCGCCCGGGCACTGGGGCGGCTCCCGCGGCCGCAGCCGGTACCGCACGGGCGCTGGCATGAGATGACGGCAGAGGAGGTGTGCGAGCGGCTGCGCCAGGCCGCCGGAGCGGCTACCCGGCCGGAGCCGGAGCACGCTGCACCCGGCCGGCCCGCATCGCTGGCCATGTTCGGGCACGCGCTGTCGGACGAGCTGCGCGACCCGCTCATGCCCGTTCTCGCGCTCGGCGCCGCGGCCTCGGCGATCCTCGGATCCGGTGTTGACGCGGCGCTGGTCGGCGGCGTGATGACGGGTAACGCCCTGGTTGGCGCGGCGCAGAAGGTCAACGCGGAACGGGCGCTCGGGTCACTTCTCCTCAGCGAGCGTCTGGTGGCGCGGCGCGTCACCGACGACGGATCGGTCCAGACGGTCACGGCGGAGCAGCTTGCCCCCGGCGATGTCATCGAGCTGCGCCCCTCCGAGGTCGTCCCCGCCGACGCCCGCCTGCTGGAAAGTGACCGGATGGAAGTTGACCAGGCCACGGTCACCGGGGAGTCGCTGCCGGTGCCGAAGAGCCCGGAACCCACCCCCGGCGCCGAACTGGCGGACCGGTCCTGCATGCTCTACGAGGGCACGACGGTGCTCACCGGCGAGGGCCGTGCGGTGGTCGTCGCGGTCGGGCAGGCGACCGAGGCTGGCCGGGCCGCCGCGGCGGCCGGCAGCGGCGGCCGGGCTGCCGGCGTGCAGGCACACCTAGCCGAGCTGACCCGGATCTCTGTTCCCGCCACCGGGATCGGCGGGGCGGTCGTGACCGGCCTGTCGCTGGCCCGCCGGGTACCGTTCCCGCAGGCGCTCGCGTCGGGCGTCGCGATTGCGGTCGCCGCCGTGCCGGAGGGGCTTCCGCTGGTCGCGACGGTATCGCAGGTCGCCGCGGCGCGGCGGCTGTCCCGGCTCGGTGTCCTGGTGCGCTCACCGCGCACGCTGGAGGCACTCGGCCGCGTCGACACCTTCTGCTTCGACAAGACCGGGACCCTCACGGAGGGGAGGCTCGCGGTCACGCGCCTCGCCGGCGTGGAAGAGGACCGCCGGGACCTGCCGTTCGACGACCGGTACGCGCAGCGCCTGCTGCGGGCCGCCGCCCGGTCCTGCCCCCAGGAAGATGACGCGCTCTCCCACGCCACTGACCTGTCCATCGTGGAGGCCGCGCGGAAGCATCTGAAGCCGGACCGGGACTGGGCCCCGGTCCAGGAGCTGGCGTTTGAGGCCAGCCGCGGGTACTCCGCCTCGCTCGGTAAGGACTCCCGCGGCATGGTCCTGGCGATGAAGGGCGCACCCGAGGTGGTACTGGACCGCTGCGCGGCCGATGATGGCGGCCGGCCGCTCACCGGGCAGCGGCGGCGCGCCGTGGCGCGCCGGGTACAGAGCCTGGCCGGGGAGGGCTTGCGCGTCATCGCTGTCGCCGAGAAGCGGCTGCCCGGCTGCTCCGGGCCGGACGGCACCGGCGAGGACATCGATGCGCTCGCCACCGGCCTGACCCTGCTCGGATTCGTGGGGATCTCCGACGCCGTGCGCCCGCAGGCGGCCGAGACCATCAGGCGGCTCATTGAGGCCGGCGTCCGGGTCACGATGATCACCGGAGACCACCCCGTTACCGCTTGCGCCATCGCCCGGCAGCTCGGCATTCCCGGCAGCGACATGGTGCTCACCGGCTCGGAGCTGGAGTCCATGCCCGATCGCGAGCGCACCGTGCGGGTGCCGCAGACTGCGGTGTTTGCCCGGGTGTCGCCGGAGCAGAAGGTCCGCGTCGTGCAGGCGCTGCAGCGGGCCGGCCGGGTCGTAGCGATGACCGGGGACGGCGTCAACGACGCTGCGGCGATCCGGCTCGCGGACGTCGGCATCGGCGTGGCCGCCAGGGGATCCGCCTCCGCGCGCAGCGCCGCAAGCCTTGTCCTGACCGACCCGGATCCGGCCCGCCTGGTCGACATGCTTGCCGAGGGCCGGTCGCTGTGGAGCCGTGTCCGGGACGCCGTCGCCATCCTGGTCGGCGGCAACGCGGGTGAGGTCGCGTTCACCGTGTTCGGGACGGCGGCCGGCGGGCGGGCGCCGCTGAACACCCGCCAGCTCCTGCTCGTCAACATGTTCACAGACATGCTGCCCTCACTCGCCGTGGCGCTCGGTCCCGTCGGCAGCAACGGCGCTCCCGCCGACGCTGTCGACCTGTCCACCGGGCCGGCCTCGCTGTCACGTGAGGAGCTGGCGCGCAGTATCGGCGCCCGCGGCGCGGCTACCGCCGCGGGCGCCGGCGCCGCCTGGCTTGCGGGCCGGTATGGCGGCCGCAGCCACGCCGGGACGATGGGGCTCGGCGCGCTGGTGCTGACGGAGCTCGGCCAGACGCTGGTGAGCGGATGGCGCAGCCCGCTGGTCGTGATCACCTGCGTTGTGTCCGCGGCGGCGCTGGTCGCGGTCGTGGAGATGCCGGGCGTCAGCCAGTTCTTCGGCTGCACCCCGCTCGGCCCGGCCGCCTGGACGATCGTCGCGGCTTCGTCGGCCGCCGCGACCATCGGCTCGGCGGCCACACCTGACCTCTTGCGGGCCATCACGCAGCGGGGCGGGGGAGGAAGCCTGAACCTGTGGGCTCGCTCTGGATAACCCTCACTGGCCGGGGGAATGACAGCGCCGCTGCCGGCGGTGGCGCCGATGGGCAAGCTGTCCTGACCCGGGCAATACCGGGGCACGGGGGGAGCCCCGGCCGGCGATTGCGCGCAATTTCCTCGCGTCGCGAGGTTTGACGCGACGGGCAAGGGTAGCACCGGCCTCGTCCGCTATCACGCCACTGGGAGGGGGGAGCGATGGCCGACGTATTCGCCGTGCTCAGCCATGACCATGATGAGGTCCAGCAGATGCTGGCTGAGCTGGAGAGCGGCCCCACAAAGGCGACCGGGGCCACCGAGCCGCAGCTGGCGGAGCGCAAGAAGCTGACCACGCGGCTCATCATCGAAGAGTCCAAGCACGAGGCGGTCGAGGAAGAATACTTCTGGCCGATCGTGCGGAAGATACTGCCGGACGGGGACCAGCTCGCCGACGAGGCCACCAACCAGGAGCAAGAGGGCAAGGTGGTGCTCGACAAGCTGGACAAGCTGGACGCTTCGGACAGCGAATTCGAGGAGCTGCTGGCCAAGTTCATCGCCGCCGGCCGTGACCACATCGCGTACGAGGAGATGCGCGTGTGGCCGGGCCTGCGTGGGGTACTGTCCGCCGCGGATGCGAACGAGCTCGGCGACAAGCTCATGAAGGGCAAGGACATCGCGCCCACCCGGCCGCATCCGAACACACCGCCGCGGCCCGGCATCCTGAAGGCAGTCGGCCCGGCCGCCGCGGTCGCCGACAGGCTGCGCGACGCCGTGACGGGGCGCGGCAGAGACTGACAGCGACCAGCCCGGACAGGGGTGGCGACATCAACGGGAGAGCCGGCCGGGCAGCCGGTGGTACGCACATTCCGCCCGGCTGGCCGGCTGAAATGCCCGGCCGTGTCCCAGGCGTGCCAGCCTGCGGCCGGCCGGCCAGAGCCGCCGCAGCCGGCAACTCCGGCGAAGCGGCGCGGTTATACGACCGGGATGACGATATGGGGCTTCCGCGCTCCGCCGCAGTAACGAGGCGTCCGGCGAGATCTGGTCTGCATTCCGCGGTATCTGGCCTGCGTTCCGCGGTATCTGGTGAAGAGAGCACTACGGTTATGTCTCAGGAAGATCCGGTGCGCATGCCGCGGCGCCAGTGCCTCGCGGGCAGGCACGCCGTGGCGGCCGTAAGCGAACCGGCATGCAGGCCCGGGGACCAGTACCTTTACGATGGTATCGCCGCGGAGCTGCACTGATTACCGGCACGAAATCCGGAACAACAGTAAATGCCTTCAGCGAGTGTTATTCAAAACTGGCTGGCGAGCGCAGGGCGGGGGCCTGTGCGAGCGGCCCGGGGGCATTGTCTGCCGGCCGGCTGGCGGCCGCGGGCCTTCAGGACCGTGCGAGCGGCCGGTGCGGTGGCTGCGGTGAGGGCCCGTACCGGGGCCTGAATAACACGGACTTCTGAATACAAACATAGTGATACGGGGGATCGCCGATGGATATGACGTGGGTTATCACGTTGTTCTTGTTGTGTGCAACTGCGGCCCTGGCTTTTGGCGTGATTCTTGGCTACGTATGGGGCGCGTCAGAGCGGAAGGAAGAGCAGCAATGGGAAAGCATCGAGGTCGTACCAGGCGACGGCGCCAGGTTGCCAGGGAAGCAAAGCGGGCCGCAGACATCGATATCCGAGGCCAGCGATGGCAAGTGGTCAGGCATGGATCCGGAAATCATGCAGTCGGCAGCGCGGGAAGAACTGAGGAATATCATCGCAGAGATACCCAAGCTCGCACAGTGGACAGGTGATCAATTCGACCGTGCGCTCACCAGGCTGAGGGCAGAGAAATGACACTGCCCGATCCGGCCCTGCGGGAGCTCGCTAATCACCGGATGATTCCCCGCCGCTGCACGTGTACGTGGCAATGGCACACGTCATCCAACCCGTGGCGGTGGCTGCTGACACAGGTAAGCCCCTCATGCGCCGTGCACAACCCGGTGGATGAGGACGCGGTAGCGATCATCGAGGATATTTTCCCGGGGAAGGGGTCGGCCAAAGCGAGAGGATAGCCGGGAACGGGAGCCTGCCGGCGCGTCCGGGGCCGGTGGCATGATCGCGGGCGGCGCGCGGCCCGGCGGTGGCGCGGGCCCGGCACCGGACCTCCGGCACCACCTGGCGCATCTTCAGTTCATCCGCCCGGACGACCTGGACCGTTTCCGCGCCCTCGGCGCGGTCGCCAACTTCCAGCCGCTGTGGGCCTGCAACGAGCCGCAAATGACGGAGCTGACCCTGCCCGTGGTCGGCCCGGAGCGCGCGGCCTGGCAGTACCGGATCGGCGAGCTGGCGCGGCGCGGCATGCGGATCGCGTTCGGCAGTGACTGGCCGGTATCAAGCGCGGACCCGCTGCAGGAGATCCACGTTGCCGTCAACCGGCGGCTGTCACCGGAGCTGGGCACGCCGGGCACGGCAGAGACGGTGCCCCCCGCTCGCCTCCGGGGCCCCGCCCGCCTCCCCATTCCCCCTTCACTGCGCCGCCTTCCCTCGTCGCTCGTACCTCGCTCCTCAGTCCAGGCGGCACGGCGCCCCTGCGGCTCGCTCATGGAGCAGCCGTTCTTCCCGGAGGAAGCTGTCACGGTCACGGAGGCGCTCACCGCCTTCACGGCCGGGGTCGCATACGTCAACCACCGCGATACGGAGCTCGGGTCGCTGCGGCCGGGCAGCCGGGCGGACATCGCGGTGCTCGGCCGTGACATTCTTGCCATCCCGCCCGGCGAGATAGGCGGCACCCGGGTCGATCTCACGATCGCCGGCGGGCAGGTAGTCCACGGCGACGAGTTAGCCGTCACCAGGCGGCACGGTAGACCTGGGAAAGGCCCGGCAGCCAGCGCCGCCCGGGGATCCCGCCTGCCGCTGCCCCTGGCGCCGGTTCCTTTTCCCGCTGGCCGAACGGTCTTCGCCGTGTGTTACCCGGTTGCTGAGCCGGCCGGCCGCGTCCCATGTGCGGCCATTGTGCGATTCGGCGTTCGTATCCTCGTCCCGCCAGGTGACGCAATAACGTGCTAGCGGTTATGCGCACGCGCTCTGTTTCCGGACGGTGCATGAACGCGGCCGTCTGGCGGTAGTGATGAAAGCCCGTTCATTCGGCACCAGCAGATGGGGAAGAAGATAAAGAAGATAAAAGAGATGGGGAGGGGGTGATAGTTACTGCGCCCGCCTTGCCGCGGCCGGCCACGTCGGTGCCGGTGACATCCAGGCAGCACGGCATGGGACAGTGCTGGGGTCACCGCGGGGCGACGGGCGTTCACCGGCGCCGCCGGGACGGCGCCCGGCAGGCATCTCCGGCAGCCCGGCCGCGCCTGTCATGTCCGCTCCGGCCGTCGTGCAATTCCGCCAGGGGCACTGCCTCTGGGCAGCTGCGAATCGATACCGTGGGTGTTTACAGCTCTCGGGCGGCACGGGCAGGCGGTCCGCTCAGGGCGGCAAAACGGAACAAATCCGCTGAAACACGACGGGCCGCCGGGCCATCTCGGCATAAGCCTTAAGTTACGACAAATGCGTTTTGCAAGTGCAGCATCTGATGCAAATGCGCGTGAAGCACTTGCAGTACGTCGTATACGAATCCATACTTGGAACGTTCATTGCGCAATGGGCAGTTACGAAACGCGGTTAGCCTGGTCAGCCGATCACTACGGGCATAGGCCGTAAGGGGTGACAAATGGTCCACGCGAACGGCTCCACGCATGACGCAAAAGTTAGCAGACCGCCACCGGGGGACGCTTCATCCGGTCCGTCGCAGCGGCGGCTCTTCCGCGGTGAAGAACGCGAGCTACATCGGGTCCGTAGCTGGCTCGCCGGGCTGCTGCCAGACTGCCCCGCACGTGATGACCTCATTTCGGTGGCAGTCGAGCTCGGAACGAACGCGATACGGCACACCTTGAGCGGCCGGGGCGGCTGGTTCACCGTCGAGGTAACGTGGCACGGCCCGGTCGTCCGCGTCGCCGTGGCGGATGATGGTGCCGCCACCGGACCGCGCGTGAACGGTGACGCGATGAGCGACGGCGGCCGTGGCCTGGTGATCGTCCATGCGCTGTCTACGCGGACCGGCGTCTCCGGCAACCACTTCGGGCGGACCGTGTGGGCCGAGATTCCCTGGGGCCCCGATCCCGCCCCGATACCGGTTGCCGCACCGGACCGCCCGATCCCCGCTGCGAACCCACGGGCCGGCGGGTAACACACGGCGCGGCGGCTACAGGCGCATGAGGGTACCGGCCGCGTCGTCGGCGATCGCCATCTCCCGCACCTTGTAGTGCATCTTCTTGCCGGTCGCCGTGACCGGCAGCTCGGGGACGAAGCGGTAGGCACGCGGTCGCTTGTAGCCAGCCAGCATGGGATGCGCCTGGCAGTGCTTATCGCATTCGGTCGCCGTGAGGCTGTCATCGGCCGCGACGACATAGGCGACCACCAGTTCCCCCCAGCGCGCGTCGGGCAGGCCGACAACGGCGCACTCGCTGACACCCGGGTGCTCGTTCAGCACCTCCTCGACCTGGACCGGGTACACGTTCTCGCCGCCGGAGATGATCATGTCGTCCTTGCGGCCGACGATCGTCACGTACTCGTCGCGGTCCCACGTCGCGAGGTCGCCGGTGTAGAGCCAGCCGCCGCGGAAGCGCTGCGCCTGCTCGGCGGGGTTGTTGGTGTAGGCGTAACCGGACTTGACCGACCGCACGATCACCTCGCCGATCTCCGTGCCGTCCTTGGCCGCGAGGTCACCAGGCTCAGCGCCGTCCCCCTCGACGAGGCGCACCACTGCAACGTCGTCGTCGGTGCAGGCCCGCCCGGCGCTGCCGGCGTGATCAGGCAGGTCCGCCGGGCGCAGGAAGGTGTTCCAGAACGCCTCCGTGGTGCCGTAGCCATTGAAGATGCGCGGGGTGAGCACCCGCTGGAACCGCAGGCAGGCCTGCCGCTCCAGCGGGGCGCCCATCGTGACGATGCCCCGCAGCGTGGAAAGGTCCCGTGGCCTGGCTTCCTGTGCGCTGGCCAGCATCACCAGGTTGGTCGGCGCGCCGATGAGGAACGTGAGCCCGTGGGCGGCCACGTAGTCCAGGCACAGGTCCGGGTCGAAGCGGGGCATCGCCACCGCCTCGGCGCCGGCGTAGAACACCGGGCACGGGCCGCCGGACGAAACGCCGCCGCGATGGAACCACGGCGTCATGTTGAGGGTCTTGTCCTCGGGTGACAGCGGGAAGTGCATGATGACGTCGTGCGCGGTCAGCACCTCGACCAGGCTGTTCAAACAGACACCCTTGGGCATGCCCGTCGTGCCGGAGGTGTACAGCCTGGTCGTCTCGTCGTAGATGGTCACGTCCGCCGGTGGCGTCACCGCGGGGTGGCCGCCGGCGAGCAGGTCACCGAACGGAATCGCGTCGCGGAGCGGCGGCACCCGGTCGCCGCGCCCGCCCGGCCCGCCGGGCCCATCGATGGCTGCGGCATCGACGCTGATGAGGGCGCCGACCCGGTGCCGGGCCACGTCGACGGCGGCCCGGGCGGTCTCGGCGATCGCGACGTCGAAGACATAGGCGCTCGGCCTGCTGTCGTCGAGCACGAGCGCCGTCTCTCCCGGGGAGAACCGGAAGTTGACGGGCGAGCCGACCGCCCCCAGGTGCTGGGCCGCCAGGTAGAGCAGCGCCCATTCCGGGGTGTTGAAGAGCTGGAACACGACGACGTCTCCGCGGCCGACGCCGCACGCAGCCAGCCCGGCGGCGAGCCGCTCGACGTCACGCCCCAGCTCGGCGTAGGTCCACCGGCGGCCCGTCAGCGGGTCATGCAAGGCGGGCCGGCTGGCGTAACGGTGCACGTTGCGCCAGAAACCCGCCAGGTACGTGAAGTGATGCTCGAAGACATCCCGGAACGCGGTGGGGTCGTACGGGTGAGGCCTGGCCTCGGTCATGTCCTTCCTCCACGAGCTTGTCGTATGACAGCGCGTGCCGCGCCGCCGCCTCAGCCTGCGGCGCGTCGCAGCACGGCCACGCAGTTCTGGCCGCCGAAGCCGAACGCGTTGACCATTGACGCCTCGATCGTCATCGGCCGCGCGACGTTCGGCACGTAGTCCAGGTCGCACTCTGGGTCGGGGGTGTCGAAGTTGATCGTCGGCGGCGCGACGCTGTCCCGCATGGCCAGCGCGCTGACCATCGCCGACAGGGCGCCGGCCGCGCCGATCAGGTGGCCCACCATCGACTTGGGCGAACTGATCGCCACCTGCCCGGCGCGGGAGCCGAAAACCTCGCGGATCGCGGCCGACTCGGTGCGGTCGTTGGCCCGGGTGGAGGTGCCGTGCGCGCAGATGTAGTCAATGTCGGCCGGTCCCAGCCCGGACCGCTGCAGTGCCTGCCTGATCGCCGCGGCGGTGTAGGTAGCGGATGGCTCCGGCGCGCTGACGTGGAAGGCGTCACTTGTCAGCGCGCCGCCGGCGATGCTCGCGTAGGCCCTGGCCCCCCGCTGCCGGGCGTGGGTGGCGGACTCGACGACGGCCAGCACGGCGCCCTCGCCGTAGACGAATCCATCCCGTTCAGCGTCAAAGGGACGGCTGGCCCGGGCCGGCTCGTCGTTGCGGCGGGACATCGCGCCCATCGAGGACAGCCCGGCGAACATCACCGGAGTGATGGAGGCGTCGGTGCCGCCGCAGATCACCACGTCGGCCTCGCCCGAGACGATCAGCCGCCGCGCTTCAAGGAACGCGTAGATGCCGCTGGCGCATGCCAGCGCACTTGCCGTCACCGGGCCGTGCACGCCGAGGTCGATCGCCACCTCGCAGGCGGCCATGTTCGGGATCACCGAGGACACGAAGTACGGGCTCAGCCGGCCAGGCGCGGGCCCGGCGATCTGCCGTGTCGCCGACTCGATCTCGCCCATCCCGGCGACGGCGCAGTTGACGACGACGCCGGTGCGGCCCGCGCGGTCATCGTCGATCACGAGGCCGGCGTCGGCGACCGCCTCGCGGGCCGCCGCGATCGCGAACTGGCTGAAGCGTGCCGAGCGCCGGAGCCGCTTGGTGTCGAGCACCGCGGCCGGGTCGAAACCCTTCACCTCCCCGGCGATCCGGGTCGGCAGGCCGCTGGCGTCGAAGGCCGTGATCGTGTCGATACCCGAGACGCCCTTGACCAGCGCCTGCCACGTCGTCTCCCTGTCATTGCCGACCGGGGTGATGGCGCCGAAACCGGTCACGACGACTTGCCCGTTCACGCTGTATGTCCGCTCTCCCGTCACCGCGGTGATGAGATGGCACATTTGCCCACTATGATCTCAGCTTCCTCTCAGCAAGCACCATAACCCACCTACCTCCCGATATGCCGATGTGACGGATGTGAGGTAGATCGATCTGCGGGACGCTGCCGCGCTCTTACTGGTGCCCGGGCTCGCGCCGCCCATCCCGTTCGGCGTGATCATCGTCACGTCCGGCGGGCAGGCGGGCCTCGCCTCATTCACCAACACCTGCCATAGGGCCAGATTTGTCACGATGCCGCCCAACTCCGCTTCTCTCCGCCCAACCGGGCCGGGGTCTGGCTACGCGATCAAGAAATACTTTACATTGCGAAATATCTGCCTGACTGCTTAGAGTGCCGCTGGAGAGGCAAGGGAGAAGCCGTGCGTCTGCTCATCAAAGAAGCGGTTGGTCCGCTTGAGGGTGAACTCGTCATACCCAGCTCGAAGTACCACGCTCACCGTGCGCTGATTCTCGCATCGCTCACGCCGGGCACCAGCCGGATCGAGGGGCTATCGGACGCAGGCCATGTCCGCTACACGATTCAGGCCCTGCGCCGCCTGGGGACCACCATTGACCTGGACGGCGACACGTTCATCGTCCGCGGCGGCCAGTACCGGCCGAGCCGGCCCGACGTCTCGGTCGGCAGCTCGGGGACGACGCTGTACTTCCTGACCGGGCTCGCGTCGCTGGCCACGGATCCGGTCACCATCGTGGGGCAGAAGTACTTCCAGCGCCGGCCGATTGGCCCGCTGCTGCAGGCGCTGACCGGTCTCGGCGTCGAGCTGTCCTCGCGGGACGGCTGTCCGCCGATCTCGGTCCGGCCACGCCGGCCTGCCGGGGGCAACGTCACGATCGCCGGCACCCTGTCGCAGTGGATATCCGGCCTGCTGCTGCTCGCCCCGTTCGCCACCGGCCGCAGCGTCATCACGATCAACGGCGACCTCAACGAGCGTTCCTACATTGACCTGACGATCCGGATGATGCGGCAGTTCGGCCTCCAGGTCGAGGTCTCAGACGACTGGCGCAGGTTCGAGATCGAGCCGGACCAGCAGCCGCATCCGGCCGCGGTGACGCTCCCGCCGGACGTGGGCGCCGCGGCGTTCGGGCTCGCCGTCACCGCGCTGCACCCCTCCGACGTCACGTTCCGCGGCCTTCCCGCACTGTCGGCGAGCGAGACCGACCATCCCGAGGCCGACCTGCTCGACATCGTCCGCCAGATGGGCCTGCCGATGACGCGTGATGAGGCGACTGGCCTGGTCACGGTGCGGCACGAGGGGATCTCACTGTCGCCCGTCGAGGTGGACTGCCGCAGTGTCCCCGACATGCTGCCGGTCCTGTCGGTGCTGGCCACGTTCGCCGAAGGCACGACCGTGCTCGACAACGTCGCGCACGTGCGGCTCAAGGAATCCGACCGAGTCTCGGCGATGCTGCAACTCAACCGGATGGGCGGCCACCTTGAGCAACGCGGGGACCGGCTCATCGTGCACGGGGTCGGCGGCCTGGTCGGCGCGGACCTGTCGTCGTTCAATGATCACCGGGTGCTGATGTCGCTGGCAGTTGCCGGTACCCGTGCGGAAGGGCAGAGCCGGCTGACCTACCCGAATGCCTACCGGATCTCCTATCCGCGGTTCCTGCACGAGATGAACGGCATCGGCCTCGACATGTCGATAGAGTCCGCGACGCCGCGTCAGGCCCGCGGCACGCCGTCCCGGCCGCAGACGGTGTCGCCCGCGCAGGCTGCCGCCACCCCCATCACCGAGTGGGTGCGCCGGTGGGCCAGCGAGCGCCCGGTAGAGGTGGCCATCGTCGACGTGGGCGCCGAGGGCACCGAAGGCCGGGGGATGCGCACCTGGACCTGGCGGGAGCTGGACACCCAGGCCGATACAGTCGCGATGCTGCTGCTCGAGATGGGCGTGTGTCCCGGTGAGCCGGTCGCGTACCAGTTGCCGAACTGGGGCGAGTTCGTCGTGGTCACACTGGCCGTGCTCCGGGTTGGTGCGGTGTGCTGCCCGCTGATGCCGATCTTCCGCGAGCGCGAGATGGCGTTCATGCTGCGCAGATCGGGTGCCAGGGTGCTCTTCGTGCCGGGCCGCTTCCGCGGGCGGGAGCATCCGGCCGAGGTCGCTGGCCTGCTGGCCGGCACCGGGGAAGGCACCGCGGAGGTGGCTGGCGTCAGCGTCCTGCCGGCCGGTGCGCAGCCGCCCGCAGCGGCCGGTACCGCCCAGCCGTGGGCACTCGAGCACATCGTCGTGGTCGGCCCCGAGGCGCCGCTGCCGGATGGCTCGCTGCTGCCGGGCAGCGGGCCGCGCTGGCACAGCCTCGCGCACGCCGCCAGCCGCCAGGTCGTGGACCGCGCTGCGCTCGATGCCCGTGCGCCCGCGCCGACCGCCCGCGCCCAGCTGCTGTTCACGTCGGGAACGTCGGGCGAGCCCAAGGGCGTCCTGCACCGGATGGACGCACTGAGCCGCGCGGCAGCCATGGAGGTGCGGCATCTCGGGCTCGGCGCCGATGACCGCATCTTCATCCCGTCGCCGCTGGCCCACCAGACCGGTTTCCTCTACGGCATGTGGCTGTCGTTCATCCTGGGCGTGCCGCAGATCCTGCAGCCGGTGTGGGACGGTGCGACGGCCCTGCGGGCGCTGTGCCGCTGGAAGGGCACGTTCGTCCAGGCCGCCACGCCATTCCTGGCCGACCTGGTCCGGGCCGTCGAGGAGGCGGGCGAGGCACCGGGGAGCTTGCGGATCTTCGTCGCGACCGGTGCCGCCGTGCCGCGTGGCCTGGCCGAGCAGGCGACCCGGGCCCTGGGCGCGGCGGTGTGCGGGGCCTGGGGAACGACCGAGACCTGCCTCGGCTCGCTCGCTGCCCCCGGCGACGAGCCGGCCATGGTCTGGGGTTCCGACGGGCGGGCGCTGCGGGACGTGAAGCTGCGCGTCACCGACGACGACGGCAATGTCCTGGCGACCGGCCAGGAGGGAAACTTCGAGGTGCGCAGCCGGACCCTGTTCGAGGGTTACCTCGGTCACCCGGAGTGGACCGCCGAGGTCATGACCCCGGACGGCTGGTACCGCAGCGGCGACCTGGCGATCATCGACGAATCCGGCTACGTCCGGATCACCGGCAGGGTGAAGGATGTGATCAACCGGGGCGGGGAGAAGGTTCCGGTGGCCGAGATCGAGCAGTTGCTGCACACCCATCCGCTGGTGCGGGAGGTGGCCATCGTCGCCATGCCGGACGAGCGGCTCGGCGAGCGCGCGTGCGCGTTCGCCGTGGCCGGGGCGGGGTTCGACTTCGCGGAGATGCGGCGCTTCCTGGACGAGCGGCACGTGGCCAAGCAGTATTGGCCTGAGCGGCTCGAGATCGTCACATCGATGCCGCGCAACCCGGTGGGCAAGATCAAGAAGTACGTGCTCCGCGGGTGGGCGCGGGAGCTTTCCAGCCAGGCTGGCAACCAGGGCCAGGCGGCACAGGCACATTCGCACACGGCAGGCAGGGATGAGCGTTGAGTATCGATGAGGCGGCGTTCCGCGATCTAGCGGCAGAGATCGAGGCGTTCGTATGCGGACCGGGCGAGGACTACGCCGAACAGATCGAGCGCACCCGCGCCGTTCCGCAGGGGCTGTGGACAGACCTGCGCGAGCGCGGCTACCTCAGCCTCACCGCCCCCGAAGACTACGGCGGGCGCGGCATCCCGTTCTCCCGCTACCTGGAACTCGTCGAGCTGTTCTCCATGTCGCACGCCAGCTTGCGGATGATCGTGCACGTCTGCAACGGGATCTGGCGGGCGATCGACCAGTTCGCGACGACAGAGCAGCGCAAGGCGTTCGTCCTGCCGCAGGTCTCCGGCGATATCAGGGTCGCCTTCACCCTCACCGAGCCGACCGCGGGCACCGGCGCCGACCTGCGTGCCTCCGTGGTGCGCGAGGGCGACACGTATTTCCTGTCCGGCCGCAAGCACCTGATCACGTTCGGCGTGAGCTGTGACTACTGGCTGCTGTTCGCGCGGGCCCACGGCACTCGCGGGAGCGACGGCACGGTCGCGCTGATGGTGGACCGGCATGCGCCGGGCGTGACCGTGGAGCCGATGCCCGAGACCATGGGTGTCCGCGGCACCGACCATGCGCGCCTGCTCTTCGACCGCACCCCGGTCCCGGTCGCGAACCGGCTCGGCGCCGACGGCCAGGGCCTGGCGGTCGCGCTGGGCGGCTTCCTGGTGCCGAGCCGGATATCGGTCGCCATGAGCTGCGTCGGGCTGGCCCGCCGGGCCCAGGAACTGGCCATCGGGCACGCCCGGACGCGGGAGACGTTCGGCAAGGTCCTGGCCGCGCGGCAGGCGATCTCGTTCGCGCTGGCCGAGAACGCCGCGGATATCGAGGCCGCCCGGCAGCTCACCCTGCACGCCGCCCGGCAGTGGGAAGCCGGCGACCCCGCGGCGGGCACGCTGTCGTCGATGGCTAAGCTCACCGCCGTCGACATGCTCACCCGGGTCACCGACAAGGCCCTCCAGGTGCACGGCGGGATCGGCTACTGGGAGCCGAACCCGATCGAGCGGATCTACCGCGATGCCCGCGCCCAGCGGTTCGAGGAGGGCACGAACGAGATCCAGAAGACGGTCATCGCGCGCGACATACTCGGGAAGGCCCAATGAAAGACGCTGCGGCCAGCAACGAAGACCATGGCAACGCCGGCTCCGGCAGCGGCAGCTACCGCGGCAAGGTGGCGCTGATCACCGGAAGCTCCCGCGGCATCGGCCGGGCGCTTGCGCTGAGCCTGGGGCGGGGCGGCGCGTCCATCGTCATCAACTACAAGAAGAACGCCGACCTCGCGGAGAAGACGAAGTCGGACGTCGAGCAGGCTGGCGGCCGCGCGATCACGGTCGCGGCGGACGTGGAGCAGCCGGAGGAGATCGACCGGCTGTTCGAGGCCGCGGGCGAGGAGTATGGCCGGCTGGACTTCTTCGTCTGCAACGCGGCGGCCAGCTCGTTCAAGCCCATCATGGAGCTGAAACAGCACCACCTGGACCGGTCGTACGCGATGAACGTCCGCGCCTTCGTCCTGGGCGCGCAGCGTGCGGTGCCGCTGATGCCCGGCGGGGGCCGGATCGTCGTCCTGTCCAGCTACGGCAGTATGCGCGCCTACCCGACGTATGCGAACCTCGGCTCGGGCAAGGCCGCGGTCGAGGCCTGGGTCCGCTACATGGCGGCCGAGTTCGCCCCCCGCGGTATCAACGTCAACGGCGTCAACGGCGGCCTCATCGACTCCGACTCCCTGGATTACTTTTACGGTGTGCCCGGGATGGCACCCATGTCCACCGTGCTGCGGAAGATCCCGAAGGGCAGGCCAGGCACGGTGCAGGAGATGGCCGAGGTGGTCTTGTTCCTGCTGTCGCCGGCGTCGGAGTACATCACGGGACAGACGATCGTCGTGGACGGCGGCCTGTCCGTCGTGGCCCCGCCGTTCCCCGAGGACCTGACCCCGCCGCTCGCCCCGGATGCCTGACGCCCCCGCGGTGGCGTGGGCCAGCGCGTGCGCCTGGGCAGCGACGAGCGCCCGAGGGCGACGAGGGGCAGGAGGAGATCGGCGTGGAGGCTGACTGTTATTTCCCGGCCGGCGTTCCGCTCGCGGAGGCCGCCGTGGCGGCGCGCCACGCCGAGCAGGCTGGCTTCGGCGCCATGTGGCTCACGGAGACCCGGCACAACCCGTTCCTGGCGTGCGGCGCGGCCCTGGCGGCCACGGACGTGATGCGCGTCGGCACCGGCATCGCGGTCGCGTTCCCGCGCAGCCCGATGGTGACCGCGCAGGCCTCGTGGGACCTGGCCGAACTGGGCCGCGGCCGGTTCGTGCTCGGCCTCGGTACCCAGGTCAAGGCGCACGTCGTCCGGCGGTTCTCCGCGCCGTTCGACCAGCCGGTGGCGCGGATGCGCGAGTATGTGCACGCCCTGCGGGCCATCTTCGCCGCGTTCCAGGGCACCGCCCCGCTGCGTTTCTCCGGTGACTTCTACAATTTCTCGCTGCTGACGGAGTTCTTCAGCCCGGGTCCGTCCGAATACCCGGACATCCCCATCTGGGTCGCCGCGGTCGGCCCGGCCATGCTGCGGATGGCGGGGGAGTGCTGCGACGGTGTGTTCTTGCATCCGCTCAATTCGGCCGAATACCTGCGCGCCACGGTGCGCCCGGCCGTGGCGGCCGGGGCGCGGGCCGCAGGCCGCGAGCCCGGCCAGGTGACGCTCTGCTGCCCGGTGTTCACCGCGGTCGGGGACACGCAGGAGGAGATTGACCGCCAGCGGGCGGGGATCGCGCGGCAGATCGCGTTCTACGGGTCGACCCGCACCTACCGCCCGGTGTTCGAGGCGCACGGCTGGGGTGAGGTCACCGGCGAGTTGCACACGCTGCTGGCCCGGGGCGACACCGACGGGATGACGGCCCTGATCACCGATGAGATGCTGGACGTGTTCAGCGTGACGGCCACCTGGGACGGCCTGGCCGCGGCGCTGGCCGGCCGGTACGGCGGGCTGGTGGACCGGGTCGCACCTTATGGCACGGATCTGCGCCCGCCCGAGACGCGGGACCGCTGGCGCGACGTGACGGCCACGCTGCGCGGAGCCTCATCGCCAAGGGCCGGCACGACCAGCGGGTGAACATCTGCATTGCCTGTAACCAGGCCTGCACAGACCGCTCACTCTCGGACACCGGCGTGTCCTGCATGGTGACCCATGTTCATGCGGTCTGAGCGCGCCTTGATGCACGGATGCTGTCAGGATTGCGCGGCGTGACGACTGGAGGGTGTTAGTGCCGGGCTGGATGGGCCGCATCGGTGATGACCTCACAGTGAGGTGACTGCACCACGCGGAGGTACGGCGATGGCGGGCTGGCTCCAAGCGCTCCTGGTTCTCGGGCTGGTGGGGGTGCTGCACGTGCCTCTCGGCAACTACATGGCGCGGGCCTTCACGACGTCCCGCCACTGGCGGCTGGAGACGGCCATCTACCGGGCTTGCGGGATCGATCCCGCCAGCGACCAGCGGTGGTCGCACTACGCCGTATCGGTGCTCGCGGTCTCCGGGGCCGGGGTGCTGTTGCTGTACCTGCTGCTGCGGATACAGGCGGTCCTGCCCTACTCGCTCGGCCATCCCGGGATGAACCCGGCGCTGGCCTTCAATACCGCCGTCAGCTTCACCACCAACACGAGCTGGCAGAACTATTCCGGCGAGGCGACCCTGGGTTTCGTGGCCCAGGCGGCGGGGCTGGGCACCGAGGCGTTCCTGAGCGCGGCCGTCGGCCTCTGCGTGGCCCTGGCGCTGATCCGCGGCTTGGTCCGGAGACAGACGGACCGGGTCGGCAACTTCTGGGTGGACCTGGTCCGCTCGGTGACCCGCGTCCTGCTGCCGCTCGCGGCCGTGTTCGCCGTGGTCCTCGCCGGGCTCGGTGTCGTCCAGAACCTCTCCGGCTGGCACGTGGTCAGCACGCTCGCCGGAGCGCGGCAGGCCATCCCGGGTGGCCCCGTCGCGTCGTGGGAATCCATCAAGCTGATGTCCGGCGACGGCGGCGGCTTCTTCAACGCCAACAGCGCGCACCCGTTCGAGAACCCGGCCCCGCTCACCAACGTCATCGAGATCACCCTGATGCTGCTGATCCCGTTCGCCGTTATCCGCATGTACGGCCGGATGGTGGGCGACCGCCGCCAGGGCTGGGCGCTGCTGGTCATCGCGGGCGTCCTCCTGGCAGGATGGGTAGCCCTCACCTCAGGGGCAGAACTGTCCCACGCGGGCGCGGCGCCGACCGCAGCGGGCGCCGCGATGGAGGGCAAAGAGACGGCGTTCGGCGTCCCGGGCAGCGCGCTCTTCGGCGCGGCCGCCACCTCGTCGGCGGACGGCGCGGCCAACGCCAGCTACGACAGCTTCACCGCCCTCGGCGGCGGCCTGCTGATGTCGGCGATGATGCTGGGCGAGATCAGCCCCGGTGGCGTGGGAAGCGGCCTCTATGGCCTGGTCATGGTGGTCCTCATCGCGGTGTTCCTCGGCGGGCTCATGATCAGCCGGACACCCGAATATCTGCGAAAACGGATCCGGGCGAGCGAGATGAGAATGGTCGCCCTCTACTATCTGGCCACCCCAGTGGCCCTGCTGGCCGCCGCCGGGCTGGCCATCGCGCTCCCCGCCGGCCGGGCGGCCATCAGCAACTCTGGCCCGCACGGCCTGTCCGAGATCGTGTACGCGTTCACCAGCGCCGCCAACAGCAACGGGTCCGCCTTCGGCGGCCTGTCAGGGAACACGACCTTCTACAACGTCCTGCTGGCGATCGTCATGCTGGCCGGCCGTTACGCTCCGATGATCTTGGTCCTCGGCCTGGCCGGAAGCCTCGCGCGCCAGAAGCCCGTGGCGGTCACTCCGGCGTCACTTCGCACCCACGGCCCCATGTTCGTGACCCTGTCACTCGGCGTCGCGCTCGTACTCGTCTTCCTGACCTTCCTCCCCGCGCTCTCGCTCGGCCCGCTTGCCGAAGGCCTCCGCTAGCGCGGCCAGGGCGGCGCTCAGTCGCCCCGGCGTCGCTCCGCGCCTGGGCGCGGCCGGCCCGGCTGCCCCCTGGACACGCGGCTGGACAGCTATAGGTCGTCGGGGAGGAGCCGGAACCATTCATGTGGGGTGAGAGGCTTCATCGCACGAAAGCCACGGCGGTCGAGTGTCAGCACCGCATCGGTCCGGTATGCGGCCGCGAGTGCGACGTTGACCGCGTCCGCCAGGTCCAGATCGAGAGCCGCATACCGTCGCTGGACCAGGCGCGCCGTATTCAGGACCTCGAGACTGGTCTCCGGGAGGTGAAACCGCAGCCGTTCCGCTTGCCCGAGGACGAAATCGATGATCGCGGTTCGCGCGACCGAACCGAAACGGGCCTTAGCTACATGGTCGACCTCTGTGAGCACCAAGGGTGAGACGACTACGGTGCCCGCATCCCGCATGACATTCCGGCACGCCGCAGACTCCGGTGCTTTGCGGTCAGATGCGGCCATGATGCCGGAGGTATCGGCGATGACGATCACCGGTCGGCGGCTCCCTGGGCAACAGCTTCGGTCACCTGCTCGCTTGTGGCCGTCTCGCCGGTCCCGTCGAAGGTAGGCCAGTCAAAAGAGTCGTCCCACACCCGGTTGCTCATAGCCGCCAGGTGGATGCCTTCCCGGATGATCTCTGCCTCCGGTACGCCACGGCGCGCAGCGATTTCCTTGATGAGCGCTAGGTCCTCAGGATCGGCGTACACATTGGTCCGCTTGAGAGACATGTACCAATGCTAACACACGTCCATACCGTCTTTGCGGCGGCTTGCCGTCGTCGGCACCTTGACAACCCGGAGGATAACCGCTATCTAAATAGCTAACCGTTAGATAGGAGACATCGTGCAGCAGGAAGTAGTGCTGGCGATGCTGGCGAAGGAGCCGTCGCACGGCTACCAGCTGCGCGCGCGGCTGCGGCAGGCGCTCGGCCCGCTCGGGGACGCGATGAACGCCGGGCAGATCTACGTCACCCTGACCCGGCTGCAGAAGGCGGGCCTGGTGGCGTCCGAGCAGACGGCCGGGCTGCCGGACCGGCCGGACCGCAAGGTCTACGCGCTGACGGCGGACGGCCAGCAGCGGGTGACCGGCTGGCTGACGGACGTGAGCTGGCCTGGCCCGGCCCTGGCGGAATTCCATCTCAAACTGGTCGCGGCCGCGGCGGCCGGGCTGGCCGACCCGCTGGCCATCGTGGACGCGCAGCGCCGGGAACTGCTGCGCCGGCTCCGCGACGCGCAGCGCGCCGCGATGGCCGAGCCGGACCATTCGGCCGCCGGGCTGCTGCTGGAGGGGCTGGTCCTCCGGCTGCAGGCGGACCTGCGCTGGCTTGAGGCATGCGAGCGGCACTGGATCCCCCGAAGGGACACATGATGACCGGGCACGGCAGTGCAGCCCTGCTGCACGCCCGTGGGCTGCGTAAGGAGTACGGCAAGGAAGCGGGACTGGTCCGCGCTCGCCACTATGCCGACGGGCTCGGCGCCACCCCCCGCCAGGTCACCGCCGGGCTGTGCGCGGCCCAGGTACTTCCCGCTATGGCCGGCGCGATCCTCGGCATCCCGGGCGGTATCGGCCTCTCCGCGGCCGGCCGGCACGGGGGCACCATGACCTACCCGCCGCTCTGGGTCCTGATCGCCGTCGTCCCGGGCACCCTCGTCGTGATAGTCGCACTCACCGCCATCCCGGCCCGCGTTGGCGCCCGCCGCTCCGTGGGTCCGGTCCTTCGATCCGAAACCGCCTGACCGAGCGATGGCGGACTGGCCGTGACACATGGGATGGAGGGCTGACCCCGTGGGCAAGATCCTGCTCATCTGCCTGGTGGCTGCTCGCCATGGTGCTGGGCACTCTTCTCGCGGTGGCTGGCCTCACCGCCATCCCAGCGCGCATCGGCACCCGCCGCCCGGTGGCCGAGATCCTTCAAGCCGAAATTGCCTGATAGACGGAACGCTGGTGGGCCTGACTTCCCGGCATACGAACCCTCAAAGCCCCAGTTGAAAGGCGTCGCCAGCTGTGGGAATGGATCCAGGTCAGGTCCGCTCCCGGACGCCTGGATGCAGTTGCGCTTCGGGCTACTGATAAACGTCGTGATAACCGATAGCGAGCCAGGTCAGTACCGGTTCACCGTCGGCGTCCGGGCCGATGGTGAACAGCGCCCTGCCGTCAGGACCCGAGAAACTCCACGTCAGCGAGTACACCTCGCCGATCTTGTGAACCCGGAGACGCTTCGGCCACGGCGCATCACCGCGGTGTGACCCGGCAGCCAGCGCGGGGACGAGATGCCCGCGTACGGCGTCGATGAACAGTCGGCGATGCTCTCGGGGCAGCTTGGCAAGCGCGCTGTCGAACGCCGTGGTGGTCTGATATCTCACCCGCCAGCCTCGTCGTCCAGTTGCTCCAGATGCGCAAGGAAATCGTCATCGCTGTCAAAGTGGCGCACCCGTTCCGCGGCCACGTCGGCTTCGGCCTCACGGAGCTTGCCCTGCCAGACTGGGCTGTAGACCCAGGCATCCTCTTCGGGAACGATGCGGGCGAGCCGGCGCCCGTCACGGACCAGCACGGTGGTCACGTGGCCATAGGCGGCCATGTTGACCAACTCCGGAAGATGCTTACGCGCCTCCGTCGTCGTCATCTCCTGGACCTCGTACGGCAAGGGCAACGCATTCTCTGTCATGTCCCTAGTGTACGTCACGTACGTGAGGCTTGCCTGTGACGGTGTCCGAAGCCGCTCAGCAGTTGAAGGCCGGTCGGCGCACCAACCATCCGGAGTTGTTCCTGTTCTCCAGCTGGGGCGAGGTGCAAGAATACGCCGAGCATGACGCGGCCGGACGGGATCTGCGCGCGATCGTCCAGCTTGTCGATACGCACGGGCCGGAAACGATCATCCGCGCCGTGGGGCGGCTATCCGCGGAAGACGAGGCACAGGTAACCGTGTCGACCGCGCATAAGGCGAAGGGCCGGGAGTGGCCCAGCGTGCGCATCGGGCCTGGTTTCGAGCCGCCGCCGATCGACGACGACGGGCGGCAACGCCCGCTCAGCCTGGCCGAGGCACGGCTGATCTACGTGGCGGTTACCCGCGCACGTGAGCTACTCGATCCGGCGGGCATCGCATGGGCCGACGAGTACGAAGAGGCTCTCAGCAAACCAGCCGCGCTGATCGACCTGAGCCTTACTAGCCAGCTCAAATTCGAGAATTCGCCTGTCTCGCTGGAGGAACCTAGGTTAGGCGTCGCGCTTCAGCTTGCGCCAGCCGCCGGCGCGATTGTTGGCAATGATCTGTTTGAACATGGCGGTGAGGGCGGGGGCGTTGATGGTTTCGCCCTCGCGGACGGCCACGGTGCGGGCGGTCTTGTTGCCGTGGCCCGCAGTGATGATCCCGTCGGGATCAGGGACGATGGCGCCGTCGTAGAGGAACACGTTGACGTGATCCTTTGCTGCCAGCAGCGCGCAGATGTTGCCCTGCAGGACGAAATACGGCTGGCTGGTGCGCTTGATGGTTTCGGATACCTCCGGGTCGGCGGCGTGAACTAGGTCGCGGACCTCCCGGCAGATGGCCTGCTGCCAATCGGGCAGGGCATCGATGTAGGCGTCAACACGCGGGTCCACGGCATATGTCATAGGATTCCTCCTCGGCCGCCGCCAGCGGCTGGCGGCCTTCTGCGATTATCACGCATTCCGGCGGCGCCGCGCCCCTCCGGCTCGCTCAAGCGTCCCTCCGGCGCAGCAGCTGATAGCCGTTCGCAGGGGTGAGGCCGTGGCCGGGCAGGATGGCGACGATCGGGCTTTGTTCATGTGCCGTGGTAGAGACGCTGCAGGTCGATGAGCTCGACATCGGAGCGGCTTCCTGCTTCGGCGGTGAGTTCGGGCGTGCATCCGTTGCGCGCGAAGAGTAAGTTTCCGTCCCCCATTCGTGGCGCATGCTGAACGCGGTCTGTTCGCTGCTTCCGCCGTGAGCGCCCGCCGGGCCTCGGACCCGGTGGCTGTGGGCCACCCCCTCGCAACGCGCGCCACGAAATGCCCCCTGGCACTGGCGTCCAGCATGGACGTTCGCTGCGGTGCGGCCAGGGCCGAAGGCCCCCTCTAACGTCCGGGCCCAGATTCCGGTGCCGAACCGGGCCGCGGGATGCGCAGCGGGACACGCGCGAGGAAGAGACTCAGGCCCAGTCCCGCCACCATCGGCGCCCACCAGCCCCAGGGGTCCCGCCACGGGATCTGTGAGGCGGCGGTGAGCGCCGCGGCGGCGATGGAGGTCGCGATCAGGCGTGGCCAGCTCCTCGATGCCGCCACGAGCGCCACCGCCAGCGTGGGCCACAGGTAGTAAGCCACCATTACGGGCTCGAACACGGAGCGGAGCGCCAGGGCCGCGGCGGTCCACCACAACAGCTCCTCCAGGGTTGCCGGGCTCCACTCGCCCGTTTGCCGCACCC
>DASQVO010000048.1:0-2250 GCA_035640715.1 Streptosporangiaceae bacterium
GATCACCCGGCGGATCAGCCTGCGGATACCGCTCGTGTCGTCGGCGATGGATACGGTCACCGAGGCGCGGATGGCCGTGGCCATGGCCCGCCAGGGCGGCGTCGGCGTGCTGCACCGCAACCTCGCCATCGAGGATCAGGCTCAGCAGGTCGACGTCGTCAAGCGATCCGAGGCAGGCATGATCACCAATCCGGTGACCTGCAGCCCGGATGCCACCGTGGGTGATGTGGAACGGATCTGCGGCCGCTACCGCATCTCGGGCCTGCCGGTCACCGGCGACGACGGCCTGCTGCTGGGCATCGTGACCAACCGGGACATCAGGTTCGAGACGGATCATGACCGCCGCGTGGCCGAGGTCATGACGCCGATGCCGCTCGTCACGGCGCCCGTCGGCGTCGCGCCCGGCGAGGCGCTGGCCCTGCTCAGGCACAACAAAGTGGAGAAGCTGCCCCTCGTCGACGAGGCGGGCAGGCTGCGCGGCCTGATCACCGTCAAGGACTTCGCCAAGAGCGAGGAGTTCCCGCTCGCCACCAAGGACCCCGGAGGGCGGCTCGTGGTCGGCGCCGCGGTCGGCGTCGGCGAGGACGCCAAGCGGCGTGCGCAGGCGCTGATCGACGCCGGGGTGGACTTCCTCGTCGTGGACACCGCGCACGGCCACTCTCGGCCGGTGCTGGACATGGTCGCCCAGCTCAAGGCCAACGCCGACGTAGAGGTGATAGGCGGGAACGTGGCCACGCGGGAAGGGGCCCAGGCACTCATCGACGCCGGCGCGGACGGGGTCAAGGTCGGCGTCGGGCCCGGCTCGATCTGCACCACCCGGGTCGTGGCAGGCGTCGGCGTCCCGCAGGTCACCGCGATCTACGAGGCCGCACGGGCCGCCGGGCCCGCCAG
The DNA here is from genome assembly GCA_035640715.1 of Streptosporangiaceae bacterium. Lineage (GTDB taxonomy): Bacteria > Actinomycetota > Actinomycetes > Streptosporangiales > Streptosporangiaceae > DASQVO01. The sequence goes on from DASQVO010000048.1 coordinate 892, forward strand.
GATCCCGGTGATCGGCGACGGCGGCCTCCAGTACTCCGGTGACATCGCCAAGGCCATCGCCGCGGGCGCCGACACGGTCATGCTCGGCAGCCTGCTCGCCGGGTGCGAGGAGACCCCCGGCGAGATGGTCTTCATCAACGGCAAGCAGTACAAGCTGTACCGCGGCATGGGTTCGCTCGGCGCCATGCGCAACCGGGAGCGCGGCCGGTCTTACTCCAAGGACAGATACTTCCAGGACGACGTGCTGCGCGAGGACAAACTGGTGCCGGAGGGCGTCGAGGGCCAGGTGCCCTACCGCGGTCCGCTGGCCGCCGTAGCCGTCCAGCTCGTGGGCGGGCTGCGCGCCGCGATGGGTTACTGCGGGACGCGGACCATCGCCGAGCTGCAGCGGGCACGGTTCGTCCAGATCACCGCGGCCGGGCTGAAGGAGAGTCATCCCCACGACATCCAGATGACCGTCGAGGCGCCGAACTACAGCAGCCAGCGAGCGTTATACCTACGGGACAGGTGAGTGTGGCACAGGTGGAGATCGGGCTGGGCAAGAACGGCCGCCGGGCGTACTCGCTCGACGAGATCGGCATCGTCCCGTCGCGGCGAACCCGGGATCCCGAGGAGGTATCGATCGCGTGGCAGATCGACGCCTACCGGTTCGAGCTGCCGCTGATCGCGTGCCCCATGGATAGCGTGGTCTCACCGGAGACGGCGATCCAGATAGGCAGGCTCGGCGGTCTGGCGGTGCTGGACATCGAGGGGCTGTGGACCAGGTATGCCGATCCCGAGTCCCTGCTCGCCGAGGTGACGCAACTCGACGAGCAGGCGGCTACGCGAAGGCTTCAGGAGATGTACGCGGAGCCGATCAAGGAAGAGCTGATCGGGCGCAGGATCGAGGAGATCTCCAGGGCCGGCGTCACGACCGCGGCGCGCCTGTCCCCGCAGCGGACCGCCAGGTACTACAAGGCGGTCATCGACGCGGGGGTGGACATCTTCATGATCAGGGGCACCACCGTGTCCGCCGAGCACGTGTCCGGGCGGGCCGAGCCGCTCAACCTGAAGCAGTTCATCTACGAGCTCGACGTGCCGGTGATCGTGGGCGGCTGTGCCACGTACACCGCCGCCCTGCATCTCATGCGCACGGGTGCCGCCGGGGTGCTGGTGGGATTCGGCGGTGGCTCCGGCCACACGACGGCGGCGGTGCTCGGCGTCGCGGTGCCGATGGCAACCGCCATCGCGGACGTGGCGGCGGCCAGGCGGGATTACCTTGACGAGTCCGGCGGCCGGTACGTGCATGTGATCGCCGACGGGAGCATGACCCGCAGCGGCGACATCGCCAAGGCGCTGGCCTGCGGTGCCGACGCGGTA
>DASQVO010000049.1:0-2424 GCA_035640715.1 Streptosporangiaceae bacterium
CCGGCGATGTGATCACGGGCTATGACTCGGCGGACGGCACCCACTGGACCGCGGTCGGCACCGTCACGCTGTCCGGCCTGCCGCGTGTCGTGCAGGCCGGGCTGTTCGCCGCCTCCCCTGATTACACGGTGGTCTCGCAGAGCTTCGGCGGCACCAGTTCGACAGGCGGCGGCCCCACCCAGGCCACCGCTGTCATTGATCACGTCAGCCGGTCTGGCGGCTGGCAGAACGGCACGTGGACGGGCGAATACATCGGAGCCGCCGAGGCCCCCTCGGGAGGCGGGTACCACCAGGCCGGCAGCCGGTTCACCGTGACCGGGTCCGGCGACATCGCGCCGATCGCGGAAGGGCACGGCGGACCGCTGGACCCGGCCCTGACCGTCACCGACTACCTCCTGGGCACGTTCGCGGGGCTGATCGCGATCGCCGTGGTCGCCACGATGTTCATCACCGCCGAGTACCGGCGGAGCCTGATCCGCGCCACCCTGGCCGCGAGCCCCCGGCGAGGCCGGGTGCTGGCGGCGAAGGCGATCGTGATCGGCGCGGTCTCGTTCGTGGCCGGGCTGGCCGGCGCCGCCGCCGCGGTGCTCATCGGCGCGGCGATCACACACGCCCGCGGCTACTACGAGTTCCCGGTCCCGTGGCCGACCGAATTGCGGGTGATCATCGGCACGGGGGCGCTGCTCGCCGTGAGCGCCGTCCTCGCCCTCGCCGTCGGCACCGTAGTGCGCCGCAGCGCGGCAGCGGTCGTCATCGTCATCGTCACGATCGTCCTCCCGTACTTCCTCGCGGTCGCCTCCGTCCTGCCGCTCGGTGTCTCGGACTGGCTGCTGCGGATCACTCCGGCTGCGGGCTTCGCCGTCCAGCAGGCCTATCCGCAGTACGCACAGGTCACCGCCCTCTACTCGCCCTTGTCCGGCTACTTCCCGCTCGCGTCGTGGGCTGGGTTCGCGGTGCTCTGCGCCTGGGCCGCGGTTGCCCTGGCGGGAGCGGCCTTCCTGCTCCGCAGGAGGGACGCGTGACGCACGCTCTGCACGCTGAGTGGACGAAACTGCGTACCCTCGCCAGCACGACATGGCTGCTGCTCGCCGCGGTCGCGCTCACCGTCGTGGTGAGCGCAGCCGCGTCGGCGGCGTTCCAGTGCCAGGCCGGCCAGTGCACTGCCGCCCAGACCGTAGCGGATCCCGCCAAACTCAGCCTTACCGGCATCGACCTCGGTCAGGCGATCGTCGCGGTCCTAGCCGTGCTGGCGATCGCCAACGAGTACAGCACCGGCATGATCAGCCTCACGCTGGCCGCGATGCCCCGCCGGCTGACGATGCTGGCTGCCAAGGCCACCGTCGTGACCGGGTGGGTGCTCGCGGCAGGGGCGGTCGCCGCAGGTGGGTCCGTGCTGGCCGGGCGCCTCATCCTCCCCGGCCACGGCCTGACCGCGGTGAACGGCTACCAGTTGCTGTCCCTGGGGAACGGCCCCGACCTGCGGGCCGCGGCCGGATCGGTGCTCTACCTCGCGCTGATCGGGCTGCTCGCGCTCGGGGTCGCCACCGCTGTCCGCGACCCTGGGGTCGCCATCGGCGCCGTGCTCGGTTTGCTGTACCTGTTTCCCATCATCAGCGCGGTGGTCCCCGACCCGCACCTGGTCCGCCACCTACAGCAGATCAGCCCGATGACCGCCGGGCTCTACATCCAGGCCACCACTGGGCTGCGCAGCCTGCCGCTCACCCCCTGGCAGGGTCTCGGCGTGCTCGCAGCCTGGGCCGCCGGCGCCCTGCTGCTCGGTGCCGTACTGCTCCGCCTCCGCGACGCCTGAGCGCAATTCATCCCGGGAAGCTCACCTCGATGTCCAGACCGCCCTCGGGACGGGCGCGGGCCGTGAGTGCGGCGCCGTGCGCGGTAGCGATGCAGGAGGTCACGCGCGGGCCGTGGCTGGTCAGGAGGCTGTTTCCGCTGCTGGCCACGGTCGTCCTCGTCGCCGTCGAGATGATCTCGACGACGTGGGGCTCCCATCTGATCGGGAGGCCGGGCTGGGCGCTTCCTGACGACCTGTGGGGGACGCTGGTCGCGGCCCTGCGGCTCACGCTTCTGAACGTGAGTGGCCTCTATACGCAGCCCACTGGTCTGGTCGGTCTGCCCGGCGCGGCCGTGATCCTGGTCCCGGTCGCGGCCATCGCCGGCGCGGCGGGACTCTCGCTCCAGCCGCAGAGCGCCCGGCCGGGAACTCCAGGATCCTGGCCATCCTCGTGGCCTGCGGATGCGCTCTCATCCTCGGGCGCCGCTGGCGCAGGGTGCGGCAAACGGGCGAGTGGAGCCCGGCAACCCTGGAGGAGCTGTTGTGGTGGACCGCCGCGGCCCTGGCGCTCCGCTCCGTGTTCGAGCCCGTAATGGTGGCTTACTACCTGTGGCCCACGCTGGCGGTGGCGCTCG
>DASQVO010000050.1:0-28879 GCA_035640715.1 Streptosporangiaceae bacterium
CCGGCCAGCTTCTCCCGGATCTTGCGGCCCAGGTGGTAGGCGAACCACAGGTCGCTGCGCGCGTCCCCGGCCGGCTCCACCGCCTGGTGGTGCCACTGCAGCATCCGCTGGGTGTTGGTGAAGCTGCCGTCCTTCTCGGTATGCGCGGCGGCCGGCAGGAAGAACACCTCGGTGCCGATATCGGCGGTGCGCAGCTCCCCGGTCTCGATCTCCGGGCCGTCTTTCCACCAGGTGGCGGATTCGATCAGCGAGAAGTCCCGCACCACCAGCCAGTCCAGGTTCGCCATGCCCAGCCGCTGCATGCGGGCGTTGGCCGACCCGACCGCCGGGTTCTCCCCGAACAGGAAGTAGCCCTTGCAGTCCCCGGCGAGCTGGGCCATCACCGTCTCATACGTGCTATGGCTGCCGGTCAGCCGCGGCAGGTAATCGAAGCAGAAATCGTTGTCCTCGGTCGCCGCCCCGCCCCACCAGGCCTTCAGCAGGCTGACCATGTAGGAACGCATGTTCGCCCAGAAGCCGTTGTCCATCGACTCGGCCTGCACGTAGGCGTCGAGATCCTCGTTCCCGTGCACATGCGGCATCGGCAGGTAGCCCGGGAGCAGGTCGAACAAGGTCGGGATGTCGGTGGATCCCTGGATGGAGGCGTGCCCGCGCAGCGCCAGGATCCCCCCGCCCGGCCGGCCGATGTTGCCCAGCAGCGCCTGCAGGATCGCGCCCGTGCGGATGTACTGAACCCCGACCGTGTGCTGGGTCCAGCCGACGCTGTAGACGAAGGCCGTTGTGCGGTCCGGCCCGGAGTTGCTGGTCAGCAGCTCGCACACCGAGGTGAAGACGTCCGGTGAGATGCCGCAGATCTGCTCGACCATCTCCGGGGTGTAGCGGGAGAAGTGCCGCTTCAGCACCTGGAAGACGCACCGCGGATGCTGCAGGGTCTCATCCGTGTCGGGCGAGGGATGGGCTGCCGCGCCGCCGGAGCCGTGCGCTTCGCCGCGGCTCGCCTGGCGCACCCGGCTCTGGCGCTTGCCGTTGCTGCCGGGCCGGTCCCGGCTGCCCGCGGCCGCTCCGACGTCACTCCCCTGGTACCGCCAGGCTTCGAAGTCGTAGGAACGGTGCTCGCGGTTCAGGCCGGAGAACACCCCGTCCAGGTCCTCGGTGTCGGCGAAGTCCTCGGTGAGGATCGTGGCCGCGTTGGTGTAGGCGAGCACGTACTCACGGAAGTACTTCTCATTCGCCAGGACGTAGTTGATGATCCCGCCCAGGAACGCGATGTCGGCGCCGGCCCGGATCGGCACATACAGGTCGGCCAGCGCGCTGGTCCGGCTGAATCGCGGATCGACGTGGATGACCGTCGCGCCCCGCGCCTTGGCCTCCATCACCCACTGGAAGCCCACTGGGTGCGCTTCGGCCATGTTCGAGCCCTCGATCAGGATGCAGTCAGCGTTCTGCAGGTCCTGCTGGAAGGTCGTGGCGCCGCCGCGGCCGAACGAGGTCCCCAGACCGGGAACGGTGGAGGAGTGTCAAATACGGGCCTGGTTCTCGATCTGCACCGCGCCCAGCGCGGTGAACAGCTTCTTGATCAGGTAGTTCTCTTCATTGTCCAGGGTGGCCCCGCCCAGGCTCGCGAACCCCAGCGTCCGCCTGGTCCGCTCCCCCTCGACCTCCCACTGCCAGCCCTGGCGGCGGGCGCCGATCACCCGGTCGGCGATCATGTCCATCGCGGTGTCCAGGCTGAGCCTCTCCCAGTCCGTGCCGTGCGGCCGGCGGTAAAGAACCTGGTACTGGCGAGCGTCGCCGGTGGTCAGCTGAAGGCTCGCCGACCCCTTCGGGCACAGCCGCCCCCGGCTCACCGGCGAGTCCGGGTCCCCCTCGATCTGGATGACCTTCTCATCGGCGACGTAGACGTTCTGCCCGCAGCCCACCGCACAGTACGGGCACACCGACTTCACCACCTTGTCGGCGGTGGCAACGCGTGGCTGGTGCCTACTGGTCGGGCCGCTCTTGGTCGCCGCTCCCAGGCCGAGCTTGTCCTGCCCGGTCAGCTGCCGGTAAACCGGCCATCCCTCGATCCACGTGCGCACGTCCACGCCCCTCAATCCCGGCGATCTAGACGAATCAAGCTAACCACAAGCATTTCCGCGCCAGCCACCGGCCCGGCTGGAAGCCGACGCGACGCCCGCACCTTGTTGACAACTCCTGGTTCCTATCTAGTCTGTCTAGACAGAAGGAAGGTGACGTTCATGCGCTGGCAGGTCCAGGAAGCGAAGCAACGGTTCAGTGAAGTGCTGCGCCGGGCACACTCAGAGGGTCCCCAGATCGTCACCCGCCACGGTGAGGAGGTTGCCGTGATCATCGACAGCGCCGAGTGGCACAAGCTGGCCGGGGACACAGCCGACTTCAAGGACTACCTGCGTGCGGGGCCGCCGTTCGCCGATCTCGACCTGAGCCGGGCTGGTGACCTGCCCCGTGAGATCGACTGGGAGCCGGCTGAGTGAGCTACCTGCTCGACACGAACGTCATCTCTGAGCTCCGCAAGCGCACCCCAAACCACGCGGTGACCACATGGTTCGACGCCACGCCATCATCCGGGCTCTTTCTCAGCTGCCTCACCATCGGGGAGATCCGCTGCTGTATCGAGCGGTTGCGGCGCAAGGATGACGCACAGGCGCTGGCCATCGAGCACTGGCTGACCGGCTTGCGCACCATCTACCGGGACCGCATCACGGCGATCGACGCCGATATCACAGAAGTATGGGGCCGCCTCAACGTCACACAACAGCTGCCCGTGGTGGACGGGCTTCTGGCGGCCACGGCTCTCTCCCGGGACTGGACGCTCGTGACCCGCAACACGGCCGACTTCGCCCACTGCGGTGTGTGCCTGCTCAATCCGTGGGACGGTGCGACCGCGCGCTAAGCGCAGCATCCCGCTGGGCTGTCAGTGCCGGATGGCAGACTGCCGGCATGGCCGGATCAGATCCTCACGCAGACCTTCACCGCTACCTGCAAGCCGCTCGCGAGGCCGTGATGTGGAAGCTGGACGGGCTCTCTGAGTACGACATCCGCCGCCCGATGACGCCGACCGGCACCAACCTGCTGGGGCTGACCAAGCACCTGGCCTGCATTGAGCTGGGCTACTTCGGGGAAACCTTCGGGCGGCCGTTCGGGGAGCCGCTGCCCTGGTCCGAGGGCGAGCCCAACTCGGATATGTGGGCGACCGCCGGTGAGTCGCGCGAGCAGATCGTCGGGCTGTACCGGCGGGCGTGGCAGCACTCGGACGCGACAATCGGCACGCTGGCGCTGGATGCGGCCGGCCAGGTGCCGTGGTGGCCGGACAGCCGGAACCCGGTGACGTTGCACCAGATCCTGGTCCATGTGATCGCCGAGACTGACCGGCACGCCGGCCACGCCGATATTGTCCGGGAACTCATCGACGGGGCCGCCGGGCTGCGGGAGAGCAATACCAGCATGCCCCCGGACGACCGCACGTGGTGGGAGAACTACCGGAGCCAGGTGGAGCGCGCGGCGCAGGAAGCCAGCCGCAGCTGAGGACTTCTCGACAAGGGGCCCCGGCACGGCTACCGGCTGGCGAAGGAGTTCGAGGCTGTCGTCGGGCCCGGCTGGGGGTCCCTGAACCTCGGCAACCTCCAGCAGGTCCTCGACCGGCTGGGCAAGCAGAACCTCATCGTCTCCAAGCCCTCGCTGCAGCCGGGCCAGCCCGATCGCGTCGTGCACCGCATCACCACCGACGGACGCCGGGCCCTGGACGACTGGTTGTTCGAGTCGTCGGTCAGGACCGCTGGATTCCGGAACGATTTCATCCTCCGCGTCATGGTCGCCGCTACCCGCAGCCCCGATGACGTGCGCGCGGTCTGCCGCATCCAGCAGGACGCCCGGATCGCCGAGCTGCACACCCTGCAGGAACTGCGCGAGACTCACCGCGACGACCCGATCGCGGCGCTCACCCTCGAAGCCGCGATCCTGCACACCAACGCCGGCTTGCAGCTGATCGACATCTCCGACCAGCGCGCCGACGAGCTCGACATCTCCGCGCTCACGGCCAGCTTGACCGGTGGTGAGACCACGGCGGATCAGCTCTACAAACCGGGCCGGGACCGTCGCCGAGCCGTCGGCTGACACCCCTGCCTTCCTATCTTCCCGCAAGGCATTTCGCGCACCGGTAAGTATGCAGGTTGCGGGCCTGCTGAGTCACCCACCCGCCAGTCGGGATCTCGGCGTCCCTAGCACGGTCGGACCGGACGAGCAAGGCGAGCCAGCCGAACACGCGGAGCACCGCCAGGTAGACGAGACGTAGCGACATGAGTACTTAAAGTGCCTGGCTTTGAGGCGCTCGGCTTACGTCGAGGGACCATCAGCTTGCTTCGAGGTAGTGCTCAAGCGCCTCGCGTGCCAGCGCAGACAGGCTCTTGCCCTCGGCGGCGGCGCGCTGCTCGGCCCGCTCGCGGATCGCCTCCGGCACCCGGAACTGCACCCGCGGCGAATGAACCGACCCGCCGGACAGCGACTTGCGCCCCGGCACCGGGATACACTACCGGCAGCGTCAAACGGCGTCTCCCCCTTGCGGGAGCCTGTTCTGCTCGAAGCCGGCGGTAGCCGCGCGCATTCGCCTGTAAACCCAGTTCTTCATCAAGCCCACCCATAGACGCACAGAACAGATACATACTCGGCTTCCAAAAAGAGCTTAGACTCGAACATTTGTCAAGGATGTAACTGTCCGTTAATACGGACGTGACGCCACAAAGAGGGCTGCAAGCGCCGGGGCAGCGCGCGGGCGTGGCAGCGATGGCGCGCCCGGGAGGCCGGACGCCAGGTGTTCCGGTTCCGCGATGCGGGAAGGTACGAAGCGAAAATGTGACCTCCGGCCAGGCCGGAACGCCGCGTCAAATACCGAATGTAACAAGTGTCTCGTTTTGCCCCGAGAGGCGCCGGGTAGCGCAGGGCAGGCCGGTTCCCGGGCAGCGCAATCGGCGAGGGAGGAGAGGCACGCTGGTGACCGGAAACGAGGCACGCTGGTGACCGGGAAGGGAGACGGTGGCACGGCCAGCGAAGCGGGGCCGCCGCCGCCGCGGCGGGACAAGCGCCTCTACTTCGTGCTCATGGCGATCTGCATCGGCTTGTTCGTCATCGCCTGGGCGGTCGTGGAGCGGTATTCGGTGACCGCGGCCGTCATCATCTCGGCTGCCGCGCTGGTGATCCCCCCGTTCGCCGCGATCATCGCGAACGCCGCCAGCGCCACGGACCGCCGGCGCCCGTAACGGCTTCCGTGCCACCGGCCGCCGGCGCCCGTAACGGCTTCCGTGCCGCTGGGCGCCGACGGCGGGCGCAGTCAGCTGGCGTGCTGCTCCGCGTACGCGTAGGCCAGCTGGAGGAAGTCCGATCCGGCCAGCACCGCCAGGGTCGTCGCCGCGAGCCTGGTGGTCCGCGGCATGAGGACGTGCCCGGCCGTGAAGCCCGTCGCCACCCACATCCCGACACAGAATGGGCAGCTGATCAGCTCGCCGACGGTCTTGCGCCGGCCACCGTCGCGAACCTCCTCTGCCAGCTCAGCAGGGCCGGACGTGCCCTCGAACACGGTGAACGGGACGCGCAGGGGGCTCGTCACCGGATCCTTGGCGATGAGCCTGCTCAGCTTGTGCGTGGCGATGGCTGTCAGCACCGTGTCCCACGGTCCCACCCGCTCCGGCAGGCTGGTGCCCGTCAGCCGGATCACCCCGGCGATGGCGGCGACCACCCCGCCGTAGACCGACATGGCGGTGGCGTAGCCGCCAAGCGGGAAGTCCTCGCCGTGCGCGTACTCCTCCTGCTGTCGGCGCCAGCTTCGGCTGACGCGTTCCTTCAATGTCATGAGTTCCGGCATAGCGGTGCAAATACCCATGCCGGGCCGACCCATGCGCAGCAGGTGCGACCCATGCGCGGCAGGTGCAGGGGGCAGCAGGTGTAGGGCAGGCGCCGGCGGGTAGCGGGCCGCGGTCGTGTGGTCCAGAGACATAGGGGCTTGCGGCAACGACAAGCAAGGAGGACACGACATGGCACAGGCAGAGTTCATCAAGGTGCAGAAGTTCCTGTCCGGCATGGATTACCCGGCCAGCAAGCAGCAGCTCATCGACCACGCCCGCAGCAAGAAGGCGGACAAGGACGTGCTCGAGGCGCTGGAGAGCCTGCCGGACCGCGAATACGACGGCCCCAACGCGGTGAGCAAGGCCATCGCGCAGGTCACGTCCGGTGCACGCGGCTAGCGGCTAGACCCTAGACCTCTACCCGTGACTCCGGTACCCGTGGCTCCGGCGCGCCTAGCTCAGCCCTGAACCAGGCGATGGTGCGCCGGAGCCCCTCGGCGGGGGCGATCCGCGGACGCCAGCCCAGCCGCTCGGCGGCAAGACGGGTGTCGGGGCAGCGCACCGACGGGTCGTCCTGCGGTCGCTCCACGTGGCACACGGGCGAGGCCGACCCCGTCAGGTCACGGATCAGCAGCGCGAGGTCCGTGACCGAGAGCTCGACCGGGTTGCCGATGTTGACCGGGCCCGGGAAGTCGCTGCGGGCCAGCGCGAGGATGCCCCGCACGGTGTCGTCCACATAGCAGATCGAGCGGGTCTGTGAGCCGTCCCCGGCGACGGTGAGCGGCTCGCCCGTGAGTGCCTGCCGGATGAACGTGGGCACCACGCGGCCGTCGCAGGGCCGCATCCGGGGGCCGTAGGTGTTGAAGATCCGCACGATTCCCGTGTCGGCTCCATGCGCGGTGCGGAATGCGGTCGTCAGCGCCTCCGCGTAGCGCTTGGCCTCGTCGTACACGCTGCGCGGCCCGATGGGGTTGACGTTCCCCCAGTACGACTCCTGCTGCGGGTGCTGCAGCGGGTCGCCGTACACCTCGCTGGTCGAGGCGAGCACGAATCGCGCACCCGCCCGCTGGGCGAGCTCGATGGCGTGCAGCGTCCCGGCACTGCCGGCCTGCAGTGTCTCCACCGGCAGCCTCAGGTAGTCGGCCGGGGACGCGGCAGACGCAAGGTGCAGGACGAGGTCCACGCGGCCGGGTACGTGCACTCCGGCGGTCAGGTCACAGTCCACGGACTCGAAGCCCGGCCGCCCGGCAAGCGATGAGATGTTGCGGGGACTTCCGGTGACGAAATTGTCCAGGCAGACAACGGACACCCCCTGGTTGAGCAGCATCTCGCAGACGTGGGAGCCGAGGAAGCCGGCGCCGCCGGTTACCACCGCACGCCGGATCACGCCGCCCCCTCTCCCGCGGTGCTGCCTACCGGAAGCGCCGCCCGCATTCCTGCATCCCCGGTCAGCCCCGCATCTCCAGCCAGCTCCGCATCCCCCGGCCCCGCACCCCCGGCTGGCCCCGCATCCCCGGCTGGCCCCGCATCCCCGGCTGGCCCCGCGGCGGCCGCGAGCGCCGCCCTGGTGCCGGCCATCACATCCTGGACAGTGATCTCGAGCAGCCCGGGGTCCGGCTCGGTGCCGAACGGCGAGCCGCGATGGCCCGCCCACAGCGCGACATGCCGGGGCCGGCCCGGCGGCGGCCCCCACAGGGACGGTGGCACCGGGCCGAAGATCACCACTGACGGCGTGCCGCACGCGGTCGCCAGGTGCGCGATCCCGGTGTCATTGGACACCAGCAGGCGCGCTTCCGCCACCACGGCGGCCAGTTCCGCGAGGTCCGTGCGCGCGGCCAGCACGTCGCATGCGGGAATATCGGCGGCCAGCGCGATCGAGTTCGCAAGATCGGTTTCGTCCCGGTTGCCGGTGATCACGACCCGGTAGCCCTCCGTCCGCAGCAGTATGGCCACGGCGGCGAAACGAGCGGGCGGCCAGCGCCGCGCGCCGTGCTTGGCCCCGGGGTGCAGGACCACCGCGCCGGGCACCGGGCTGGGCCGCCGGGGCGGCAGCAGGTCCAGGTCGCCGGAGTCGGCGGCGAATCCGTACGCGGTCACCAGCCGGCACCACCGGTCCACCTCGTGCTCCTCCTGCCGCCACGGCGGGGCGCCAGCGTCCGGGTATGCGGGGTGGGCGAATGCCAGCAGCCGCCGCGGGCGCAGCCGCCACAGCACCTCGTGGCTGCGCGGGCCGCAGCCATGGAGGTCCACCGCGATGTCGGGGCGTGGCCCCGGCGGCCGCAGCGGCTCCAGGCCCGGCAGCGGGTACAGCCTGTCCACCGCCCCCAGCAGCGGGACGAGCGCGCCGAGCGGCGCGGGCGCGGCGAGCACGATCTCGTGCCCTGGCAGGCCCCGGCGCAGCGCACGCATGGCCGGGACTCCCGTCAGCAGGTCGCCGAGGCCAAGGGCCCGCAGCACCAGGGCGATGGGCCGCCGGCCGCGCGCCGGGGCACAGTCCCGGTGCCCGGTCACGGCCATGAGGGCTCTGTCGACGGGCAGACCACCATCTCTCGCAGCTCGCACCCGGGCGGCAGCCCGAGGGCGAACAGCACGGCCGAGGCGACATCCGCCGGGTCGTTCAGCATCGCGTCGGCCGGCGGCTGGTATTGCGGATCCCGGTCATCGAAGAACGCGGTGCGCATCCCGCCGGGAACGAGCATCGTCACCCCGACCCTGCCCGCCAGCTCGGCGGCCAGCGCGCGGCTGAATCCGACCACGCCGAACTTTGACGCGCAGTAGGCGGTGGCGTCGCTCAGCGCCCGGAAGCCGAGCGTAGAAGCGCACGTGACCACCCTGCCGCGGGAAGCTTCCAGGTATGGCAGCGCGGCGCGGATGACCGCGGCGGTGCCGATCAGGTTGACCGCGATCACGCGGTCCCAATCGTCCGCGGGGACGTCGGCGAGCTGCCCGCAGGCGTCCATGCCGGCCGCCGTGAACACCGCGTCGAGGCCCCCGGCGCGCTCGGCGAGCTTCCGCGTCGCCTGCTCGGCAGCCGCCCGGTCGGCCAGGTCGGCCAGCTCGTAATCCACCCGGTAATCCGCGGTATCCGGCGGGGTTGCCCGGTCGATGATCAGCGGCTGCCCGCCAGCGTCCGAGACCGCCCGGGCCGCCGCAGCGCCCAGGCCCGAGGAGCCACCGGTGATCAGTACAGTGCCGACGGAGCTGCCGGGCATGTGCGTTCTCCCTTCTGCGTTCTGATTCCGGACGCCGCCCCCGCGGCGACGAAGCTCGTCGCGGCGTGCACCCCCAGGGCGACCGTGTCCGCGAGCGGCAGCCCGTCGGCGAGCGCGCGTGTCACCGCGGCGGCGAAGCTGTCACCGGCGCCGCACGTGTCGGCCGCGGAGACCTTCGGCGCGGGCGCCACTGACGGTGGCCGCGAGCCCGTAGCGAGCACGGCCCCCCGGTCACCGAGCGTGACCGCCACGCCGGATACGCCCCACCGCTGGACGAGGTCTATGGCGTGCCGGGAGGCAGCGCCCGTATCGCCCCGCGCCGCGACCGCACCAGGCGCGGCGAAGGCCAGCGCCTCGGCCTCGTTGGGCGTGACGAGCCGGACGCCCGGCAGCGGACGGCCGCCCCGCGGGTGGGGGTCCCAGGCGACCGGCAGCCGTCCGGCGATCTCGGCCAGCAGGCGGCGCGCCTCCGGGTGATCGGCCATGCCACGGCCGTAGTCGGCCACGAGCACCGCCACCGCGTCGTGCAGCGCCAGCTGCGCCTGCGACGGCAGGGCAGCGCCGGCCGGCACCCGTCCACGGCCGCTGTCCAGCCGCATCAGCATCTGACTGCGGGTCATCACGCGGACCTTCTGGGGCGTTCCGCCGTCCAGCGGGAGCCGGATGACGCTGGCGACGCCGTCCAGCATCGCGGCGACCCGCTCACCGGCCTCGTCGTCACCGAGGCCGGTGACCAGCACGACGTCGCGGTCGCCGGGCGCGGCGGCGAGCAGCGCCGCGAGACCGGCGCCCCCAGGCCGCTCGCGCCGCTCATCGCAGTCGATGACCGGAGCCTTGCCATCGGGCGTGACGCGGCTGAGCGTCCCCCTCAGGTCGTTATCAAGCAGTGCGTCGCCGATGACCACCAGCGGCCCGCGGCTCACTGCGCCCGCCCGCTCAGCGCTCCCCCGTTTAGCGCTCCCCCGTTCAGCGGCCGCCCATTCAGTGCGGCCCCTGGCCGCCCGCCCGCCATCTCGCTGACGACATCATCCGCGCCGCCCAGCAGCCCCTCATCGACCGACGCGCACAAGATATGCACGCTGGCAAGATGGAGTTCCTGCACGGTCGCCGGCGTGTCAGCGGCGACGGTGACCGCATCGTCGCAGGCAGCGGCCAGCGGGTTCGGGGCGGGGCCGGTGAGTGCCCAGGTGGTCATCCCCACCTCGCGGCCCGCCTTCGCCGCCTCGATGAGGTTCTGGCTGCGCCCGCTCGTGGACAGCAGTATGAGCACGTCCCCGGGCCGGCCGTGCGCGCGCACCTGGCGCGCGAAGGCCTGGTCGAAGCCGTAGTCGTTGCCGATCGCGGTGAGCGCCGGGGCTTCCGCGCAGAGCGCGATCGCCGACAGCGGCTCACGGTCTGTGTGGTAGCGCCCGGAAAGCTCGGCCGTGAGGTGCTGTGCCTGCGCGGCGCTTCCGCCGTTTCCGGATGCCAGCAGCCTCCCGCCGGATGAGAGAACCTGGGCCAGGTGCCGTCCCCAGGTCGACACCGTGTCGTCGAGGCCGATTGTCGCAGCAATTGCCCGCACGAGCCGGTCGAGGTGGTCACTCATGAGCAATTCCTCCTTCCAGGTGAGATGCCCACCGGCTTCCAGGTGAGATGCCCACCGGCCTCGAAGGGCCATAACGCCAGTTATTGGCCCGCACCGCTGGGCTGGGGGGCTCTGGGCGGCTGAGACACCGCGGCACCGCGCACGCGGCGGATCCGCTCGTACACCGCGATCGTTTCCTGGGTGATCCGCTCCCACGAGTAGCGCTCGCGCGCTCGCTCCGCGGCCGCGGATCCGAACTCGGGCAGCTTGCCGCCGGCCAGCAAGTCGCGGATGACCCGGGTCAGCACGTCTGGCTGGCGCGGCGGGACGAGCACGCCGGTGACGCCGTCCACCACGGTGTCGTTGTGGCCGCCGACCGCGGAGGCCACCACCGGGACGCCGCAGGCCATCGCCTCCAGCGGCACCATGCCGAATGGCTCGTACCAGGGGACGCTGACGGCCAGGTCGGCCGAGCGCATCAAGGCCGGCATGTCCTGGCGGGCGACGCGGCCACGGAAGGACACCCGTGACGCTATACCGAGCTCGCCGGCCAGCCGCACGAGCCTGCGGTACTCGGGATCCCCGCGCAGCCGGGCCGCAGGCGGCCCGCCGGCGATGACGAGCTCAGCGTCCGGCACGCCCGACAGGGCCTGCACGACTGTGTCCAGTCCCTTGCGCTTGACCAGGCGCGTCGCGGCAAGCAGCCGCGGGGCCGCGCCGCGCCGCGCGACCGGGCCGTCGGGCCGGAAGGCCGTGACGTTCACGCCGCACGGGATGACACAGATGCAGTGCGCGGGCACGCCCAGCCTCGCCAGCTCGGACGCCTCGTCGGAGGAGGTCGCGATCACCATGGCCACGTCCCGGGCGATCGCCACCTCGAGGCGGATCCTGGCTTCGGGACTGGTGTCCTCGGCGCCCTGGTGGCGCCGCTTGACCGCGCCGAGCGCGTGGAATGTCTGCACCACCGGCAGGCCGTGGTCACGGGCACCGGTCAGCGCGGCCAGCCCGCTCATCCAGAAATGCGCGTGCACGACATCCGGCGGCTCCCGCACCCAGCGGTCGGCGAGGTAACGGCCGAACGCTGACATATGCGGCAGCAGCTTGTCCTTGGGCAGCACCGTCGGCGGGCCCGCGGGCACATGCTCAACGGTCACGCCGCGGCACAGCCGCACCCGGTCACGCAGCGATGTCCCATCCCGGCGCGTGTAGACCGTCACCTGGTGGCCCTGCGTGCCCAGCGCACGGGCCAGCTCGGCCACGTGTACGTTCTGGCCGCCGGAGTCAGGACCGCCCACGGCCGCAAGCGGGCTCGCGTGCTCTGATACAAAAGCGATCTTCATCGCGATATCTCCCCCCGTAGCACCCGGTCCCAATCGCGGTGGAACCGGGCCAGTGAGTATCTGCCGAGGGCGGCGGACCGGGCCGCCTGCCCAGCCCGCCGCGACCGCAGCGGGTCACTCACAAACCTCTGCACCGCGCTGGTCAGCACGTCCAGCCGGTTGGAGACGACACCGGCCTCCGGCGGCACCGCCTCCGCCGCCTCCGTGGTGGCCAGCGCGACGACCGGCATCCCGAGGAGCATCGCCTCGAGCAGCGACAACCCCAGAGATGTCCAGCGGAACGGGTGCAGGTAGACGCGTCTGCGCGCGAGCTCGGCATGCATCTTCCGCTGCGGCAGGTCATCGAAGACCCAGATCGCCGCTGGATCGACACCCAGGCGCTGCGGCAGCCCGGCCGCCTGCATGCCGAACACGTCCAGCGGAGCCGCTTTCGCGAAGGCAGGCAGCAGGTCGGTGCCGGTGACCCGCCATCGCCGGATCGGCTCGTTGATGACCACGCCGGCCCGGGGCCAGTCCCCCCGGTAGCAGTAGCCCGGATCGGGAATGCCGTGCTCGATCACGGTCGTGGGGGCCCGGCCGCTGTCCCAGCACAGCGCGTTGAAGTGCGTCACGTGGACCAGCAGGATGTCGTCCCGGCCGGCCAGAAAGTGCCGGGTGTCCGGCACGTCGCCCCGCGGCGTGTTGTGCTCCACGTACACCGCGGCGATATCGCGTCCCGGCTCGCGGCCGAGCCAGCGCGCCGTCAGCGCCAGCTCCGCGGGCCGCTGCAGCAGGACCACGTCAATGTCCTCGTGCCGCAGGGCCGCCGCCGGGACCTCGCGCACCGAGGCCGGCCAGTCATAGGTCCGCGGCACCCCGCGGCCATCGGGCCCGCGGTCCGGCGTGACGGGGACGATGTAATCGTGCTTGCCGAGGACGAACGCCGTGTCCCAGGATCCGTGCACATTCCACAGCAGGATCCTCACCGCAGTGCCTCCGTACAGGACGACGGCCGTGCCCGGCCCAGGGCACCGGCGGCATGAGCCGGCGGTGCCTGGCCCGGCCCCCCATCCAGTGCCACGGCCGCCTCGTTCGGGCGAAAGGAGGTGCGGCAGCCGCCTGGCGTGCCCATGAGCCTGCTCACGGCGGCCACCACCTCCCCGGCGGTGACCTGTGACAGGCACGGGTGGCCGGGGACAGGGCAGGTCCGCGCCCGGCTGCCGGCGCACGGCGCCTGCTGGTCGCCGAGCAGCGCGACCGGAACACCGTACGGGGCCCAGCGCCGCGCCGGGACGGTCGGGGCGAACAGCGAGACCACCGGCGTTCCAACCGCGGCGGCCAGGTGCGCGGGTCCGGTGTTCCCGGCGATGACCGCGTCGGCTCCGGAGAACACGGCGGCGAGCTCGGCCAGCGTGGTCTGCCCGCCGAGGTCGGCGGCGTGCGCGCCGGCGACGCCGGCGGTCAGCTCCCGCTCGCTCCCGCTGCCGGTCACCAGCACGCGAACTCCCGCGGCGGCGAGGGCGCGGGCCGCCTCGGCGTGACGCCACTGCGGCCAGGCCCGCGCCGGGGCCGCGGTGCCGGGATGAAGGCACACGTAGCGCCCGGGACCGGTGAGTGCGGTCACGTCCGGCAGCGGGGCTGCCAGCCGCAGCTTGCCGTCATCACCGGGCGGCAGGCGGTATCCGGCGGCAGCGGCCAGGCTCAGTGCGCGTTCCGGCTCGGCCAGGCCCGCGTCCTCGCTCAACTGGTGCCTGAGGTCAAGCAGTGAGCCGGGGTAGTCGTGGCAGATCGCGCCGATCCAGGGAACTCCCGCGAGGCGGAGCAGCAGCGCCAGCGGCAACGGCGACTGGTGGAAGGAGGTCAGGATCAGCGCGGCGTCGGGGGCATAGCCCCGCACCTGCCGCATCAGCGGCTGGACCGCCGCCACGGTCACCTCGCCGGGTGAGAAGTCGATCCAGGGTGCGCACCACTCCAGGATCGGGCCGACCCCCGGAAGCAGCTCGGCTGCCGCGCGCCCGCGCGGGCCGCACAGCAGCGCGACCTGCCCGGCGCGGGCGGCCACCGCCCGGATCGCGGGTCCGCTGATGAGGACGTCGCCGAGGCTATCCAGACGTGCGATGAGCATGCGCCCGCTCATCGCCGTCCGCTCCCGTCTGCGCGAGGCATATGCCGCAGCGCGATCGCCGCGGCGCCGCGGCGGCTCATGCCCGCCACTCTTCCCGCCGCACCAGGAAAGAGCCGATCGCCAGCACGTCCACCGGGGCCGAGCCGAAGCACTCAAGGGCGTCACGGGGACTGTCGACCATCGGCCGCCCCGCGGTGTTGAGGCTGGTGTTCACCACGACGGGCAGGCCCGTCAGCCCGGCGAACCGGCGCAGCAGCCTGGCGAGAAGTGGCTGGCTGGCGTCCACCGTCTGGATCCGCGCCGTGCCGTCCACATGGACGACGGCCGGGATGCGGTCACGCCAGCCCGGCGCCACGTCATGGACGAAGAGCATGTACGGGCTCGGCAGCGGTCCCCGCGTGAAGATCTCCCCAGCGCGGTCCGCCAGGACCATCGGTGCCACCGGCCGGAACTGCTCTCGCCCCTTCACGGCGTTCAGCCGCTCGACATTGCCCGCGCGCCCGGGATGAGCCAGCAGGGAACGGTATCCGAGCGCGCGGGGGCCAAATTCCGCGCGGCCCTGGAACCACGCGACGATCTGGTCGCGGGCCAGGGCCTCCGCGACCGCGTCCGCCATGTCGGCCGGCCGTGTGTGCGGCACACGGGCGGCGCGGAGGACGGCCTCTATGTCACTGTCCCGCCAGCCCCGGCCGAGGCTGCAGCTGTCCATCGGCGCGGGCGTCAGCCCCCCGCGGCGGGATAGCTCGAGCGCGCCGCCGAGCGCCGTGCCGGCGTCACCGGCCGCGGGCTGTACCCAGAGGTGATCGAACGGCCCCTCGGCAGCGAGCTTGGTGTTCGCGACACAGTTGAGCGCCACTCCCCCCGCAAGCGCGAGGTTCCGCTGCCCGGTCTGGTCATGCAGCCAGGAGGCCAGCTCGGCGAGGACCTCCTCGAGCCGGGCCTGCACGCTGGCGGCGAGATCGGCGTGGTCGGCGGTCCACTCCTCGCCGGGCCGGCGGCGGCTGGCCAGCGCCTCCCACTCGACCGGCTCGGTGATGAATCCGCCGTCGCCCGTGACCCGGATCCGGTCCGCCAGCTCGCCGAGGAAGCGTGGCTTGCCATAAGAGGCGAGGGCCATCACCTTGTACTCATCCGATGACCGGAGGAACCCGAGGTGATCGGTGACCTCCTCGTACATCAGGCCGAGCGAGTGGGGCAGCTCCTGGCTGGCCAGAACGGTCAGCTCGCCGCCGATGTAGGCGCCGGCGAGGTGCGAGGCCGCCTCGCCCCGGCCGTCCAGCACAAGCACGGCGCAGTCACCGAAGGGCGCGGCCAGACCGGCCGACGCGGCGTGCGCGACGTGGTGGGCGACCGCCGTGACCTTCGCCGGATCCAGGCCCGGCAGCGCGGTGGCGAGGAATTGCGGGGCGCGCGCGGCGTACCGGGTGCGCAACTCCTCCCACTGCGTGTCCAGCCCGTCCTGGCCGGGCCGGACCAGCGAGGGGTCGTAGGAGTACGCGATCGCGTCCAGCTCGCCGGCGCTGACGCCGGTCTCCTCCAGGCACCAGCGCGCAGCCTGCTCGGGAAGCTCCCACGCCGAGAAGGGCACCGGGCGCTTGCCGTGCTTGCGGCGGCTGAAGCGTTCCTCCTCGGCGGCTGCGACGACCTTCCCGTCTACCGCCACGGCAGCGGCCGGATCATGAAAGATCGCGTTGATACCCAGAACCCGCACGCACACCTCCGTCAGCCGGAAACCAGCGGAAACAGACCAATGAAGTCTCTGCATGCCTGCGTCATAGGCACCGCCTCTCAGCTACCTCCTGAGGAACTCCCTAAACAAATCGACTTATCTATACGTAATTTCGCTGGTCAGAGCATTAGGGGCCCTAGGGTGCCCATCCGTTACCGGCGGCCGGCGCCGCAGGAACGCTACGCGCCGTGGGCGGCCTCGCGGCGGATCCGGTCCATGATGGCGGTCGTTGAATGACCTGGCAGGTATCCCACCGTCATCACCCGGCCCCCATAGCGCTCCACGATCCGCCGCTCCGGCAGCGTGGCCGCGTCGTAGTCGCCGCCCTTGACATAGACATCGGGCCGGATGGCCTCGAGCAGCCGTATCGGCACGTCGTCGCTGAAAATGGTCACGTACTCGACGCAGCCGATCGCCGCGACAACCGCCGCCCGGTCCTCAGCCGGGCTGACCGGCCGCCCCTCGCCCTTCAGCTTCCGCACGCTGTCGTCGGAGTTGATACCCACGACGAGCACGTCACCGAGGGCAGCGGCCTGCTGGAGGCATTCCACGTGGCCGCGGTGCAGCACGTCGAAGCACCCGTTCGTGAACACGATCCGGTGACCTGCCCGGCGATGCCCGGCAAGGCACCGCGCCAGGAGGTCAACGGGCCAGGTCGGCTCAACTCGCCAGTCTGCGAACTGCACGTTTCTCGCACCACTCTCGCATCGCTTATGCGCGGCGATACCCGGCTGTCCGCCCGGCAAACGGCCGGCGCCGATGCCTGCGTGCCGGCCCGCCTGTGATGGACGCGTAAATCCGGCCGCCGGCGATATGACCGCGCGCCTGTGGGTAAGGCGCTCGGCATGACTGAGTTCGGATACACCGCGATGTGTGAACAGACGCCTGTCAAGCAGCTCGTCAGTGACCTGGCAGAGGCCGAGGCCGCGGGCTTCGACTTCTCGGTCATGTCCGATCATTACTTCCCGTGGATCGAGGAGCAGGGGCATTCCGGCTATGCCTGGTCGGTGCTCGGTGCCGCGGCCCATGCCACCGAGCGGCTGCCGCTGATGACGTTCGTCACCTGCCCGACGATGCGCTACCACCCGGCCGTGGTCGCGCAGAAGGCCGCCACGATGGGCGTGCTGTCCGACGGCCGGTTCTCCCTCGGGATCGGGTCCGGTGAGAACCTCAACGAGCACGTCATCGGCCTGGGCTGGCCCGCCAGGCAGGTACGCCATGAGATGCTCAGCGAGGCACTGGACATCATCGCCCGCCTCTTCACCGGCAAATACGTGAACTACCGCGGCAAGCATTTCAGTGTCGCGAGGGCCAAGCTCTACGACATCCCGGACAAGCCGCCGCCGATCTACGTCGCCGGCTCCGGCCCGGCCTCACTGCGGCTCGCCGCGGAGAAGGGCGACGGGATGATCTCCGTCGAGCCGCTCCGCGAACTCGTGCAGGCGTTCGACAAGGCCGCCGGGCCGGGGAAGCCGAAATTCGGCCAGCTGCCGATCTCCTACGACAGTGACGAGGACGCCGCCCGCGAGCGGGCCAGGAGGCTTTGGCGCTGGGGCGTAGCCGGCTGGAAGGTCAATGCGGAGCTTCCGGATCCCGAGGCCTTCGAGGCGTGCTCCGCCACGGTCACCGAGGATGACGTCTGCTCCGTCGTCTCGTGCGGGCCGGATGTCGCCACGCACGTGGAGGCGGTCCGGGCCTACGTCGACGCCGGGTACACCCACGTGGCCCTGGTCGGGGTGGGCGCCGACAAGCAGGGCGAGTTCATCTCCTGGGCGTCCAAGGAGCTGCTGCCGGCGCTGCGCGGGCTGTGTTAGCCCGGGGGGACGACCCCCCGGAACCCCCCGTCAGCTTTCCCGGGCTGGGGTCCGATACACCGGCCGCTCGCCGGGCCTGTAGGCCCGGACTCGCTGGGCCGGTAACGATCGCCTGTCCGTAGCCTGTGCCGGTACCGGCCGATACACCGGCCGCTCGCCGGGCCTGAAGGCCCGGACTCGCTGGGCCGGTACGAACCTGCGGTCCGCTGCGTGATCTCTCGCTACCCAACCAGATCCAGGATCCCGAACTCATGCTCTGCCCAGAGGCGGCGCGATGTCTCCTCCGGGTATGGCGCCACGGACGGCGGGTCGTCGAAGACCCGCGTCAGGTGCCCGGCGGCCGTGTAGGCGGGCCATCCGGGGTCGCCGCTGGCGGCGAACGCGATCCACGAGGAGCGCATCGCCTCGCCCAGGTTCACGGCCGCGGCTGGCGTCTGCCCGCCGAACAGCATCTGGCCGAAGCCCGCGGCGAACGAGCCGAAGATCAGTGGCACATCGAGCCCGTGGCAGGCGCCGAGTGCGCCGTCATTGGCCGGCGCGGCGTAGCGCAGTTCATAGAGGAAGGCGGTACCGCCCCCGGCGGCGTGTGCCTGCGCGAGGTGCAGGCTCGGCATGCGGAACAGCCAGTCGGAGTAGGCCAGTTCGTACAGCCGCGTGGCGTCGGCCTCCGGATATGCCACCCGGTAGGCATCCGCGCCGCCCAGGCCGGGGGCGAACGCGCGCAGCGCCGTGGCCGCCTCCTCGGCCGCGAGGCCGCCGAACCGCGCCGAGGCGGCCGTGAATAGCCGGCACTCGTCGCGAGTATGCCCGGCGATCAGCTCGATGTCGCGGGCCCGCCCGCCGGCCAGGGCCTGCCAGGGCGCGGCCGGCAGTACCTCGCCGTCGACGACGGGCGAGAACGGGGTGAGGGTATGCGCGACGGCCCCCCAGCGCCCGGCCCGCTCTCCGAAGGAGGCGATGACCGCCTCCGCGGCCCCGACCAGCCGCTCCGGGTCGATCCGGGCCAGGTCGGCGGCGCTGGGGCGCACGCCCACTTCGGTCGCGGCCGCGGCGGCGATGTCGGCCGCCAGCGCCGTGGAGAAGAAGGTGCCGGGGACGCTCTGGGTGATCGCGCGCCGGAAGAGCCCGGCGGCTGCGTCCATGACCAGCAGCGCGGCGATCGACCCGGCTCCCGCCGACTCACCGAACACGGTCACGTTGTCCGGGTCGCCGCCGAACGAGGCGATGTTGTCCTGCACCCAGCCGAGCGCGGCGACCTGGTCCAGCAGGCCGCGGTTGGCCGGGGCGCCTTCGAGCTGCGCGAAGCCCTCCATGCCGACGCGGTAGTTGAAGGTGACGACGACCACGCCCTGGCGTGCGATGCGGGCACCGTCGTAGGCCGGGTCGCTGGCATACCCGGCCGCGTAGGCGCCCCCGTAGACCCAGACCATGACGGGCAGCCTGGCCGCCCCGGCGTCCGGGGACCACACGTTGACTGTCAGCCAGTCTCCCGCGGCCTGCCCGGCGCCCGCGCTCACCGGTGCGGCGATGCGGCCGGCCCGGGGCTGGGGCGGCGGCGGCCCGAATGCGGACGCGTCACGGGTACCGTCCCAGCTCTCCGGCGGGCGCGGCACGGCGAAGCGCAGGTCACCGGCTGGCGGCCGGGCGAACGGGATGCCGCGGAAGACGGCCAGGCCATCCTCCCGCCGCCCGCGGACGGCGCCGATGGTGGTCTTGACCCGGGGATCGTCGGCTGGCACGGCTGTCGTCCCGGCTATCTGACCGGCTCGAGGATGACGACCGGGATCTGCCGCTGCGTCTTCTTCTCGTACTCCGCGAAGTTGGGGAAGTTCTCCTTCTGGCGGGCCCAGATGGCCTCCCGTTCCTCGGGGCCAGCCACCCGCGCGGTCACTTCGATGGTCTCGGTGCCCACTTCGGCCCGGGTCCGCGGATCAGCCAGCAGGTTGTGGTACCAGGCCGGGTTCGTCGGCGCGCCCGCCTTCGACGCGAAGATCGCGTAGCTGTCACCGACCTTCTGGTACGCGAGCGGGCTCACCCGTTCCGCGCCGGTTTTGGCACCTGTGCTGTGCAGCAGCAGGAGGGAGCTGCCCGCGAACATGCCACCCACCTTCCCGCCGTTGGCCCGGAACTCTTCGATGATCTTCGCGTTGAAATCGTTCGGCTCTGTCATTTGTCTCCCAGTCTGCTGCGGTCGGCCAGACCTTCCCGAACACCCTGCCATCACCGGCCGCGCGCTGTCACATCGGTACCGTGGACCGGTCGCATAGGTTGGGCGCGGCGGCCCGTCGGCCCGTGGTGTCGCCGTCCCCGGGCGAGGAGATGGGATGACGCTGCACCGCCAGCTGAGCGACTTGCCGTTCTCCAGTACGCTCAGGCCCTATACGGGCGCCCTGATGGCCGGGGATGACTACGACGGGTATCACTTCGCGGACGTCACCGTCAGCGACGCCGGCGCGGGCGGCTGCCGCTTCATCGAGTGCGCGTTCTCCGGCGTGACGTTCGACGGCGGGACGTTCCGCAAGAGCCGCTTCAGCGACGTGTGGCTGCGCGACGTCCGCCTCCTGTCAGCCGACCTGGCCGAGAGCAGCTGGCTGGACGCGACGTTCCTAGGCTGCGCCGCCGCCGGCGTCCAGACATTCGGCGCCAGCTTGCGCCGGGTCGTCTTCCATGGGTGCAAGCTTGACTCGGTGAACTTCCGCACAGCCGTCCTCGCCGACGTCACGTTCGAGGACTGCCTCCTGCGCGACGTGGACTTCGGCGGCGCTACGCTCAAGCGCACCCGCTTCCCGGGCTCGAAGCTAACGCGTGCCGATTTCTCCCGGGCCACCCTGGAGAAGGCGGACCTGCGCGGCGCCGAGCTGGACATCACCGCGGGCTACGAGTCGCTCCGCGGCGCCATCATCGACACCGCCCAGCTCATGTCCATCGCCCCGGTCCTCGCCCGCCAGCTCGGCATCGAGGTAAAAGAGGGCTAGACCCTAAGCCAGCTACTCCGTGCTCATGCCTTCGAGTTCCGGAGCGTCGCGCGCCCGTCGGCTACGGCCAGCCGGACCAGCAGCGCACGCAGCCGGGACCCAGCCAGCGATACGGAACTCCCCGCCGCGTCCCGCACTTCGAGCGGGCCCAGGATGCCGACGCGCACTTTCTTCGCCCCCTTCGCGTTGATTGTCCCAGACGTCCAGGCCCCATGCCGATAGCGGCAGCTGTGCGCCCTGACGCGGAATGTGTCATAAAGGAATATCAACGGTATGGTTACCATACCGTGCGTCTTGAACACAGGACCTCAGCCGCAGCGTGACTGCGCCCCCGCTGCGTGCCCGGGCGCACGGCACGCGTGCATGGCGCGGGCGAAGGCCTCGCCCCGGTCGCGGTAGTCGCGGAACCGGCCGAAGCTGGGCGCCGCCGGGGACAGCAGCACCACACCGTCCGGCCAGGCCCAGCCGAACCCGCGAGCGACGGCCGTATCGAGATCGGCGCAGTCGATGACGTCCGCGACGGCGGAAGGATGACCGGCCGGGATCACGGACTCGATGTCGGTATGGATCCGGGGGCCGCTGTCGGGCAGGGTCAGCACGAGCGTCGGCGCGGCACGCTCACGCAGGCCGGCCGCGAGGGGCGCGTAGTCGATGCCGCGGTCCTGGCCGCCGACGATCAGGGCGACGCGCCGGCCGCCGAACGCGTCGAGCGCGGCCAGTGTGGGCAGGACGTTCGTAGACAGGCTGTCATCGACGAAGGTCACTCCCGCAACATCACCGATGACCTGGAGCCGGCTCTGCAGGTGCTGATAGCCGGCGCCCGCGCCCGCGAGCGCCGCATCATCGGCTGCCTGGGGAACACCCAGCGCCTCCAGGCAGCGCCTGGCGATCAGCGCATTGCGCCGGTTGTGCTGGCCGAGCAGGCCCAGTGAGCCCATCCATGTGGCGCCGGGTTCGTCGTCTGCCCGCACCCAGTCGATCTTCGGGCCGAGCAGCGCGGCACGTTCCCGCAGCAGATCGCTATCACCATTGGCCACGGTCAGGTCCGCGCCGGGCTGCGAGCACGCGGACAGTTTGTCCCTGAAGTAGTTCTCCACGCCGCCGTGCCAGGGCAGGTGATCCGGGTGCAGCGATGTGACGGCGACGACGGGCGGTGACGACGCGAGATCGGTGGCCTGGTAGCTGGAAACCTCGATCACCCAGTAATCCCATGGTCCCGTGCCGCCCTCGGGATCGTAGGGCGGCACGCCTATATTCCCGCCGACCATGCAGCGATAGCCGAGACCCGTCAGCAGGTGACCTGCGATCGAGACGACGGTGCTCTTTCCCTTCGTCCCCGTGACACAGACCACCCGTTCGGCGTCCGCTTCCTGCAGCCACAGCCCGAGGCCCCCGGTGACAGGGATCCCGAGCGCTTCGAGCCGGGCCACCTCGGGGCGATAGCGGCTGATTCCGGGGGTCTTGACGACGACCTCGCACCGCTCAAGGGCGGCGAGGCCGCCTTCCCGCGTGGGCAGCACCGGAATGCCCATGACATCGGCTCCGGGCTTATCGTCGACAAGCACGGGCTGCACACCCATTGAGGTCAGCTTGCGGACGTTCGCCATGCCCTCGCGGCCGAGGCCCCACACCCCGGCGCGGGCACCTCGCAGATCAGTCCAGGAAAGCGTGGGGCGCGTCATCGTCAGGCCAGGACGTCTTCCGTCGCGTAGGCGGCCGGGATGAAATGCTCGCCCACGGGACGCAGCAGCCCCTCCGTCGAGGGCGTCCCGGGCAAGATCGTGACATCCGCGGCCAGTTCTTCGAGGAGCTTGCAGCCGGCACGGTCGGGGCGCCGCGCCGCCAGCAGTGTCGCGGCGCGGCACTCGTTGACCTCGCCAACGCACTCGAACGGCTTACTAACGTCCGACGTGCCAAGCAATGCGCGGAAGCGGGGGGCAAGGGAGGGGTCCGCGAGCGGTTCCTGGCCGCCGAAAATACGTTCCAATTCTGTAACCGGCAGGAACGGCGCGAGAATAAGGTCAATGAAACAGCACTTGTCGCACTGCCCGCACCAGTGGTCGAGCCGCTGAGATTTATCGATGTGGAAAGCTCTGTTGCAACTGCGGAATGTAGAGTGATACTGCTCCATCCGGGCGAACTGCTCCGCTATCCACAGCTCGGTGCGGGGCCTCAGTGCCGAGAAATAATCCGGTATTTCGTGGCCGTCTGGCAGCGCAGCAGCGGCCTCCGCAAGAACACCGCGGAACGCGGCCTCGAATGCCGCGCTCTTGGAGTACTGGTGGTTGATCGCACGCCCGCCGACCTGGATGGTGGCGACAGAGGCGGACCACTCGTTCGACATCACCACGGCGTTATAGGCTGCCAGCGACGCGGCCATGACCGCGATGGCCGAGAGAATGCCGGTTACGGGCACGTGCCCATTGAGGAATCCGAGTTCACGAGACCGCAGGAGCTGAGGATCGATCTGCCGGCCGGCGCGAACGATGGGCAGCCCGGTAACTGCCGCCGGGCGCTCGATCGCGTCGAAGCGGTCACCCGGCCGGTTGACGATGAAAAGCGCTGCCTCGGCACGGTGGCGGATCAGTTCTACGGTCACGATGGAGTCGATGCCGCCGCCGAATGGCACCAGGACGCGCCTGATTCCGCCGCCGGCGCGCTGGGGGACGCGATCGTTACGGCCCCTGCCCGCCGCAGCCGCGGGCGCAGGGACGCTGGGACCTTCAATGCGCACATCGGACAGGTCAATGCCGTTGCGGAAGGCAAACTCGCCGAGGCCCTCGAGGTAATACTCGCGGAGGAAATCCCGTTCGCACCCCGTCACCGCCAGCTGCCCGAGGTCGATGACGGGGGGTGCCGCCGTCTTGTAATAGGACACCCCGGCGAGCAGGAACACAAGACGCGCGGCCGCAGTGACGGACGGGGAATCCCACTGTCCCGCCGGGTCCAGGGTTATCCGCTCTTCGAATTGCCGCCCGTCGACGCTGTAGCGGCACAGAAGCAGGCCGGCATCGGCGTCGATCTCGTAGGACTCGTACCGGAACACGTCCCCGCGGCGAGCCGGTGGCGTCACGTGCTGTCCCGGGCACCCAGCCGCGCGATGGCGGCGAACCGGCCGCATGGGCGGGCTTCGCGGTCGCTGAAGAACAGGCCTGGCGTCGGCCCGGTCGGCATCGCCGCGACAGCGATGTGCTCCTCAGCGACGCCAGCGTCATGAAGCACCAGCCTGTTGGCCGCCCACAAGTCGAACAGCCACTTTCCCGCCCCGTCCGGACGGATGACCTGGCTGGCGGCATCCCCCAGGCCTCGTTCGGCCGCCTCGGCTACCTCGGCGCCCACCTGGTAGCGCTCCGGTGCTACCGCAGGGCCCAGGCCCGCGATGACGCTGCCCGGGTGGGCCCCGAGCGACCGCATCGCCTCCACTGCCGCCTCGCTGACCCGGGCGACCGTGCCCCGCCAGCCCGCGTGGACACAGCCAAGCACGTGCGCCACCGGGTCGTAGAGAACGATCGGCACGCAATCGGCGACCATGACTGCCAGCACTACTCCCGCATCCTTGGTGACAAGCGCATCCGTCTGGGCGATCGCATCGTCAAGACGTCTCGCGCCCTTCCCCCGGTCATCGGCCGTGACGACCGCCACCTGGCGGCCATGCGCCTGATTGCAGAAGACGAAATCACCCGGGTCAGCGCCGAGCGCCATCGCCACCCGCCGCCTGTTCTCCAGGACGTTCGCGGAGGCGTCCCCGACGTGCAGTCCCAGGTTGAGCGATGCGTACGGGCCAGCCGAGGCCCCGCCGTGCCGTGTCGTCACCATCACATCGACGTCGAACGGCTCGAACGCGGCCCACGTGAGCACATCCAGGCCCGCCCGCCGGCGCAGCGACGACGCGGTCGCCGCCGGTGCCGTCATCAGCTCAGCCTCCTTGCACTCGCGGCATTCACGCAGCAAGGGTACACGGATTGCGCCGGGGCGCGTTTCCGGCGGCCGAAGCTATCTCCCGCAGATCAGTGTCTTCAGATATCAATGGGGTGTTTATTGTCAGCCGCCGTCTCGGCGTCGCGCAGGGCGCGGAGGATGTTGCCGCCGGCCAGCGCGGCGCAGTCCTTCTCGCTCCAGCCCTGGGCCAGCAGCTCGGCGAACACCGCCGGGTAGCAGGAGACGTCCGCGAGCCCCTGCGGGAAGGCGGCGGATCCGTCGTAGTCACCGCCGATGCCGACATGCTCGATCCCCGCCACGGCCCGCACATGCTCGATGTGCTCCACCACCTGGGCCAGCGTGGCTTTCGGGACGGGGTGCCGGGATTCCCAGTCGGCCGTGATGCTCTCCCGCTGGGACAGGTCCCTGGGGTCTAGTCCACGCCGCCGCATCTCTGCCATCAGCCCGGACAGCCAGTCGGAGCGTTCCTGAGAGACGAAAGCCGGCACGAAGGTCACCATGCAGACGCCGTTGTTGGCGGCCAGCCGCTCCAGCACGTCATCGGGGACGTTGCGCGGGTTGTCGCACAGTGCCCGGGCCGAGGAGTGAGAGAAGATCACGGGCGCTTCGGCGATATCGAGGACGTCGCGCATGGTGGCCGCGGAGACGTGCGAGAGGTCGGCGAGCATACCGATCCGCTGCATCTCACGCACGACCTCGCGGCCGAAGGCGGTCAGCCCGCCCGCCCGGGGCTCGTCGGTTGCCGAATCCGCCCAGTCCACGTTGGCGTTGTGGGTGAGGGTCAGGTACCTGACACCGAGGGCGTACAGCGCGCGGAGCACACCCAGGGAGGACGCGATCGCGTGACCGCCTTCGGCGCCGAGCAGCGACGCGACCTTGCCGCTCGCGAAGATCCGCTCCACGTCACCGGCGGACAGCGCGAGCTCGAGCCGGTCCGGGTAGCGCCGGATCATCCGGTGCACGATGTCTATCTGCTCCAGCACCGCCGTCACCGCCGCGTGCCCGGTGAACGTGGCGGGGACGAACACCGACCAGAACTGTGCCCCGACGCCGCCGGCGGCCAGCCGCGGCAGGTCGGTCTGGGTCGTCGCCACCGGCTCAGCCAGGTTCACCCTGGCGGGATCGCCGCCGAACTGATCGCGAAGCTCCCACGGCAGGTCGTTGTGGCCATCCACGAGCGGGAAGCGGCGTAGCAGGTCACGGGCCTCGGCCAGCCGGTCTGTCACCGGGTTCCCGGCCTAGGGCCGGGCGGCATGAGGGATTCCGGAACCGCGAACCTCAATCTCCGCTCCCATCGCGCAGGGGCCGGAATCCCCGTCCCTCACGACAGAGAGAATATCAATCCATCACTTCAGCCCTCTCACCAGCCAGTCCAGCCCAGCCTGCGTGAAACCGAGGGACATTTGCGGCGAGGAGGTTCATAATGCCCGGTAGGCGACCGAGTGTGACATTCGCGACCTCAGACGTGCTGTTTACTGCGGCAGGCTCATGAGCGCTGCGGCCTACTCCCTCACGGGTGCGGGCGCCTCGGGGGGTACCGAAAAGGCCTGACTACGGATACCCAGGTGGTGGTCACGAGATCATGACAACGTCGTACGACACGAGGCCCTGGCTGCGCTACTACCAAGAGGGGGTTCCCGCCGAGGCGGAGTTCCCCGACGCCCCGCTTACGGACATCCTCGATGAGGCCGTGAGCCGCTTCCCGCGGCGCCCAGCCATGATCTTCCTTGGCCGCAAGATCACCTACCGGGAGCTGGCCAGGCTGGTGGACCGGTTCGCGGACGCGCTGCGCGGGCTCGGCGTGCACAAGGGAGACCGGGTGGCGCTGGTACTGCCGAACTGTCCCCAGCAAGTCATCTCCTTCTTCGCGATCCTGCGCCGGGGCGCGATCGTGGTGCAGAACAACCCGCTCTACACGGCCGACGAGCTGCACGCTCAGCTCGCCGACAGCGGGGCCAAGGTCGTTATCGCCTTCGACCGCGTCTACAAGACGGTCGCCGCCGCCCGCAGGGGAACGGCTGTCGAGCACGTCATCGTGACCTCACTGGTGGAATACCTGCCGGCCTCCAAGCGGCTCGCGCTGCGGCTGCCGTTGCCTCGCGCCAGGGAAGCGCGGGCCGAGCTGACCTCGCCGCTGCCCGGCGGCGCCGGCTCGGCGCTTTTTCTCCGGGACCTGCTGCGGAACGCACGAGCCCGTCACAGCCAGGTTCAGGTCGACCCCGCCAGGGACATCGCCATACTCCAGTACACGGGGGGCACCACCGGCACCCCGAAGGGGGCAATGCTCAGCCACGCCAACCTGCTTGCGAACGCCTACCAGACCGCGGCATGGGCCCCGTCCATAAAACCCGGCTTCGGCGCGACCCTCGCCGTGCTGCCCATGTTCCACGTGTTCGGGCTGACACTGTGCCTCACCACCACCATGCACATGGGCGGCACGATCGTGCTCGTCCCGAAGTTTGACCTCGACCTCGTCCTGCAGCAGATCCGGCGCTGGAAGCCAGTGCTCTTCCCGGGGGTGCCGCCGATCTACGCCCAGATCGCCGAGTCGCCGCAGGCACGATCGGCGCACCTCAAATCGATCCGGATCTGCATATCGGGCGCCATGCAGCTCCGCAGGGAGACCGTTGACGCGTTCCGCAGGGCAACGGGTGCGCGGGTCGTGCAGGGCTACGGTATGACGGAGACGTCGCCGGTGACCATGGCCAATCCGCTGAACGGGAACGCACGGCATATTTCGGTCGGCCTGCCGCTGCCCGGCACTATGGCGCGGATCGTCAGCGAGTCCGATCCCCGCCAGGTCGTGCCCATTGGGCAGGCGGGCGAACTGCTGGTCCGCGGCCCGCAGGTATTCGCGGGCTACTGGAACCAGCCGAAGGAGACCGCCGAGGTCCTGTCCGACGGCTGGCTGCGGACCGGCGACATCGCCGTGATGAGCCCGGACGGCTTCTTCACCCTGCTCGACCGCAAGCGCGACGTGATCATCGTGGACGGGCTGAACGTCTACCCGTCTGAGGTCGAGGAGGTGCTGAACTCCCATCCCGGCGTCAAGGAGAGCGCCGTGGTCGGCGTGCCCGACCCGCTCCGCGGCGAGAGCGTGGTCGCCTACGTGATCCTCATCCCCGGGATCGCGCCGGAGGCGGGTGAGCTGATCCAGCACTGCGCCGAGCATCTGGCCGGCTACAAGGTCCCGTCCCAGGTCGTGGCCCGCGAGGAACTCCCGCACAACATACTCGGCAAGGTGCTTCGCCGCGTGCTGCGCGAGGAGGCCGCGGAGGCGGCGCGCCGCACCCCGGACCCGTTCTGAGCAAGCACGGCGGCGTATGGTGGAGGCCCGGGCCCCGAGGAGACACCATGTCGCTTCCAGCCGCCGACCGCAACCGCTTCGCACAGCGCCTGTTCGCTCCCCTTCCCGCGCGTTATGACCTGCTGGCAGAGATTCTCTCGATGGGCCAGAACGGCCGCTGGCGGCGCGAGATGGTTGACCACGTCGTCTCCGCTGTGCGCCCCGCCCCCGCTCAGGCTCCGGCCCCTGCTCAGGCTCCGGCCCCGGCACGCGGCAGGATGGTGCTGGACGTCGCGTCGGGGACGGCCGGGGTCGCCATCCAGCTGGCCTCCCGCACCGGCGCACGCGTCGTAGGTGTTGACCTGACCGAGGAAATGCTGCAGCAGGGCCGCGCGAACGTGACAGCGGCCAGGCTGGGCGCGCGGGTCGGCCTGGTGGCCGGACGGGCCGAGCGGCTGCCTTTCCCTGACGCCAGTTTCGACGCGCTGACCTTTACGTACCTGCTGCGCTACGTTGACGATCCGCAGGCGACGCTTGCCGAGCTGGCGCGGGTGGTCAAGCCGGGCGGGACGATGGCGAGCCTGGAATTCTGCGTCCCTCCCGTGGCCTTCTGGCGCTCGGCGTGGGTGCTGTACACGCGGCTGGTCCTGCCCGCCGGGGGGCTTCTCCTCGGCGGTCCCGCCTGGCTGCGGGTCGGCCAGTTTCTCGGGCCGAACATCACCAGCCATTACCGCCGGTACCCGGTCGCGTGGACAGTGCAGGCGTGGCGCCGTGCCGGCTTCGGTGATGTCGGTGCCCGGATCATGAGCCTGGGCGGCGGCCTGGTCATGTGGGGAACGCGGACCAGTGGCTGACGTACCGGGAGGCGGCGGGGAAGCACCCGGCCCGCCAGGAGAGGCACCCGGCCCGCCACAAGGAGAGCCCGGCGCATCCGGTGCGCCCAGCGCCCGGCCGGCTTATTACGCCGCGCCGCCGGGACGGTGGCGGGACTGGTGGACGCTGCTGCATCCGCCGTACACGGCGTGGCACCTCTCATACACGGTCATCGGCGCGTCCCTGGC